>JAWVZU010000043.1:0-18390 GCA_033722075.1 Lysobacterales bacterium
GCAACCCGAGCGATAGGCGCCTTGCTCCGGGAACATGATTGCCGCGCCGTCGCGCATGGAGCCGGGGATGAGGCAGGGATGGCCCGTTTCCGACCACTTGCTGCCGACCAGGTCCGGATGCCCCGCCGGAAAGGCCCGGGTGGCACCCTTGCGGTGGACGAACCCGCGCTGGGTCGTTCCGTCCGGAAGCACCAGAGTCTCCTGCTGTACCAGGTTGTGGGAAATCTCGTACCAGACCGATCCGCGGACCCCGAAGCTTGCCTCCAACGCGTCCTGGATCCCGTTCACGATGGTGTGGCGGTTGGCCACCGCATAGTTGGCCGCCGAGTTATGGTGCGCCCAGTAGGCCCGGCCCAGCGGTTCATCAGCCCGCAGCCAGGCTTCCTCGCGGCGTTTTCTCGGAAGCCCGCGAAGTTCGGCCCCGGCGTAGAAGAAATGGTTGGCCGTCTGCCAGCCATAGCCGCGTGACCCGCAGTGGATCATCACCCACACGGAGCCGTCGGCCTCGTCCACCTGAATCTCCACGAAGTGGTTGCCGCCGCCGACCGAGCCGAGCTGGGGTGCAGCCTTTTCGAAAGCGCGGCCGATGGTCGTGAAATCGGAATCCTCGGGCACGGGAATGAACTGCCGCTCGCACAGGTCGGCGGATACCCCGAGGGCCTTGGCGCCATGGCGGAGAATCTCTTCGACCTCCCGCCGGGAAGTCTTCTTCATCTTGCGTGGCCGGTGACTGCCGATCCCCGTGGCCACCCGCAGCTCGACCTCGCGAATCCACCGCATGCGCTTTTCCCAGTCGGCGACGTCGGATGCCGACAGCTCGGGCACCTTCAGGTACACCACGCCGCAGGAGATGTCGTAGCCCGAACCGGCCTGGACGATCGTGTCCTCGGTCACCAGTACGCCCCCCACGGGAATCCCGTAGCCGATGTGCGTGTCCGGCATCAGGTACATCCCGATGGCGCCCTCGTAGGCGGCCGACTGCGCGGCCTGACGCCACAGGGCCTCGTCGGTCTGCTGGAACAGTTCGTCCGACAGGTAGGCGTGCACGTCGCAGTTCATGGCACCCACCCGGGGCAACACGAAGTGGTTGGCGCTGACCGGTTCGACTTGCTGGAGGAAGGACATGCGTGAGCTAAAGACTATATTCGGGTTAGTCTCCCTATTATCTCGGGATCGGGGCCCGGCCGCACAAGTTTGGGGTGAGGCGGCCCGGCCGTTCCCCGACCGGGCAGCGGAGATCCGGTCGCCCTTGCAGCCTCGCGGCGGCTCGCTTGGCGTCGTATTTCTCGCCGTGGAAGTCGGATCCTAGCGTCGCCAGGCCGAGGTAATCCGGTAGAGATCCTGCTTCGGCCCGTTGTTCGTCCCGTAGCGAATCATCTTGCGATGGATGTCGATCTGGATCTGCACGTTGCGGCTGCGATCGTTCAGGTAGACCGACCAGTCGTCGCGGCCCGTCTCCTGGAAGGTGAATCCCGCTCGCCCGTTGGCATCGAGCTCCTTCCAGACGCCGTTCCCGGTCATCTCGAAGCGGCCGCTCGCGTGATCCGCCCGAACCACGTTGCGACCGTTGACCCCGCTCTGGCTCAAAGCGCCGGTGCTGCTGCCCTGGCCGGTGCCGACCCGCCAGGAACGGGTGATCGGATAGAGATCCTGCTTCGGCCCGTTGTTCGTCCCGTAGCGAATCATCTTGCGATGGATGTCGATCTGGATCTGCACGTTGCGGCTGCGATCGTTCAGGTAGACGGACCAGTCATCGCGGCCGGTCTCCCGGAAGGTGAACCCCGCCCGACCGTTGGCATCGAACTCGGCCCAGGCGCCGTTGGCCGTTTGTTCGAAGCGGCCATTCGAGTGATCGGCGCGGACGACGTTTCGACCGTTCACGCCATCCTGAGTCAGCGGCCTATCGGGGACCGTCGTCGGGGCGCTCTGAGGCGGTGGTGCCGTGTTCTGTGGCGGCGGCGGGGCGCTGCTCCCGACGCGCCAGGCCCGATCGATACGATAGAGATCCTGCTTGGGGGCATTGTTGCTGCCAAAGCTGATCATCTTGCGGTAGAGGTCGATCTGGATCTGGACGTTGCGGCTGGGATCGTTCAGGTAGACCGACCAGTCGTCGCGGCCGGTCTCCCGGAATGTGAACGCGACACGCCCATTGCCATCGAGCTCGGCCCATCGGCCGTCGGCAGCCTGTTCGAAGCGACCGCGCGCGTGATCGGCGCGAACCACGTTGCGCCCGTTGGCCCCGTCCTGGGTGAGCGGTCGATCCGGGATGCTGATCGGCGCCGGCTGGGCCGTTCCGGTCGGTGGCGGCTGGCCCGGACCGGCGACGCCGGGCGTCGATGTCGGCGGTGGTGGCGTGGCACCCGGACGTCCCTGGTCCGCGAAATACTTGCTGCACACTGGATAGGTATAGGCCGCGACCGTTGCCGAAACGCCGGTTGGATCCAGGATGGCCGCAATCTGGGCCGCCACGCGCGCCATGTCCTCTTCGGTGGTGGCGCTGTTCACCTCCTGGGTGATGTCGTAGACGCGCTTGACCGTCCCGGCCGTCTTCGCGGACTCGATCGCGGCGCGAACCTCGGGCCGGTCCTTGATCTGGTTCCAGGACCGCTTCATGTCCTCGAACTTGCGTTTGAGCTGGGCCAGCCTGGCGCTGTTGCTCCCCGCCGAGGCGGCGCTGGAGGTGCCCAGGGATCCGACGAACATGGCCATCTGGCCCACTGATGAAACCTGGTTGAAGACGATGGTTCCGCAGGTGGCCGAGTCCTTCGCGGCACCCATCCCGCAATTCACCCAGCCACGCGGCTTGTCCGCCCAGCACACCGGTCCGATCCCGTCATAGCCGCTCTCGCAGCGCGCGTAGCACAGGCCGGCATCCTTTTCTTCGCCGGAGCCGCAGCTGCCGGTCTGGGGATTACCGATCTGAATTCGCTTTTCGCAGGAGAGGTCGATCTGTCTCCCCAGGCCGAGCGCGCTGCAGTTCGGTCGCTCCGGCCGACAGATGCAGCAACCGAAGGGTTTGTAGCCGGCCTTGCACTTGGGATAGTAGATCTCGCCCGATTTCTCGCACTTGCCCTTGCCGTGATCGGCTTCGCAGCGCCGGCGCATGCCCTTGTCGTTCAATCCGTCACCGAACTTCCAGGGGTAGCCGGCGCCGCGGCCGTATTCGGTGCGACGGCAGTAGAGCCCCTGGTCCTCCATTCCCGCGGGACACACCGAGTGGCAGTCCACGCCGACCCGCTTCATGCCCGATGGGCACCGGTCGTAGCACAACAGGCCGATTCGCTCCTGGCCGCGCGGACACGAGTCCGGGACCGTGCCGACGCCCCGACCGTAGGAGTCCTTCCAGCAGAACTCCTGACCCAGGGCGACTTCGGCGCCCAGCAATGCGGTGAGGACGACCAGCACGGCGCACGGGATAACCCGTCGAAAAGGTTTCGATAGCATGTTTCAACTCCCCCTGTCTGCGGAGGAAAATTAGCAGACTTTCGCTTGCCTCGCACGAATCCAGGGGCCGGGTGGAGTGCCCGGGTGGGCATCGGCCTTCGGTCGGAGGCACCCTCTCGGCAAAGGGTGCCTCCGATCAGGTTCTCAATCGCTCCCGGGATCGGAGTACACGATCCGGTCTCGGCCCCGCTGCTTGGCCGTCAACAGCCTTCGATCCGCCGCATGGAACAGGGTCGCCGAATCGGCACCATCGGCAGGAAACTCGGCGATGCCACCGCTTGTCGTGAGCGATAGCGACTGCCCGCGAAATTCGAGTGCCGAGGCCGAGAGCGTCTTGCGCATGCGATCGGCCATCTCCGCGGCGCCGTCGATCTCCGTATCGGGGAGGATCAGGGCAATTTCTTCGCCACCCCAGCGGGCCAGAAAATCCTGCTGCCGCTTGCTCTCGGTCAGCAAGTCCGCGACCATCTTCAGCGCAAGATCACCAACGTCGTGACCGAACCGGTCGTTGAATTCCTTGAACCGATCGATATCGAACAGGACCAGGCAGAGGGGCTCCGCCGATCGCCGGCTGCGAGACAGTTCGGCTGCCAGGCGCTCTTCGAAATAGGCGCGACTTGCCAGCCCGGTCAGACGGTCGGTTCCCGAGGCCTCCACCAGGTAGCGGCTGCGATGCACGATGCCGATCGCAATGGCCGTGGCGGCAACCATCAGGGCCAGCCGCGCGGTCTGAGTCAGCATGTCGTAGGCGGTCAGTTCGACCGGTGTCAGGGCATAGACGCAGGCCAGAAATGCGAGATATTCGACGAATGCCACGGCGCCGACGAAAAGGCAGATGCGCGCGTCGAAGCGGAGGCTCGCCGTGACGATGCCCAGCAGGTAGACGGCCCAGGCAACCTGGCTGTGAGCGGCAATCTCCGGTCGCCCGATCAGGGCGACCGCGGCAAGAACGCCGGTGACGATGCTCACATCGACCGTTCCGGTGACGAACCCGATCGAATGGATCTGCGTGCGCGAACGCAGGATGACGATCACCGCAATGGCGATCAGGATGGCGACGATCACGCCAACCAGCGAGATCCATACCTCCGGTGGTGTTTCCGAGCGGCCGGTAAGAATGCTGCTCAAGGGCCCCAGCCCGATGAAAAGCCAGAAGACCAGCCGCGTATTCGCCACCAGCCGCTCGCCACCCGCACCCGCCTCGAGCAATGCCGGATGCGGCGCCTCGAAGAATCGCAGGAGCTTTCTCCAGGAGCCGGGCGTGGCGTCGCTCATGCTGCCGAGTCACCTGCCATGGGCGCAGTCGTGCCGGTCATCGCCGAGCCGTCGACCGCAGGCACGAGGACCCTAGTCCTGCCGCAGCGCTTCCGCAAGATACGCCGGGAGCACACCCGCCGCCTGGTGGATCTGCTCGTTGTAGTAGCGGGTGTCGATGGCGCCGGCGGCCTTGTGGCGGAAGGAGTCGAAATTCCCACCGCGGCGGGCCATGGTGGCGCTCCACCACCCCGAGGGATAGCAGGGCTGGGGAAACAGCAGCTGGCGGACGGCGTCAAAACCGGCCTTGGGCAGGCGGCGGCGCATCGCCTTGAGCAGATCCACGTGCAGCAGCGGCGACTCGCTCTGCTGCACCAGGATGCCTCCCTCGCGCAGGGTTTCGAAGCAGGTCCGGAAGAACTTCACATCATAGAGCCCCGCTGCGGGACCCACCGGATCGGTGCTGTCGACGATGATCACGTCCGCGCTGCCGGGACCGGCGGCCTGCATCCAGGCGATCCCGTCCTCGAAGCGGAACTCGGCGCGCGAGTCCTTGTTGCTGGAGGTCAGCTCAGGAAAGAATTTCTCGGCCACCCGGGTAACCCGCTCGTCCAGTTCGATCTGGACCGCGCGCTGGACCGAAGGGTGCTTCAGGACTTCGCGCAGCGTGCCACAGTCCCCGCCACCGATGACCACCACATCGCGCGGCTGGTCATGGGTGAACAGGGCCGGGTGGGTCATCATCTCGTGGTAAATGAAATTCTCCCTTTCGGTCAGCATCCAGCAGCCGTCCAGGGCCATCGCGTGACCGAAGTGGCGTGTCGCAAACACCTCGATTCGCTGATAGGGGGATTCCTCGACGTGGAGCCGCTCGACCACCTCGTAGCCGATGGCGCTGCCTGATTCGCGGTGATGTTCGTGGATCCAATGGGTGTCGACCATGCGCTGCGCCTCCCGAAGTGTCCGGCTTATTGTAGCCCGACCATCGACGATCCGGGCCATGTTGCACAAGTTCTGCAGCCGCACCGGAGCGAATGGCAGACCCACCCGACCCGGGAACTTGCCCGTCCCGGAGCGCTCAAAGCCAGATAATCGCCTATCGGTCGAACGGCACGGGCCCGACTGCGACCGATCGGGTAGGATGCAAACCGAATCGGTGAACCAGCCGTCTAAGGTTTTGAACGTTCACTGTAACCTGCTGTCGGGGCGCTTCGTCTACCCGGTAGCGGCCGCCGTTCCACGGGTGGAGCGGTGAAAGGACAGTTCCGAGGATCAGGGAGAATGGCACGCGCCTTTCTGGCATCAACCATAGCCGAGTTGCATCGGCGCCGGGTTTTCCGGGTGGCGACCATGTACGCCGTGGTTGCGTTCGTGGTGCTCCAGCTGGGCGAGATCACCTTCGATCCGCTGCAACTCCCACCCTGGTCGCTCACGGCGCTGATCATCGTCGTGCTGCTCGGGTTTCCCGTGGTCATGGCCCTGGCCTGGGTGTTCGACTGGACCTCGGATGGCATCCAGCGTACCGAGTCGGACGAAAACACCTCCCGCTCCCGGCCGCTGCTCCTGCTCATCACGGTCCTCGGACTGGATGCCCTGGTCGGTTATTACCTCTATACCTTCTATCGCCCATCGATCATGGAGCCGCAGACGATTGCATCCGCGCCGGCTCCGGTCGGTGCGGATGAATCTACCTACAGCTATACCTCCGGTAATCAGGCGCCGCCACCGGAGAATTCCATCGCGGTGCTGCCGTTCATCGACCTGAGCCCCGAGGGGGACCAGGGTTATTTCGCCGATGGGGTAACGGAGGAGTTGCGCGATGCACTTGCCCGGATCGACGAAATGAAGGTCGCCGCGTCGAGTTCTTCCTTTGCCTTCCGCGGCAAGACCTACGACGCCCGGGAGGTTGGACGCCGGCTGAACGTGGCAACCATTCTGGAGGGCACCGTTCGCAAGCAGGGCGACTCGGTGCGGATTCGCGCCGAACTGATCGACACGGCCAGCGGTTTCGAAATCTGGTCCGACCGTTATGACCGCACCGTCGAAGATATCTTTCAGATCCAGGAGGACATCGCCAGCGCCATCGCCGAGGAACTGATCGGCAGCTACGAAGGCTTTGCCGCCGTTGAGCAGGCGACCGCTTCGCCGGCCAGCTTCGAAGCCTATGACAGTTACCTGAGGGGCCGTGAAGAATGGCGCAAGCGCACCCCGGAATCGCTGCAGAGGGCGATCGAGATCTTCAAGGAAACCCTCGAGCTGGACAACACCTACGCGTTGGCCTACGCCGGGTTGGCGGACGCCTATCTGCTTCTTTCGAACTACGGCAACCTGTCCACCGCGGAAGCCATCCGCCAGGCCGTGCCGCTCGTCGAAGCGGCGGTGGAGCTGGACCCCCAGATGAGCGAGGGCGCCGCCTCGCTGGGGCTGCTGTACATGAATCTCGGCAAGCTATCCGCCGCCGAGGCACACCTGCGCCGAGCCATCGACCTCAACCCCGACAACACCATCGCCCACACCTGGCTTGCGATCGCCGTCGGGGAACAGGGGCGCAGGGCCGAGGAAGCTGCGATCCTGCGCGAAGCGCTGTCCCGGGACCCGCTGAATCTGCTCCTGAACGTCAACCTGGCCTCCAACGAGTTGTCGCGAGGGATGCCGGATGAGGGCTTTGAGCGCCTCGAGGAAGTGCGCGAGATCTACCCGAGTTCCACCGTGGTGCTGAGACTCCTGGCCAACTGGGAAGCGGTGTACGGCCGCATGCCGGCAGCGGTCGATCACGCGTCGCTCGCGCTGACCCTGGCACCGGACGAGCCGCCGACCCAGGCCATGATGGCCGGGCTTTTGCTCGATATCGGCGCCATGGATCGGGCCAAGGCCATCATCGATGATGCGCTCGTCCTCAACCAGGACAACATCAGTGTGGTCGCCAGCTATGCGCGCTACCTGCACATGACCAACCGGCACGATGAACTGCGCCGGGTGGCGGAGGGCCTGCTCGAGAGAAGCGGTGATGCGGTGGCCGGCAAGGAGGCCATGATGCCGCCGTTCTGGCTGGGCCAGCTGGCCGCCAGCGACGGCCGCCACGCGGAAGCGCTGGAGTATTTCGATCGGGTCCTGGAGGATCCGTCCGCGCTCCCGCCCACCTTCGCCATCGAGGTGCTCACCTGGAAAGCCTACGCTCACCGCGGCAACGACGAGGAAAGCGCGGCCGCCCAACTGGTCGAACAGGCGCAGCAGCAGATGACGACCCTGGAAGTCCAGGGGGTGACCCATCCGGGCATGAGCTACCTGGCTGCGGTGATCGCAACCCTGAAGGGGGACATCGCTTCGGCCATCGACCATCTCAGGGACATGGCCGAGCGCGGCCGGCTGGACGTCTGGGGCACCGAGCACGATGTCCGTCTCGCATCACTGCGACCGGACCCGGCTTTCAAGGCACTGCTCGACACGGCGCGGTCCGAAAACGAGATGCTGCTCGCTCAGGTCGAGTCCCAGTTGCTGGCCGCCCTCTGATTCGCGCCAACGCACTTATACTGCTGGCAGGTTCAAGATGAGCGCTCGCTGGTGCTGTCCCTGAAAATCCTGCTTCTTGCCGCGGCTACGGCCCCGGCGCAGATCCAGCCGGAACTGGTCCCCGTCGCTTCCGGATTCGATCGACCGGTCGCGGTCCGCCATGCTCCGGCCGACGCTTCCCGCGCCTTCGTGGTCGAGCAGGGTGGCCTGATCCACGTTCTGAATGCCGATGGTTCCGTCAACCCGGAGCCCTTCCTGGACCTGAGCGATCGCACCGCAGCCGAAGGCGAGCGGGGCTTGCTGGGTCTGGCCTTTCATCCCGATTACGCGACTAACGGTCGGCTGTTCGTCAACTACACCGACAATCCCGGCCCCACAAGCTTTTCGACTGTGATCGAGGCGTTCAATGTCGATCCAGCCGACGAGAGCCGGGCGGATCGGGCGTCCGGAGCAGTCGTCCTGAGCATTCCGCAGGATTTCGAAAACCACAACGGCGGCGATCTGCATTTCGGGCCCGACGGGATGCTGTATATCGGGATGGGCGATGGCGGCGGTTTTACCGGCGACCCCAACGATCGGGCCCAGGATCCCGGTAGCCTGCTCGGCAAGCTGCTGCGCATCGATGTCGACAACCCGGGGGCCAATCCGTCCGGCGCCTGCGGCGGTGCCGTGGCCTACGGGATTCCCGCCGACAATCCGTTCCGAGCAGATCCGGCGACCTGCAGTGAGATCGCGGCCCTGGGTCTGCGCAATCCCTACCGGTTCAGCTTCGACCGCTCGAGCGGGGACCTGTTCATCGGCGACGTGGGCCAGGGTCGGGTCGAGGAAGTCGATTTTCTGCCCGCCGCCGACTTGACCGCCGGCGCCAACTTCGGATGGGACTGCCGCGAGGGGGATACGGACTACCCCCTGTCCGGCGACCCCGGCGACGACGCGGCAGCGTGCGAGGAACTGGAGCTTGACGGGTCATTGCTGGATCCGATCCTGGTGTACGACTCGTTCCCGAGCCGCTGTTCGGTGACCGGCGGCTTTCGTCATCGCGGTCCCGAATCCCGATTGGACGGCGTCTATTTCTTCGGTGACTTCTGCACCGGCGAGCTGTTCGCGGCCGCCGAGGGCGGGGGGACCTGGTCCTTCCAGGTCGTCGGCCGGACCGGCAACATCTCGGGCTTCGGCGAAGGGCTGGAGGGCGAACTCTACGTGGTGAGCTACGGCGGAACGATCGAACGGATCAGCGATCCGGCGATCTTCCGATCCGGCTTCGAGGCCAACGAAGGTGTCCCCGGCCGCTGATGCACGAACGCCCAAGAGCGGGAACCATGAAAGCGTGACGACATGAAGTGAACGGAAAACGGCCAATGGCGGTTGCCGTCCCAGCCTGAGGATCCGGAGAGCGACGAATAGATGGGCCGCTGAGGTGGCGTAATTCTGCGGAGGGCGGAGATTCCTTCAGGTCTTCAAGCCTTCAGGGTTCCGCTTTGCGCGCAGCGATTATTTGAAGAACCGGATCGAAAGCGGATATTCCCACAGCTCGCCCTCATTGGCCTTGATCCCGCCGATCAGCGGGAAGACGATGCACAGGATCCCAAGCACCACGAAGCCCAGCACACCGACCAGGATCAGGGTCAGAACCGCGCAGATCAGCGAGTAGATGATGACGCTGATGATCCAGTTCAGGACCACGTAGGCGTGGGCCGTCAACGACGGGAACTCATCCTTCTTGAGTTGCCAGATGACGATCGGAACGATCAGGCCTGCGTAGGGGACGATCACCCCCGCAAAGATCGAGAAGTGGATGAACATGGCCCACTGGTTGGCTTCGCGCGTAGTCATCGGTTTGGTCCGTCCGTCAGGTTTCACACAGAATAACAAGCTTCCCGCCCGCTGAAAAAGCGCCACACCGATGCGCGCCGGATCGAATGTCAGCCTTTTTCCGAGAGAACCAGCGCATCGTAGTTGTTGCTCTGGAGCTGCCGTTTCACCCGATCCGTCTCCCGGATGCTATCGAACGGGCCAACCCGGACCCGGTGCCAGGTCCGTTCATCGATGGACACCTCGCGTACGTGAGCAATGATGCCGAGCAGGGCCAGCTCCGCCTTGATCCGGTCCGCGTCGGCGTACTCCCGAAAGGAACCGACCTGGATGACGAACGGACCGGCGGAGTCCGCTTCCGTCTGGCGGCGATTGACCCGATCGGCCAGTTCCTCTTCCGGGATCACCACCTCCATCTCGGGCAGCACCGTGTAGAAATCATATTTCGGGCGCCACTCTTCTTCCGCGCCGGCCGAGATATCCGCCGGCCCTTCCGAGGACGCAGCCGGAACCGGCCGCGGCTGCTCCGAGCCGGGCCGCATAACCCCGCTCCAGAGCAGGAACGCGGCCAGACCGAGACCCATGACGATGCCCAGGGTCAACCAGACCCAGGCGGGAATCAGACGCCGGTCCGCGTCCCGGATAGCCTGCTTCTTGCCGGCGCGTCGCCTTGCGGTCATTACATGCGCTCCGGCGCGCTCACGCCCAGAAGGTCGAGGCCGTTGCGGAGAATCTGCTGGACCGCAAGCGAGAGACAGAGGCGCGCATTGCGCAGGTCCTCGTCGTCGTCCACCAGGATGGGCTGGTTGTTGTAATAGCTCTGAAAGGTCTGGGCGAGCTCGCGCAGGTAATGCGCCAGCAACTGGGGACCCCGGGTGCGCGCCGCCGCTGCGAGGATTTCCGGGTAGTGCATCAGCTCGCGCAGGATGTTGATCTCGCTCGGATCATCCAGGCGATCCAGCGAGGCCTCGCCGATGGCCTGGTTGTAGCCCAGGCCTCGTTCTTCGAGCTTGCGCATGAGGCTGGCCACTCGCGCGTGAGCATACTGGATG
This sequence comes from Lysobacterales bacterium, assembly GCA_033722075.1. Taxonomy (GTDB): domain Bacteria; phylum Pseudomonadota; class Gammaproteobacteria; order Xanthomonadales; family SZUA-38; genus JAWVZU01. The sequence goes on from JAWVZU010000043.1 coordinate 11,073, forward strand.
TAGTAGACCGGGTTGTCCGCCGACTGGCTCTTGGCCAGTTCCAGGTCGAAATCCAGGTGCTGTTCATGGCTGCGCATCACATAGAAAAAGCGGGCCGCGTCGGTACCGACTTCCTCGCGCAGTTCCCGCAGGGTCACGAACTCGCCCGAGCGGGTCGACATCTGGACCTTTTCGCCGCCGCGGAAGAGATGGGCAAACTGGACCAGCAGGATTTCGACCCGCTCCGGATCCTCCCCAAGACCCCGGGCCGCCGCATGCAGCCGGGCGACGTATCCATGGTGGTCCGCCCCGAAGACGTAGATTGCGTGATCGAACCGTCCCAGCTTGTCGAGCAGGTAGGCAATGTCGGACGCAAAATAGGTCGTGACGCCGTTTTCGCGCACCACCACCCGGTCCTTCTCGTCGCCGAAGCGCGTCGCATCAAACCACAGCGCCCCGTCACGCTCGTAGACGTGTCCCAGCGACCGCAGGCGCTCGAGCGCCCGGTCGATGGCGCCGCTGTCCGCCAGCTGACGTTCGGAAAACCACTCCTCGAACTCGACATTGAATTCCCGCAGATCGCCCCGAATGTCTTCGACGATGGCCTTGAGCGCCGCCTCGAAGCAGTACCGGTATCCCTTGTCACCCAGCAGCTCCTTGGCGCGGGTGGTCAGCGCATCGATGTACTTCTCGCCGGCTTCGCCCTCGCCGTCTTCCGGCAGACCCTCGGTGATCTCGACCGGCGCCCGACGCAGCTCATCTCCCTTTTCCTGCCGCACCGTGCGGGCGATTTCGTAAACATACTCCCCGCGGTAACCGCGCCCGGGAAAGGGGATCGTCGTCCCGCCCAGTTCCAGGTAGCGCAACCAGACCGAAGTCGCCAGGATCTCCATCTGCCGGCCATGGTCATTGACGTAGTATTCCCGATGAACATCGTGTCCCGTCGCATCGAGCAGGGCCGCCAGGCTCGCACCGTAGGCCGCGCCGCGACCATGGCCGACATGCAACGGACCGGTCGGGTTAGCCGAAACGAACTCGACGGTCACTTTCTGTCCACCGCGAGAATCGACCCGTCCAAAGCCATCACCCTGGCGGAGGATCTGGCTGACGATGTTCTGCAGCGAACTCGTGCTGAGGCTGAAGTTGATGAATCCCGGACCCGCCATGCTGACCTTCTCGACATGCTTGGAGGGGAGCAGGTCGTCGATGATCGCAGTGGCCAGGTCGCGCGGCGCCTTGCGGGCGGCCTTGGCAAGCACCATCGCGATGTTGGACGAATAATCACCGTGTTCCGGTGATCGGGCCCGCTCGATCTGCACATCGAATTCCAGGTCCGCCGGCAGGTCGCCGTTGCGCCGCAGATCCAGCAGCGCCTGGGTGATCAGTTCCTGTAGATGGGTTTTCACGGCAGGCTTCCTTGTATGTCTCGTGCCCAGGATCGGGGTTCCGCTGCAAAGTCCAGCAGCGCGGGGGCGGTGTCATGGAGCGGATGCGGCAGCGGCAGGTAGTGGTCGACCAGCAGGAACGCGAAGAGAACGATCAGGTAGATGATCGAGTAGCTGAACACGCGCATCGCCAGCCATTCCTCGTCGCTGCCGAGCAGGCGGGCGGAATAGACCAGGAAAACAACGCCAAGCACCACCGCCCCGCCGAGATAAAACAGTCCGCTCATCCCGATCAGATAGGGTAGCAGGGTGATCAGGAACAGGATCAGCGTATAGAAGAGAATGTGCCAGCGGGTGAAGCTGACCCCGTGGGTCACCGGCAGCATGGGGATGTTGACCGCCGCATAATCGTGTCGTCGATAGATCGCGAGCGCCCAGAAGTGGGGCGGTGTCCAGGCAAAGATGATCAGGAACAACAGATAGGCCGGGGGGTCCAGCTGGCCCTGGATGGCCGCCCAGCCCAACAGGGGCGGGGCCGCCCCGGCGGCGCCGCCGATGACGATGTTCTGCGGCGTCGCCCGCTTGAGAAAAACGGTGTAGATGATCGCGTAGCCGATCATGGCCACAAAGGTCAGGACGGCGGTCAACAGGTTCACGAACGCCACCAGCAAGCCCACGCCGGCAACCCCGAGCAGAGTCGCAAAGATGAGCACCTTGCGGCTGGACAGGTGACCGGAAGGCAGTGGGCGATGACGCGTGCGGGCCATGATCGCGTCTTCCCGACGATCGATCAGGTGATTCACCGCAGCACCGGAAGCCGCCGCGAGGCCGATCCCCAGGGTGGCCCAGAGGGTTGTGGCCAACGGTGGCACGCCGGGGACCGCCATCAGCATGCCGACAATGGCCGTGAACACGATCAGCGCCACGACCTTCGGCTTGCAGACTTCCAGGTATTGTTCGGCGGTGGCGGTCAAGTCGGTTCCGGATGCGTGGTGCGATAGAACAGCAGGAGCACGGCGATCAGCAGCAGTGCTGCGCCCGCATTATGAGCCACAGCGACCGGCAACGGTAGGCTGCCCAGCACATTCCAGATCCCCAGACCGATCTGCAGCGCCAGCAGGGAACCGATGACAAGAGCGTGGCCACGGAACCGGGGCCGGGAAGAAAGGCGCCAGAGGACGTAGGCCAGGACCAGGGTGAGCGCAATGGCCCCGAGCCGGTGGCTGAACTGAATCGCGGTGCGGGCGGGCCAGTCCAGGATCCCGCCTTCATAGTCCACGCCGATGCCCCGCCAGAGGACGAAAGCTTCCCCAAAATCCATCTCCGGCCACCACTGGCCCTGGCACATGGGCAGATCCGGGCAGGCCAGAGCGGCATAGTTGGTCGAGGTCCAGCCGCCGAGGAAGATCTGACCGGCCACGGCGACCAGCGCCAACCAGGCCACGCCGCGAAGGGAGCGGTCGTGTTCGGGTTGTCGCTCCCGGGTGCGCATGGCGAGCCAGACCAGCAGACCCAGCGTCGCCAGGCCACCAAGGAGGTGGGCCGTGACCACGATAGGCTTGAGCAGCAGGGTGACCGTCCACATGCCGAGCATTGCCTGGAAGATCACCAGTCCGAGAAGACCGGTTGCCAGGGCGGCCCGGGGGTCATCGCGCCAGAAGAACGCCAGGCTCACCGGCAGTCCCACGGCGAGGATGGAAATCATCCCCGCGAAATCGCGCAGGCCCTGAACGTAGCTGATCACGCCGATCATGGCGATTGCTGCGGTAGCCAGTACCAGGTTTCGGCGCGCTCGACGGTTCCAGCTGGCGGCGAGCGCGAGCCCGAGGATCAGCGTGCCCAGGCCGGCGGCCAGGAAACGGTGCACCTGCTCGCGCCAGGCCTTTCCGACCTCGACCGGTCGTTCGGGGAAATCGCGGTTCGCGGCAGCAACCTCTTCGACGGTAACCGGCCAGGTCGCCTTGCCGTAGCACACCGGCCAGTCGGGGCAGCCGAGTCCCGCGTGAGAAAGCCGTACATAGGCCCCGAGAATCACCACCGTGAGCGCCAGGGCAGCGCCCAGCCAGGCCCAGTTCGAAAAGGCCCGGTTCATGACGCCTCGAATCGGCTGTATTTGATCAGCCGCTCCAGGTCGTCCTTCATCGCCGAGGCATCGAAGTCGCGGGGAAAGGACATCATCAGGTTGCCCAGGGGATCGATGAGAACCACCGAACCGGATTCATGGTTCAACTCGGCAAGAAAGGCCCGCCAGACACCCCCATCGGCGATTACCTCAACATGCGCCGGCAGATCGGTCGGCGTTGCGGCATCCAGCACAAGCACCGGCGCGAGGGATTCGCCGTGCCGACCCAGCGCCCGATCGATACGCTCGAAATGATCGATGTCACGAGTGCACTTCGCGGAACATTCGGGGAAAGCGGCCAGGAGGATCCACTGGTCCGCCGGCAGCAGCTCCCGCAACCCCGCCGGGACCGCGACCACGGGGGTGATCAGTTCCCCGTAATTCTTGGTGGGCTCCGGCTGCCATTCCACCCAGCGGCTGTTCATGACGATGGCCACGAGAACCGGCGCGAGAAACAGCACGAACAGGACCACCAGCACCAGGCGGGGATTCAATGTCGATTGGCGGGTTGATTCGTTCATCGGCTTCGCTTTCGCCACTGCATGATCAAGATGATGACCAGCACTGCCGCGGCCAGGGAAAACCACTGGAACGCATAGGCCTGATGTCGCTCGGGCGGCATCAGCGCCGGTCGCCAGTCTCGAACAAACTCGGGGTGTTGGTCGGTGGCCAGCAATATCTGGGGCGCGAGCTGCAAATTCAAGCGTTCTTCCAGCGCAGGCAGCTCGAGGTACGGCACCCGCAACACACCGGACTCGGGCAACCCGTCACCAAGCCGGACGCCGACCGGCGGCGGGTTGGTCAGCAGTCCGCGAACCGGGCGCCCGTCGGACGGGTATTCGACAACGGGCAACTCGCGCCGCGGCCCGATGGGCCGCCATCCGAGGTTGACCAGGACAGCCGGTCCCTCGGCCGCGGTTTCGAACACCACATAGACATGCACGCCCGGCCGGCCTTCGTAGGTCCGGTTGTCGAGGAAAACGGTCGGTCCGGTGAAGCGCCCTTCAAGGCGGACCGGCGTATAACGCGGATGGGGCCGGTAGCGGTCCAGGACCATCGGAGATTGCTCGAGACCCTGCTCGAAGGCGGCGAAGAGCTGAGCCTTCTGCGCCCCACGGTCCAGTTGCCAGAATCCCAGGCGCAGGAACAGGGCAATCAACAGCCCTCCGGCGACCAGAGGGATGATCTTCAGCAACACTCGACGGTTCATCGGTTATACTCGCCGCCCTTTTCGCCGACAGCCAACCCTACCGTGCTAACCACTATCGTCATCGTCCTGTTCCTGCTGGTGATCGTCTACAACCTGGCCGCGGGTCTGGTCTACATGCTCAAGGATCAGGGCAAGTCGGACCGCACGCTCCGGTCCCTGACCTGGCGGATCGGGCTCTCGGTGGTGCTCTTTCTGTTGCTCGTGCTGGGCAAGATGACCGGCATCCTGACGGGCAACCCGGATCCGATAACCGGACAGCGCCCCGCTGCCGAGCAGCCGCGGGACCAGCCCTGAGCTAGGAGAGTATCGTTGCGCCTGTGGCTACAGGATGTAGACGAATACGAACAGACCCAGCCACACGACATCAACAAAGTGCCAGTACCAGGCGACCGCTTCGAAGCCGAAATGATGGTCCGGCGTGAAATGGCCCTTGGCCACCCGTAGCGTGATGATCGCGAGCATGATCGCGCCCACGGTGACATGCATGCCGTGAAACCCGGTCAGCATGAAGAAAGTCGAGCCGTAGATTCCCGTCGACAGCTTCAGGTTCAGGTCGCTGTAGGCGTGCACATACTCGTAGGCCTGCAGGAAAACGAACAGGAAACCCAAGGCCACGGTCGCCGCGAGCCAAAAGACCGTTGCCCTGCGTTGCGCCTTCTTCAGCGCATGGTGCGCCGCGGTTACGGTCACGCCGGAACTGAGCAGGATCAGGGTATTGATCAGCGGCAGATCAAAGGCCGGAATGGTCTGGAAAGCTCCGCCGATGGACTTCGGACCGTTGGTCGGCCAGCTGGCCTCGAAGCTGGGCCACAGGAACTGGGCGGTCGAAAGCCCCGAGCCCTCACCGCCGATCCAGGGCACGGCAAACTGCCGGGCATAGAACAAGGCACCGAAAAACGCCGCAAAGAACATGACCTCCGAGGCGATGAACCAGATCATCCCCATGCGGAAGGAGACATCGACCTGATCGCTGTAGGCCCCCGATTCGCTTTCAACGATGACGTTGCGGAACCAGCCGAACATCATGATGGCCACGATGGCAAAACCCCCGTACATCATCGCCGTCCAGAAGCCGCCACCCCCGTTCAGGTAGTTGGCCACTCCCACGACCAGCGCGGTCAGGCCCACCGAACCGACGATGGGCCAGTGCGCGTGATGCGGTACGTAATATCCCCCAGTCGCATTTGCCATGCTTACTCTCCGTTGGTCAGCTGCGCCGTCTGATCGCTGCGATAGAAGCGGTAGGACAACGTCAACACCTTGATCTTTTCAGGCAGTTCTGGATCGATGATGAACCGGACCGGCATCTGCTGGGATTCTCCGCCTGCCAGCTGTTGCCGGTTGAAACAGAAACACTCGGTCTTGGCCATGTAGATCGACGCCTCGGCTGGTGCGATGCTCGGCACCGCGTGGCCGATCACGGCCTGGTCGTCCAGGTTCGCGGCAAAGAACGTCGTTTCCGTCAATTCCCCGACCCGGACCTTCATGAAATCCTGATCCGGCCGGAACTCCCAGGGGAGCTTGCTATCCACGCTGGAATCGAACTGGATGGTGATCCAGCGCTCCTCGTCGCTCTCGTAGGTGGAGATGTCCTGGGTGATCTTTCCGCTGCCGCCTGAGCCAAGCTTGATGCCGAGGGCATCGCAGAAAACGCTGTAGAGCGGGACCAGAGCAAAGCCGAACCCGAACATGCCCACGGCCAGCCCGGTGAGCAGTAGGAAGAGCTTCTTGTTTGATGGGCTGGTATTCATTTCAGCAATGTCGAGACGATGAAGGTCAGGTAGACCCCGAACGCGATCGCGCCGACGATCCAGGCGGTACGGCGGCCGGCAGCGCGACGCTGGTCTTCATCGAGCGACATCATTCTCAGTGGGCGACGTCGCCATGCGCCAGATCGCCTTCCTTGATCTCCGGCGGCGTATCGAAGGTATGGTGCGGCGCCGGCGAGGGCACGGTCCACTCAAGGCCCTTTGCCCCTTCCCAGGAACGCGCCTCGGCTTTCTCGAGCTTGCGGTTGAACATGCAGTCGAAGACCACCCAGGCGAACAGCAACTGGGACAAACCGAAGGCAAACCCGCCGATCGAGGACATCATGTTGAACTCGGCGAACTGCACCGAATAATCGGGAATGCGCCGCGGCATGCCCGCAAGACCGAGGAAGTGCTGCGGGAAGAACAATACGTTGACGCTGATCGTCGACGCCCAGAAATGGATCTTGCCGAGCTTCTCGTTATACATGCGGCCGGTCCACTTCGGCAGCCAGTAGTAGACCGCCGCCATGATCGAGAATACCGCCCCGGTCACCAGCACATAGTGGAAGTGGGCCACCACGAAATAGGTGTCGTGATACTGGAAGTCGGCGGGCACGATGGCCAGCATCAGTCCTGAAAAGCCGCCGATCGTGAATAGGATCACGAAGCCGATGGCAAACAGCATCGGCGTCTCAAAGGTCATCGAGCCCTTCCACATGGTGGCCACCCAGTTGAAGACCTTCACCCCGGTGGGCACTGCAATCACCATCGTGGCGTACATGAAGAACAGTTCCGCACCGAGCGGCATGCCGACGGTGAACATGTGGTGGGCCCAGACGATGAACGAGAGGAACGCGATCGAGGCCGTGGC
>JAWVZU010000044.1:0-18035 GCA_033722075.1 Lysobacterales bacterium
CCGGAATATCGCGTTGGTCGGCCATAGCGGCAGCGGCAAAACGACGCTCGTCGAAGCCCTGCTGCAGGCCGGTGAAATGATCCAGACGGCCGGCGCCGTCGAAAAAGGCAACACGGTCGCGGACTTCGATCCGCTGGAGAAGGAACACGGTCACTCCCTGGATTCGTCGGTGTGCCACGTCGATTACAAGGGAACGCACATCAATCTGCTGGACACGCCCGGCTATCCGGACTTTCGCGGCCCAACGCTCACCGCCACGGGCGCCGTCGAAACCGCCGCCATCGTGGTCAATGCCCAGTCCGGGATCGAACTCAATACGATCCGGATGATGGAACGGGCCAAGGAACGCAAGCTGTGCCGGATCCTGGTCATCAACAAGATCGACGCCCAGGAAATCGACCTGACCCAGCTGGTGCGGGACCTGCGGGAGACCTTCGGCAACGTGTGCCTGCCGATCAACCTGCCCGCCGAGGGGGGAACCAAGGTCACCGACGTGTTCTTCAATCCCGACGGTGAGTCGGACATCTTTTCCGTCAACGCAGCCCACGAAGAAATCACCGACCAGGTGGTGGAGATGGACGAAGACCTCATGGAGCGCTACCTGGAACAGGGCAAGCTCGAGTCAGGGGAACTGCATGACGCCTTCGAGAAAGCGCTGCGGACCGGGCACCTGGTGCCGATCTGCTTCGTTTCTGCGCGCACCGGCGCCGGAATCCGGTCATTTCTCGACATGTGCGTCAAGCTCATGCCCAACCCGCGGGAAGGCAACATGCCGCCCTTCCTGAAAGGTGAAGGTGACAAGGCAAAGCCAGTGGAAGCCAAGCCGGATCCCGATGCGCATGCCCTGGCCCACGTGTTCAAGATCACCAACGATCCGTTCGTCGGCAAGCTGGCGATCTTCCGGATTTACCAGGGCACCATCACCAAGGACACCCAGCTCTACATCGGCGACGGGCGCAAGCCGTTCAAGGTGAGTCACCTGCTCAAGGTGCAGGGCAAGGAGCACAGCGAAATCGACCAGGGGGTGCCGGGCGACATCTGTGCCGTCGCCAAAGTGGAGGACATCCACTACGACGCGGTGCTGCACGACTCCCACGACCAGGACCACTACCACCTCAAGCCGCTGGACTTCCCGCAGCCCATGTTCGGCCTGGCCGTCGAGCCCAAGAGCCGCGGTCACGAGCAGAAGCTCTCAACGGCCCTGCACAAGACCACCGAGGAGGATCCCTGTTTCCAGGTGGAACACAGTGCCGAGTTGAACGAAACGGTCATCAGGGGGCTGGGCGACCTGCACCTGCGCATCATCCTCGAGCGGATGGAAAAGCGCTATGGCGTGGAAGTCGACACCCGCCCACCGCGCATTGCCTATCGCGAGAGCATCACCAAGTCCGCCGAGGGCCACCATCGCCACAAGAAGCAGACCGGAGGAGCCGGCCAGTTCGGCGAAGTCTTCCTGCGTGTCGAGCCGCTGGCCCGGGGGAGCGGCTTCGAGTTCCACAACAAGGTCGTCGGTGGTGCAATCCCGTCGGGCCTGATCCCCGCGGTGGAGAAAGGCGTGCGCCAGATCCTCGACGAGGGGGCTGTCGCCGGCTATCCGCTCCAGGATGTGGCGGTCACGGTCTACGACGGCAAGCACCACCCGGTGGATTCCAAGGAGGTGGCCTTTGTTGCGGCGGCCCGCAAGGCGTTCCTGGACGCGATCGGCAAGGCCCGGCCGCAGATCCTCGAACCGATCGTGCAGATCCAGGTGACGGTGCCGGACAGCAACATGGGCGATGCGACCGGGTCCCTCGCGAGCAAGCGAGCAAGGATCAGCGGCAGCGAGTCGCTCAAGGGTGGGATGATCGTCATCAACGCCCAGGTACCGCTGAGCGAACTCACCGACTACCAGACCGAGCTCAAGTCGATGACCGGCGGACAGGGTCGCTACGCCATGGAATTCAGCCACTACGATCCGGTCCCCGGCGATGTACAGGCGCGGCTGGTTGCCGAGTTCAAGCCCAGGGAAGACGACTGAATCCGTCGCACCTGACCCCATGAGCGCACCGCTGGTCGAAGCCCGGGGGGTCGGCAAATCCTATCCCGATGCCTGGCGCCGCAGCCATCGCGGCGCCGGGCTGTGGCGTGCCCTGATCGGCAGGGAGGACCCGTACGCGACACGCGTCCTCGCCGACATCGACCTGGAAGTTCACTATGGCGAGTCGGTGGCCATCATCGGCGAGAACGGGGCGGGCAAATCAACGCTGCTCAAGGTGCTCTGCGGGGTGCTGCGCCCAACCCACGGAACGGTCCGCCGACGAGGCCGCCTCGGCGCACTGCTGGAACTCGGAGCGGGATTCCATCCCGAATACACGGGGCGCGAAAACGTCGAGCTGGCGGGCGCCTTGATGGGCCTGTCGGGAGCCCAGATCCGCGCTCGGATGGACGCCATCCTCGCCTTTGCGGATCTCGGTGTGCAGATCGACGAGCCGGTCAAGCACTATTCGTCGGGGATGGTGGTCCGGCTCGGGTTTGCCGTCCTCAGCGCAACCCGTCCGGAGCTTCTGGTCACGGATGAGGTGCTGGCGGTTGGAGATGAATCGTTTCAGCGCAAATGCCTGCGCTGGATCGACGGCTACATCGATTCCGGAGGGACGCTGCTGGTCGTCTCCCACAGCATGGACCAGGTCCGCCGGCTGTGTCACCGGGCCTACTGGCTACGGGACGGGCGCATGGAACAGTCCGGTCCGACCGACCAGGTCGTGGACGCCTACCTGGCCTACCACGACGCCTTGGCGGAGCGATCCCAGGACATGGAGTTCAATGCCGGTCTCTATCGCATCGTCGACATGCGCCTGAACGGTCGCTCGGAGACCGCAGCGGAACTGGACGCGGGCCGGCGACTGCGGGCCGAATTCGAAGTTCACTCGCCCGATGATCGTCCACCGGTCGTCGCCTTCGGAATCAAGGATGGCCACTCGGCGCCGGTGTACGGCACCACCTCCGAAATTGCCGGTGCGTCCCCGGTACGCATCGCACCCCGACGGTTCCAGTTCTGCGTCGAGTTCGGCGAACTGCCGCTACAGCCGGGCCGTTATCGCCTCAGCGGCCATGCCATGGATCCGGAGGGCCTGCGCCTGTTCGACACGGTCAACCGGGAATTCCGAATCCCCGGTACGCCCACGGCTCGCGGCTATCTCGCCGCCGAGTAGCTTAGCTACCTAGCTAGTCGCTTTCCGGCGGCGGTCCCCAGTGCGCCTCGCCCTGGCGCCACAGCGCCACCAGATAGGCCCGGAACATGCGCGTCTCCGGGTCATCGCCCGTCAGGTCATCGAACAGTGCTTGCGGCTGGGCCAGACCGTAGATCACATCCAGCAGCCGACCGAACAGCTCGGAAAAGCGCGCCGAGTAGACCACCCCATCCGCACAGGCATCGAGGCGGCTGCGCTCCGCCGCCAGCCGGTCTTCGTCGAGCCCTTTTCCGGCCACCACCTGGATCCACGGCGAATCGGACCAGGAGCGAACGATCTCCCAGCCGGCCTTTTCCAGGTAGAGATGAAACTCTTCGGGAACGCAGAACTGGTTCCGCGAAACGTTCTTTCGCTTCTGCTGGTCGGCGTCGCGCCAGGCATTCACCTCGAAATCCCAGCGACGCCAGCCCATGGGGTGGGCCAGATTCCAGGTTTCCACATAGATCAGGCCGCCGTCGGCGACGCACCGGTTCAGTTCTTCGAGGTAAAGATAGAGGTCTTCCTTGTCGATGTGGCACAGCACGGCCACCGAGTAGGCGGCATCCAGGCTCTCATCGGCGATCATGGCCAGGCTGGTCTGCTTCAGCAGCGAGAATTCTGCACTTTCGGCACCGGCCAGCCGCTCCGCGGCAACCGACAGCATGGACTGGGAAATGTCCACTCCGTGCCACGCGCGGCAGTTGTCGACCAGTTCCCGACCGATCCGCCCGACCCCACAGCCCAGCTCCAGTACCCGCTGTGAACCGTCCAGTCCCAGCGCCCGGGAGACCTGCCGAGCAGCCCAGCGTCCGGTCATCCGAACCGTTTCTTCACTCGCGCTGCCGTCGACGCCGGCCAGGGCCCCTTCCGGGGTTGCAGCCTGGTGATTCCAGAAGCTGCCGTAACTTTCGAATTCCATGCTGATACGGTGGTTCCAAGCACAAAAGGCGGGGAATCATAACAGATTGAGTGCGCCCGGGGGATTTGCTATATTGGTCGGCTGTAGCTTATAGGAGAGCGCCATGAAAGTCCTGTCTTCACTGAAGTCCGCGAAGCAGCGGCATCGCGACTGCAAGGTGGTGCGTCGGCGCGGAAAGCTGTTTGTCATCTGCAAGAGCAACCCGCGCTTCAAAGCACGTCAGCGGTAAGCCACCGCGCCAGCGCAGAATTCGAGAAACGCGGCCGTCAGGCCGCGTTTTTTCATGCCGGCCGGAAAATGCCCGGCGCCGTAGTGCCGGAGAATCCGGGAAAGACCGCCTCCAGGTCGGTTTCACCGCGGCCCTGGATCAACGCCTCCCCCAGCACGCTGCGAAAATCGGTAGTGACTTCCAGGTCCCCCCGATTCAGGTCGGCGACACCCAGTCCCGGCCAGGAACCAAACACGCGACCCCCATTGACGCCCGCACCCAGGGCGAGCATCAGCGAGGCGTGGCCATGGTCCGTCCCGGCGCTTGCGTTTTCCTCCACACGACGGCCGAACTCGGTCATGGCAACGACCGTCACCGATTGCGTCTTCTCACCGAGATCGGCGTAGAAGGCAGCAAGCCCCTCGCCGAGCTGCGTCAGCAGCGGCGACAGCTGCGCGGTCTCCCGATCATGGTGGTCCCAACCGCCCAGGTCGACACAGGCGACTTCCACCCCGATGTCGGCCTTGAGAAGCGCAGCCAGACCGGCCAGCTGTTGACCAAACTGGCCCGGCGGATAGTCCACCTCGCTCGGTGCGCCGGCGCTCACCTCGGCCAGGGTATCGATCGCCTCGAAGACCTGGCGTCCCTGAACGGCCACCGGGTCCGTGCCGGCATGAAAACGGGTCAAGGCCTGCCGCAGCGCTTGCTTTCGGGCGACCGGCACGGCCAGGTCGAAATCCTCCACCGAATTCAGGCCCATCGCGGGCACTTCGCCGCGCAATGAAAGGGGAACGGTGGATCCAAGGCCTACCGCCCCGAATACCCCCTCCTCGCTTATTTCCGGCAAGCCATGGAGATGCCGATTGAGCCAGCCATCGAAGACCAGCCCCTTGCCGGGGTAGCCCGTCTCCATGAAATCCTGTGCGTCGAAGTGGGACCGGGACTCGTCCGGGGATCCGGCGGCGTGAACCACCGCCAGGGCGCCCGCGCCATAAAGCGGCTGCAGCGCTCCGAGGCCAGGGTGTAGCCCGAAGAAACCATCAAGATCGAGCACTCCGTCCGGCTCGCCCGGTGGCGGGATGGCGAGGGTCGGGCGAGTACTGTAGTAGCGGTCTTCGGCGTAGGGCACGACCATATTGAGGCCGTCCGCTCCTCCGCGCAGGAAAAGACAGACCAGCACGTTTCGATTGGTCGGACCCTCGGCAGACCAGGCCAGTCGGGGCGCAAGCAGCGGGAGCGTCAAGGCCAGGCTGCCGGACTTCAGGAATTCTCTGCGACGCATCTCGATTTTCCTCCTGGCTCAACGCTGCTGGAATGCCGGCAGGGCGAGCACGCCTGCCAACGCGGTGCGAATGGTCTGGTCGGCCGCCGGTGGCCCGCTGGAACGGGCCAGCTGGATCAGTGTCTCCCGGTCCGGGTCCGGGATGGGCCGATGCAGGATGCGCTCGATCAGCGAATCGACCAGTTCGGCGTGGGTGGCGGGACGGCCGGCAAGCCCGGGCAGATCCAGGGCAACCGGGCTGGCCGATCGACGGCCGGAGCGGTAGGCCAGCGCCGAACCCAGATTCCAGCGTTCCAGCAGACTGGAGGTGGACAGCCAGGCATCCTGCTCGTCGGCATAACCGGTCGGTGGCACGGCCAGGAACGGGACCTGGCCAAGGGCACTCAGACGCCTGAACAGCGGTTCGATGAAGTCGCCGCTGAACTCCAGGTGCAGGCGCCGGATCAGCGATCCGACGAACTCCGCGGGCCGTTTGAACTTCTCGCCTTCCGAGGTCCGGAACTCGTCGCTGAGAAACAGGGTCCGCAGCATGGCGGGGATGTCTCCGTCGGTCTCCGTGTAGCGCCTTGCAACCTTGTCCACTGCCGACTCCGGTGGTTCGTCGGCGATGAAGCGGCGGCACAACTTGCGCGCGAGAAAGCGCGCGGTGGACGGATGGTCGGCCAGCAGGTCCAGCACCATGCGCCCGTCTTCTATGCCTCGATTTGCCGGAATCACCGTCTCCAGGACGTATTTTTCTCCCCAGTCATGGGCTACCGGGTCGAAAACGAACACATCCGGGTGACGCGGGTTGAGCCCCCACCCGGTGAAACAGCGCGCGATCTCCTTGACGTCATGTTCGCCATAGCCGCCGTCGACGCCTAGCGTGTGGAGCTCGAGCAGCTCCCGCGCATAGTTCTCATTGGGCCCTTCGCGGGTATTCGAGTAGTTGTCCAGGTAGTACAGCATGGCCGGGCTGGCGGCATTGGCGTGCAGCAGGTCACGGAACCGTCCCAGCGCATACGGTCGGATATGGTCCCGGTCGTCGACGGTCTTGAGGACCCGCACCGGGCCATCGAGGAGAAAGACGTTGAAGTGGTTGGTCCAGAATTCGACCATGACCTCGTGGAGCTGCCGCGGGCTGTAGAGCTGGCGGAGCAGCGTCGCCGCGATCAGCTCGCCCGCCGGGTTGGCCTCGGGCTCGCCGGCATCGTTGCGCTGTTGCGTGGCGAACAGCTCGCGGTATGTCATGCCCAAGGTGGGAAGGGCCGCCGCAAGCATCGCGTCCAACCCACCGTCATCCAGCGCCGATCCCTGAAGCTGCCGCTCCAGCCAGGCTTCCGCCCCCAGCGCGGAAGCGGCGGCCAGCTCTTCCTCGCGATAGCCGAAGGTCGTTCGGTTCAATAGATGGACCATGAAAGGGTCCGCATCCTCTGCCTTGGCATGCAGCGGGGCCGGCGTGAACCGTGACGGGTCCAGCGCAGAAAGCTGCACATTGCTGAAGGTCCGGTGTCCGCTCGGCATGGTCTGTTCCCTTCGCGTCGTTCCCTGCATCCAACGCAAGGGTAACGCTTCGGTTGACAGGACCGCCAAATGACTTTGCCTGATCAGGTCGGATGCCTTCCGGTGTAGAATGGTTGCGGAAGGATTGTGCGCTCGATCATGGTTTGGCCGATCCGATCGGCTATGCTTGGCGCCCGGGTGTAAAACGCTTAGGAGAAGGAAATGAAATGGATACTGCTGGCAGTCCTGCTGCTGTCCGGTACGGCTTTCGCGCAGGACGACCGGGCCCGCACCGGCGATCGGCTGCTGATCGAGAAGGTCCGCAGCGCCCAAGGCGCCCAGGTGCCCGACACGGGGATGCTCATGGAGGACGTGGAAGCGCGCTATGGAGCCCCGGTTTCACGCACGCCGCCGGTAGGTGAGCCCCCCATCACGCGCTGGGACTACGGCGACTTCTCGGTCTATTTCGAACACAGCACGGTCATTCACTCGGTCCTCCGGCGCCAGGTGGGCGGGGAGGACGTTTCCTGACCACCCTGCCCGGGGAGTGGGCGCCGCAGGACGGGGTTCTGGCGGCCTGGCCGGCCGACCACACGGACTGGCGCTCGCACCTCGCTGAAGCGGAAGACTGCTACGCCGACCTGATCGGCGCCATCGCCCGATTCGAGCCGGTGGTGTTGCTGGTCGCCGACGAGACCGTCGAAGAGCGGGCCCGAAGCCGGCTCCAGGCGTCCTCCCACCCGATCGAATTCCTGCAGGTCCCCTACGACGACACCTGGGTGCGTGATTCCGGGCCGATCACGGTTCTGCGCGACTCGCAACCGGCCTGGTGTGATTTCCGCTTCGATGCCTGGGGCGGCAAGTTCCCCCATCAACAGGACGACCGGCTGGTCGGGCGGCTGCACGGATTCAGCCGGTTTTCCCACCTCCCCCTGCAGCGCTTCGACTATGTGCTGGAAGGGGGCGCCATCGAATCGGCGGGGGACGGAACGATCCTGACGACCAGTGGCTGTCTGCGGGCGCGTCATCCGCACCGGTCCCTGGAAGAACTCGAGAACCTGCTTCGCGAGTCGCTTGGCGCAGTCCGTGTACTCTGGCTGGATCATGGGTATCTCGCGGGCGACGACACCGATGGGCACATCGACACCCTGGCACGCTTTGCGGATCCGGAAACGATCGTATACCAGGCCTGCGACGATCCGGGCGACGTCCACTTTGGACCGCTGCGGCTCATGGCCGAACAACTCGGTGCCTTGTGCACGCCCGGCGATCGATCCTACCGTCTCGTCCCGCTGCCACTTCCCGGAGCCAAGCTGGATGCCTCCGGCGAGCGCCTGCCCGCGGGCTATGCGAACTTCCTGATCTTGAACGGGGCGATCCTGATGCCCACCTATGCAGACCAGGCGGACGAATCCGCGGCAGCCGCTCTGGCCACCGCCTTCCCGGATCGCGAAGTGGTCGGCGTCGACTGTCGAGCCCTGATCACCCAGGGTGGCAGCCTGCATTGCGCCACCATGCAGCTTCCCGCGGGCTCGTTCGGGCATAAATTGCGGTAGAGTCCGCATGGCAGGCAGCAAGGATCAGCATGGACTCCGATCAATTCAGAATCGCCCTCGTCCAGCATCGCCAGTACGGCGGACGGGAACAGACCTTTGACCACCTGAAGTCCGCCCTGGCGTCGGCGGCAGAGCAGGAATGCCATCTCGTGGTGTTGCAGGAACTCCATAACGGGCCCTATTTCTGTCAGACCCATGACCCGGCCAATTTCGCACGAGCCGAGCCGCTGGACGGCCCGACCGCCGAGTTCCTGGGCGACGCCGCCCGCACGCACGGCATGGTCATCGTCGGGTCGATCTTCGAGAGACGCGCCGCGGGCGTCTATCACAACACGGCCCTGGTGCTGGACCGGAACGGGGAAATGGCCGGGCATTATCGCAAGATGCATATCCCGGAGGATCCGGGCTACCACGAAAAGTTCTACTTCACCCCCGGAGACGGCGATTTCCGGCCGATCGATACCTCGGCCGGGCGGCTTGGCGTCCTCGTCTGTTGGGATCAGTGGTATCCCGAGGCCGCGCGCCTGATGGCCCTGGCCGGCGCACAGGTCCTGATCTATCCGACCGCCATCGGCTGGGACCCGAACGACACATCCGACGAGCGGCAGCGCCAGCTGGATGCCTGGCGTACGATCCAGCGTAGCCATGCGGTGGCCAACGGGTTGCCGGTCCTTGCCTGCAATCGGGTCGGCCACGAAGCAGACCCCACCGGGCAAGGCCCCGGGCAGATCTTCTGGGGGCACAGTTTCATCGCGGGACCCCAGGGCGAGGTGCTCGCCGAGGCGCCCGACGACGAAGACTGCGTGCTCACCGCCACCGTGGATCTTCGGCGCACCGAGTCCGTGCGGCAGATCTGGCCCTTTCTCCGGGATCGCAGGATCGATGCCTACGGCGACCTGCAACAGAGATTCCGCCGGTGAACGAGGCCACTGCCGGCGCGATCGACCAGCCTGTTCGCATCGTCGAGCGCGACGGCGTGAAATATACCCTCCTGGGTACGGCCCACGTTTCGCGGCGCTCGGCGGAAGCGGTCCACGCGCTGCTGGAAGACAGCGACTTCGACGCGGTGGCCGTGGAGTTGTGCGGCGCACGGCATGCGGCCATGACCAATCCCGACGCCTGGAAGCAGCTGGACCTGTTTCAGATCATCCGCCAGGGCAAGGGCGGGCTGGTCGCCGCAAATCTGGCGCTGGGCGCCTATCAGCGTCGGCTGGCCGAGCAGTTCGGCATCGAGCCGGGGGCCGAGATGAAGGCTGCGCTCGATCAGGCGGATGCCAAGGGCCTGCCCCACGTCCTCATCGACCGCGACGTCGGGATTACCTTCAAGCGCGTATTCCGCCAGGTGAGTTTCTGGGAGAAGCTCTCGCTCTTCGGCGGCATGGTCTTCAGCCTGTTCAGTACCGAGGAAATCACCGAGGAGGACATCGAGAAGCTGAAGGAGGGGGACATGCTGGAGGCAACATTTGCCGAATTCGCCCAGCAATCCGAGTCCCTCTACGGCGCGCTGATCGCAGAGCGCGACGAGTTCATGGCCTCCTCGCTGCGCGAGGCCGCGGCGGAACAGGGGCACCGAAATGTCCTGGCCGTCGTCGGCGCGGGCCACCTCAAAGGCATCGTGAAACACCTCGAAGGGGATACGGACGAGCCTGACGAGCAGCAACGGCGTTTGAATGCGGTGCCACCCCGGGGCTACCTGCTGCGGGCCCTGCCGTGGCTGATCACCCTCGCCGTACTGACCGGATTTGCCATCGGATTCGCGCGCAGTCCCGAACTCGGCTGGGAACTGGTCGCCACCTGGGTTCTCATCAACGGGAGCCTGGCCGCGCTCGGTGCCGCAGCCGCCGGCGGGCATCCGCTGACCGTGGCAAGCGGTTTCCTGGCCGCGCCCCTGACCTCCCTGAATCCGACCGTCGCCGCCGGGATGGCGACGGCCTGCGTGGAAATCTGGCTCCGAAAGCCCACGGTGGGGGACTTCAGCCGGTTGCGCGACGACGTGGTGGAGTGGCGCGGGTGGTGGAAGAACCGCGTATCCCGAACCCTGCTCGTCATGGTGTTCTCCAACCTCGGATCCATCGCCGGCACATGGATCGCCGGACTGCGCATCGTCGAACGCCTCTCATGACCTCGATCGCGCTCCAGCCCCTTTCCCTCGGCAAGGTCTGCCTCGCCAACAGGCTGATCGCAGCGCCCATGGCGGGCGTAACCGACCGACCGTTTCGCACCCTGTGTCGAAACCAGGGCGCCGGCCTGGCCGTTTCCGAAATGCTCACTGCGGACAAGCGACTCTGGGAGACGCGCAAATCCCGGTTGCGCATGGACCACCGTGGCGAGCCCGGACCGATTGCCGTGCAGATCGCCGGCAGCGAACCCGCCATGCTGGCCGAAGCGGCACGCATCAACGTCGACCACGGCGCTGAGCTGATTGACATCAACATGGGCTGCCCGGCGAAGAAGGTGTGCCGCCGGGCGGCCGGTTCAGCCCTTCTGACCGACGAATCCCTGGTGGGGCGCATTCTCGATGCGGTCGTGGCCGCGGTGGAAGTGCCGGTCACGCTCAAGATTCGCACCGGACCCGATCCGGATAATCGCAACGGACTCCGGATCGCACGCATCGCCGAGGCAGCAGGCATCCGCATGCTGACGGTCCACGGGCGAACCCGCGCGGATGCCTATCGCGGCAACGCCGAATACGCGACCATCGCCGAAATCAAGGCCAACCTGTCCATCCCGGTCATTGCAAACGGCGACATCGACAGTGGCCCCAAAGCTGGTGCGGTGCTGCAGAACACCGGGGCCGACGGTCTCATGATTGCCCGCGCAGCCCAGGGAAACCCTTGGATTTTCAAACAGATCGCGTACTATCTTGAGACGGCAAGGGAGTGGCCCGCGCCGGATGGTCGGGAAGTTGCCGAGGTCCTGGTCGATCATCTCCAGCGTCTCCACCGCTTTTACGGCGAGACTCAGGGCGTGCGCGTGGCCCGCAAGCACATCGGGTGGTATCTGAAGGACCAGCCCGGCGGCGAAGCACTCCGTCGACGGTTGATGACGGTCGCGACTGCAGCCGATCAGATCGGCCTCATCCAGGCCCATTTCGCGGTGCGGACACCCGTCGCCGCCTGAAACGAGACAGCGGGGTATGGCAAAGCTCAAGGAACTCCTGTTCAAGCCCAAGTGGCAGCACAAGGATGCGCGCGTCCGGGAACGGTCGGTCGCCCACGAGGAGGATCCGCGGCTCGTGGAGGCGCTGCCGGATATTGCCCGCTCCGATCCCTCCCCCCGGGTGAGGCTGCAGGCGGTTCGACGCATCCACGATCTCTATCACCTCATGCGGATCGCCGCGGAGGATGACGACGCGGCCGTTCGGGATGCGGCCTACCGCGGTTACCGGGAATTGCTGACCGGCACCGGCAGCGTCGCCCTCGACCTGGAGCAGCGCCTCGAACTGGTTCCGCGGCTCGACGACGATGATCTCATTGAACACCTCGCGCGGCATGCTGAGCCCGTGGAAGTGCGCCGTGCGGCAGTAGCCAAGGTCAGGCGCCAGGGCCTGCTGGGCGACATTGCCATCGAAGATCCCGATGGCGAGCTGCGCCGACAAGCGCTGGAGCGCATCGAACAATCATCGACCCTGGAGCGGGTAGCCGAAGCGGTTCGAAAGCGGGACAAGTCCCTGCACCGTGCGGCGCTGGCACGGCTCGAACGCGACAGCGACGCCGGCGGTCAGCTTTCCCGGGAGAGCATCACGGCGCTCTGCGAAGAGGCGGAAGCACTTTCCCGGTCCGGCGCCCCGCCGGAGGAGAAGGCCAAGCGGCTGACGGCGCTGGAGACGGCCTGGGCGGACCATCCCGAAGCGCTCCGGCAACCGCTGCAGCGGCGCTTTGACGGGGCTTGCCATATCATCCGCCGGACGCTGGAGGCGAAGGACGAGAGCGACTCCGGCGAGACACCGGAACTGCGCGCCCTGCGCAGCGAGTTCGACGCCGCGATCAAGGAAGCCAACGAGCTGCTCGATGAGCCAAGCCTGCGGCTCATCGAACCAACCCGGAATCGTCTCGAAGGTCTGCGTGATCCGGTAGGAAAGGAACTGGGCGAGGACGCCTTGCGCCGCGTCGACGCCGCAATGGAGCGGCTCTCACAGGTGCAGGAGAAGCTCCTCGCCGAGCAGCCGGTCAAGCCGGGCCTGCTGGCGCTGTGCCGGGAGTGCGAGGCACTGGACGGAGAGCGAACGAGTCCACGCAAGATTGCCGGACTGGAAGAGCGCTGGCGCAAGGCCTGGAAGCAGGTCGAGCGGCCGTCACCGAACGAGGAAGCGGTGCGCGAACGGTTCAATGCGGCCCTGGAGCAGCTCCGCGAAGCACAGGCGAAACGGGAGGAGGCCCGGGAAACGGCGCTGAACGAAATCGACGCTGCTGTGGCCCGGCTCGAGGAGCGACTCGATGACGGCGACCTGGCCCAGGCCGCAAAGGCGCAGCAGCGGATCAACGACCTGCTCGACCTCATCGGGCACCATCCATCCGTCTCCTCGACGGAGTTCAAAACGCGGCTGCATACGGCCCGCGGTCGCCTGCATGAGCTGCGCGACTGGCAACACTGGGCGAACAACAAGATCCGCAAGAACTTGTGCGAGGAAGCCGAAGCCCTCCCCGAATCCGGGCTGCACCCGGACGCGGTGATTGCAAAGATCAAGTCGCTGCGCAGCCAATGGCGGGAGCTGAACGAGAGCGAGAAGCTCCCCGGGGACAATCCCAAGAAGCTGCCCGCCCCCGGACTCTACCGGCGGTTCCAGGCAGCCTGCGACCGGGCTTTCAAACCCGCCAAGGGGTTTTTCGAGAAGCGCGACGAGGTCCGCAAGAACCACTACGAAGAACTCAAGGCCCTGGCCGAGCGCATCGAGGCGGCGGTCGAGAACAGCGACGACCTGGAATGGAAGGACCTCGAAAAGCTCGTTGGTCAGGGTCGTGGCGGGCTGCGGCGCCTCCCGGACATTCCGCCCAAGCGCCGTGGGGCCATGTCCCGGCGCCGTCGCGAAGGCGCCCCGGCCCGGGATGACCGGCGCGGGGAGCATTATAAGATTGTAGAACGCCGCAAGGAACGCCTCATCGAGGAAGTGGAAGCGCTGGACCCCAATGCCGATCTCGACGCCGCCATCAATGCGGCCAAGGATGCCCAGGGCCGCTGGCGCGACGCCGGGCTGACCCGACGCGGTCGCGAACAACGGCTCTGGAAACGCTTCCGCGCGGCCTGCGATCAGGTGTTCGATCGTCTCTCCGAACAGCGCGCCGAAGAAAAGGCCGAGGAAAAAGCCCGCCTCGATGCCGCCGATGACCTCCTGGACGAGCTCAAGGAGACCCGACGCAAGGCCGCCAGAGCGCCGGAAGATGCCCGGGCCGACCTGAACCGCCTGCAGGATCAGTGGCGGCGCCAGGCACTGCACGATCGCAAGCGCGAGCGCATCGCCCAGGACCTGTTCGAGGCCATCGAAGCGGACGTCGAACAAGCACTGGTGAATCGCGAACTCGCCGAGCGGCAGGCCCTGCGGGAGATCACCGCATTGTGCCTGGCCGCGGAGGCGCGCTGGTTCGATGAGGACGTGGCGCTCGAGAAATTGCGCACCGACGTGGAGGCGCTGACGGAAGGCCGCGAACTGCCGCGCCCGCTGGCCGATCGGGTCACCGCCGCCTTCGACGATCCGCCCGGCGATCTGGATCGCCTGGCCGAGGAAAACCGACAGACCGGCGAAGAACTGTGTGTGGCGGCCGAGTTCCTGGCCGGCATCGAGTCACCGAAGGCATTCCGCCAGCAGCGCATGGACTATCAGGTGGCCCGGCTTTCCCGGCGCATGAGCGGCGACGATACGCAGTCACTGGAAGATGAAAGTGCGGAACTCGAATCCCGCTGGTACGAATGTGCGCCGCTGGATCCGGACTCGGCCGCCGCGCTTCGCGAACGCTTCGAGCGGGCCATGCGCGAAATCGACGCGGTTCGCCAATCGGCGCTGGAGCGCCAGTGAGGAGTTGCTGTATCCTCGGGCCCTCTTGAGAGCGCACAAATGGGTTCATCGATGGGATTCCTCGCCGGTAAGAAAGCACTGATCGTTGGCGTCGCCAGCCCTCGCTCCATTGCCTGGGGCATTGCCGAAGCCATGCATCGGGAAGGTGCAGAGCTGGCCTTCACCTACCAGACCGAGAAGCTCAAGTCGCGGGTCGACAAGATTGCCGAGCAAACCGGATCCGGCCTTGTCATGCCCTGTGACGTGGCCTACGACGAGCAGATCGACGCCGTATTCGAGGGGATCACCGAGCACTGGGGCAGCCTGGACATCGTGGTTCACGCCGTGGGTTTTGCCCCCCGTGACCAACTCGAGGGACAATTCGTCGATGCGGTGAACCGGGAAGGTTTCCAGATCGCCCATGACATCAGTTCCTACAGCTTCTCCGCGCTGGCCAAGGGCGCCAGACCGCTGATGAAGGACGGTGGCGCCCTGTTGACCCTGACCTACCTGGGCGCGGTTCGCGCCATGCCCTTCTACAACGTCATGGGACTCGCCAAGGCCAGCCTCGAGGCCAACGTGCGCTATCTGGCCCAGAGCCTGGGCCCCGAAGGAATACGCGTGAACGGCATTTCCGCCGGGCCCATCAAGACCCTGGCTGCGGCCGGGATTGCCAATTTCCGGAAGATGCTGGATCACGTGGAAACCCGGGCGCCGCTTCGTCGGACGGTGACGACCGAGGACGTCGGCAACGCGGCCGCCTTCCTCTGCTCCGATCTCGCCGGCGGGATCACCGGCGAAATCACCTACGTCGACTCGGGCTACAACATTCTCGGCATGGCGGAACTCTCCTGATGGAGGAGTCCACCGCCCTGATTACGTCCCCCCTGGGCGTAACCACTGTCCTGTTTGCCATCTGCGCGTTCTACTTCTACCTGGAGAAGTGGACCGAGTGGAAACTGTTCAATTTCTTCCCGCCGCTGATCTGGATCTACGCTACGCCCGTGGTCCTGGGCAACCTGGATATCCTGGGCGGTCTCGATCCTGTGCTGCCCAGCTCGTCGGCGGCCTACTCCGGTCTGCGGGCCTATGCCCTGCCGGTCTTCATCGTGCTCATGCTGATGTACGTCAACGTCCCGGCCGCCGTCCGGGTCATGGGCAAGGGCGTGCTGGTCATGCTCCTCGGCACCGCAGGCATCGTCGTCGGAGGCGTCGTTTCCTTTGCCATCGTCTCACCGTGGCTGTCGGAGAACGCCTGGACCGGCTATGGCGCCCTGACGGGCAGCTGGATCGGCGGCACCGGCAACATGGCCGCAGCAGCCGAGGCCCTAGGGACGCCGCCCGAAGAATTCGGCCTGGCCGTCATTGCCGACAATCTGGTCTATATCGTGTGGCTGCCGATATTGCTCGGCTCGAAGGCCTTCGCCGACAAGTTCAACAAATGGGCAGGCGTGCCGGAGGACCGGGTGCGCATGATGGAAGAGGCCGCGGCTGCCGAGAACCTGGAGGAACGGCCCAACGTTTTCCAGGATTACCTTTTCCTGGGCGTGGTTGCCCTGGCGGTCACCTGGTTTGCCGCGAGGCTGGCCGAGGCACTGCCCGAGCTTCAGCCCATCCTGTCCACTTCGACCTGGAATATCCTCCTGGTGACCACCTTTGCGCTGGTCCTGTCGATCACGCCGCTGCGGCGCATTCCAGGCGGCCGCGCCGTGGCCACGGCCATCATCTACGTGTTCGTCGCCAGCATGGGCGCCCGGGCCGAGCTTTCCGGGCTGGCGCAGGCGCCCGCTTTCGTCGCCGGCGCCTTCATCTGGATTGCCATCCACGGGGCCTTCATTCTCGCCGGGGCCTGGTTTCTCAAGGTCGACGTCCACAGTGCGGCCATCGCCTCGGCCGCAAACGTCGGCGGTGCGGCATCCGCCCCGGTCGTCGCTGCGTACCACAGGGAAAGCCTGGTCCCCGTGTCCATTTTGATGGCCCTCATCGGATACGCCCTGGGGAACTACCTGGCGATCCTGACCGGACAGTTGTGCCGGATCGTCGGAGGCGGATAGACCCCTCCAGCGCCGCAGGCGACGCCACCGGCCATTTGAAGCCTTCTGATGGGGCCGATAGAATCCGCTCCACCTATTTCACACCGACCAGGTGACGATGCAATCCATGACCCCTGCCCTGCTGGCGCTGGAAGACGGCACGATCTTCCGCGGAAAAGCGATCGGTGCCGACGGCATGACCGTTGGTGAAGTCGTGTTCAATACGGCGATGACCGGCTACCAGGAGATCCTGACCGATCCTTCCTACGCCCGACAACTGGTCACCCTGACCTATCCGCATATCGGCAATACGGGCTGCAACGAAGTCGACATGGAAGCGGCGCAGCCGATGGCCGGCGGATTGATCATCCGGGACCTCCCGAGCCTTGCCAGCAACTGGCGCAAGGAGGAAACCCTCGGCGAATTCCTGAGCCGCAATGGCATCGTCGGCATCGCCGACATCGACACGCGTAAACTGACCCGGATTCTCCGCGAGAAAGGGGCCCAGAACGGTGCCATCGTTGCCGGAGAAGAGCTCGACGTCGACGCAGCGATCGAGGCCGCCCGCGGGTTTCCGGGCCTGAAGGGAATGGACCTGGCGCGGGAAGTGAGTACGGCGGAACGCTACGAGTGGAACGACGGCGGAACCTATGACCTGGACGGCCAGCGCTTTCACCCCGGCAAGGCCGACCTGCAGGTCGTGGCCTACGACTACGGCTGCAAGCGCAACATTCTGCGCCTGTTGTCCGAGCGCGGCTGCCGCGTAACCGTAGTCCCGGCGACCACGCCGGTGGAGGAGGTGCTGAAGCTCGATCCGGACGGCGTATTCCACTCCAATGGGCCCGGCGATCCGGAACCCTGCGACTATGCGATTGCCAATATCCGCCAGCTGCTCGAACGGAAGGTCCCGCAGTTCGGGATCTGTCTCGGACACCAGCTCCTCGGCCTCGCCGCCGGTGCGCGCAGTATCAAGATGAAGTTCGGCCACCACGGCGCCAACCATCCGGTCGTGGAACTGGAAACGGGCCGGGTCCTGATCACCAGCCAGAACCACGGTTTTGCGGTGGATGAGGAGTCGCTGCCGAAATCGGTCGAGGCAACCCACCGGTCGCTCTTCGACGGCAGCCTGCAGGGCATCCGCTTCAGCGATGCGCCGGCCTTCGGCTTCCAGGGGCACCCGGAAGCCAGTCCGGGACCGCACGACGTGCGCGGCCTGTTCGACCGCTTCGTCGAGCTCATGAACCGGGGTGAGAGCCAGGCGGCCTGAGCCCCGACCAGTCCCGGCGGGGTTGTTGGACAGGCCCCGCACCCCCATTAGAATCCCGCGGCTGCGGTACCGCCCGCACCCGCCCCAGCA
>JAWVZU010000045.1:0-17852 GCA_033722075.1 Lysobacterales bacterium
AACGCGGCCACCCGGTGCTGGCGGATTTCGGGATTGCCAAGGAAACGGAGACCGTCAGCACCTTGACCGCCCTGGGTCTGCGTTCGGGTACCCCGGCCTACATGAGCCCGGAGCATGCCGGGGACACGCCCATGGACAACCGCAGCGATCTGTATTCCCTGGGCATCGTGCTCTACGAGATGCTGACCGGGAAAGTGCCCTTCAGGGGCAACACGCCGGTGGCCATCAGCCGGGCACACCTGGAGGATCCGGTGCCGAGGCTCCCGGAGGCTCTTTCCCGCTACCAGCCGCTGATGGACCGGCTGCTGGCGAAGAACCCCGCCGATCGGTTCCAGGATGCGAAGGCCCTGGTCGAGGCGATCGACCGGGTCTCCAGCGGAAATTTCGAAACCACCGTTGGTGAAAGCCGTACGCCGACGGCCTGGGTTCGAGAAGCGAGCCAGCGCCGGGTGGTGCGCACGGCGGCCATCTACGGGGCCTCGGCCTGGCTGATCACCGAAGCCGGCGCCATGGTCGCAGCCACCTACGACTGGCCGGACTGGGTGCAGAAGGCGCTGGTGACGGCATTCGTGCTGGGTTTTCCGGTGGTGGTTTTTCTGGCCTGGTTGTACGACCTGGGCCCGGGCGGCATCCGCCGGGTGGGCATCGGGCGCAGCAAACAGGCATTCATTGCCGTGCTGGGCGGGGTGGCGCTGGTGTCCGGGGTCACGGCCTGGATCGTGCTGGGCAGCATGAGGACCGACGACCCCGGCGCAGAGCCGATGGCTCAGGTCGATGAGCCGGCTCCGGCAACCGAACCCTCACTGGTGGTGTTGCCCTTCGAGTCCCTGTCCGATGCCAAGGATGACAGGTATTTTGCAGATGGTTTGACGGAAGAACTGCTCAGCGCCCTGGCGGGCGTTCCGGGGATGAAGGTCGCCGGCCGTACGTCCAGCTTCTATTACAGGGACCGGGAGGCGACCTTGCAGACCATCGGCGAGGCGCTGGGCGTGTCCAACGTGCTCACCGGCTCGGTGCGCCGCGCAGGCGATCAGCTGCGCATCACCACCCAGCTGATCAAGATCGAGGACGGCTTTCCGCTATGGGCGGAGTCCTACGATCGGCAGCTGGCGGACATCTTCGCGGTTCAGGAGGAGATTGCGCGCAGCGTGGTTTCCGCACTGCACGAAGAGCTGCTGGTGGGCGCGGTCACGCTCACGGAACGCTCGACCGGCGATCCGGGGCTGCAGCAGATGTACCTGGTTGCGCGGGGGCGGATCCGGTCGGGCAACCCGTCGGATTTGCTGGAGGCCGAACGCCTCCTGGAGGAAATCCTGCGCAGTGAGCCCGATAACGCGAAGGCCATCGCAGCCATGTTCCGGGTGCAGCGGGACCTGCATACGCAAGCTGCTCACACGCCATGGAAGACGTTCTACACGGAAAGCAAGAAGTCGCTGGAGCGGGCAGTGGAGATCGCACCGGATTCCTCCGAGGTGCGATCTGCCCATGCCCAACTGCTCGCCTACAAGATCATCAATGACACCGGCGCCACCTATCCGGGCGGGCCGGCCGATGCCCTGTTCGAGAACTACCTGATCCCCCGCGATGAGCTGGAGGCCGCGGAACGCGAAGCCGAGTTGGCTGTCGAGCTGGATCCAGAATCGGTCGAAGCCCTGTCCACTCTGGGGTTCATCCGGGCGGTTCGCCAGAGCGATACCTTCGAAGGGGTATTGAGTCTCTATGATCGTGCCCTGGAGATCGATCCCCTGGCGCGGCGGGTTCGGCTCGGACGCGCGGACATTCACTTCGTCTACGGTCGTTATGAAAACCAACTGGCCGGCTATCGACAGCTTTCGCGCCTGCACCCGGATTATGCCGAAGTCTGGATACGACGGCTCCTCTTCGAAGGCGCAATGCGGGGGGGCTTCAAGACAGACCTCATGTACGCCTTCGCCGAGCGCGCTCGCCGCATCAACAACGTCTACAGGGAAGCTTACATCACGGCAATCATCTGGTGGTCCCTCGGAATGCCCGAAAAGGCGGCCGACCTGGTACTTTCGGCGGAAGGCACCGAATGGTCCGATCGGGTCAGTGAGTGGATGGCCGCGAGCCTGCTGGGAAACGACCAGGCACAACATCGCATTGCCGTTGGTTTGGCCGATCAATCCGAACATCCCCTCTGGGCGTTTGCAGCCATCTTCAGCTCGGTTCAGGTTGATCGTCCCGACCGCGGCATGGAGTTGCTCAGGCAGTTCTTTCCGGAGCTTTTGGGCGCGGAGCCAAAGGTCGATTGGCTCAACATCCGCATTCTTCCGCTACTCGCACATTTCCGAATGGACGCGCAACTCGGTGACCAGGCCCAACAGGCCTGTAAGGCGGGCTGGGCGTTTCTCGGCTCACATCCGTCCCGAATCCGAAGCCGCTACTGGGCCTACGACATGATGTGCTTTGCAGTGCTGGGAGAAACGCGGCGCGCAATCGGTGTGGCCAAGACCGCGGTCGACAATGGGCATCTCTGGTTTTGGGTGCCGGAGCCGTGGCTCATGGCCAAAACGCTTGACCGCGCCAGGATTCTCGGCCCGGTTCTCGAACACCCCGAGTATGTCGCACTCATGGACCGCATCCGAGCCCATCACATGCAATACCGCGACGAGATCCTGAGGATGGAGCGCGAGGGACTGCCACCGGTATCCGAAGTGTCGGATTAGCTCGGATCGAGCATCAGCGGAGTGACGGACGCCGCACGCTTCTCACGCCCCACCGCTC
Organism: Lysobacterales bacterium; assembly: GCA_033722075.1. Lineage (GTDB taxonomy): Bacteria > Pseudomonadota > Gammaproteobacteria > Xanthomonadales > SZUA-38 > JAWVZU01. The sequence goes on from JAWVZU010000045.1 coordinate 2,746, forward strand.
CGATGTGGTAGGGCAACCACCTGCATGATACTTTGCCCGCAGGGTCCAAAGATCCGAGGGTCTCGGTGAATCTGGTCGCACTGCTGCTCTGGAATGCTGTGCTCGCAGCACAGCCGGGCCAGAGTGAGCGTCTACCGCCTGGTAGCGCTGCGCAAAGCGACGAAGAGAAACCGGTGATCGAGATCATCTACGTCACCGCCCAGAAACGACCCGAGCGCATCCAGGACGTCCCCATCAGCATCACCGCCCATTCGGGCAAGTTCCTGGAGCAGGCGAATCTCGAGACCTTCATCGGTGTAGCGCCACTGACGCCGGGCTTCCAGGCCCATTCGCCGGCGATTCAGACGTCGGTTCTCACCATCCGCGGTATCCATTCCACGCTCAATACGGGCACGGCACAGACGGATCCGCGGATTTCCGTCTACCAGGACGGGCTGTCGATCTCGCGTGGCCCCGGGGCCGTGGTGGAACTATTCGACATCGAGCGCGTGGAGGTGCTCAAGGGGCCCCAGGGTGCACTGTTCGGGCGTAGTGCCGAGGTCGGCGCCATCCAGATCATCCAGAACAAGGCGGTCAACCGGCGGGAGGCCGAATTTCATGCCTCCGGCGGTGACCTTGGTTTTTTCGAGATCGGTGGCATGGCCAATGCCCCGCTCATCGAAGACCGGTTCTATGGGCGGCTTGCCGGCGTCTACAAGCAACGCGACGGTTACCTGCGCAATACCGAGGGCCTGGATCCCTATGCCGTCGACCGGATCGCACTGCGCGGCGTGCTGACCTACGAGCCGAGTGACACGCTGCGCTTCGACCTGATCGCCAACTACCAGAAGGACGACGAGGTGGCCGGTTCGCCGGAAAACTCCGTGTTGCCTGCGGTCAACGGAGATCGCGCCCTGGGCGGCGTCGCGTCCATGGGTCCGTTTGGTCCGGGCTCGGAGCCCCGTGACTTCATCTCCCCGCGGAAACTCTACGACGTCAGCCTCCTGGCCCACTGGCAGTTGTCGCCGCAATGGCGGCTGGAGTCGATATCGGGAATCCGCAGCTACGAGTCGACCTGGTTCACCGACGAAGACGGCACCGCATTCGATTTCTTCTCCGCCATCGGTTTCCGGGACGGCGATCAGTGGAGCCAGGAAGTGCGGGCCATTTTCGATGGCCCCGACCGTTTCTCCGGATTTATCGGCGCGAGTTTTCTCTCCGAAGAGCCCACGGAAGGTTTCGACCTGGAATATGACGAACGCCAGCTCCTGTTCCTGATCAGCGATCTCTTCGATTCGGACGATCCGTCCATCGGGCCGATTCTCCGGTCGGGAGAGCCGGACAACCTGACCCCCGTCATCAACAGCCCGCCGCTTGATGACGCAAACTCGTTCTTCGTCGAGCAGGCCCGGGAGGTGGTCCAAAACGATGGCTTCGATCTCTTCGCCGAGATCGCGATCCAGCTGAGGCCACGGCTGCATCTCTTGGTCGACGGCCGCTGGAGCCGAGAAGAAAAGTCCCGCGCCGTGCGAGCCGGTGCCGTGGACGTGCCGAGCAGTATCGGAGCGCTGGGCATCCTGAACAACGGCATCCCCTCGCAGACGCTGCTCTTGATCGATACGGGGTTTGCGGAGGAGAAGCGAAGCCAAGACTTCGACGGCTTCACCTGGCGAACGGCACTGCGCTGGTCCCCGACGTCGAAGCTGAACCTCTGGGCCAGCGCCGCACGGGGGCGCCGCCCGGAGGTGATCGGTCTGGAGGCTGATAACGCGATCTTTCGCGGTTTCGAAATCACCCCGGCGGAAACCGTCGACAGCTACGAGGTGGGCGCGGCCACCACGCTGGCCGGCGGCAGGGTTCAACTGGACGGGTCCGTCTACCACTACACCTACGAGAACTTCCAGAGCATGATCTTCGAAGGCGGATCATTCCGGATCGTGACGACCGGTCTCGCTGATGCCATAGGCCTGGAAACCCAGTTCGCCTTCGCACCCACCGAAGATCTCAGGCTGTTCGGCAACTATGCCTACTCCCGCGCACGCTTCGACGACCGGGACAAGACCGGGCGGCCACAGGCCTTCGCCGGCAACGCCTTCCGGTTCAGTCCAGATCACTCCTTCGCACTAGGTGCCGACTGGGCGGGAGAGATCGGCCAGCGTTGGGCCTTCCGGGTCACCCCGATCTACTCCTGGCTGAGCGAGATCTTCTTCGATGACCGAAACCTGGCAAACTTCGGCCAGGACGACTACGGGCTGCTGAACATCAATGTCGAAGTGGGACCAGGGAATGCCCGCTGGAAAATCACCGCGGCGGTCGAAAACGCATTGGACGAAAGTTACGCCATCGAAGGTGGCGCACTGAGCAGCTCGTTCAATATCCCGGCGCTGTACATCGGTCCCCCACGCCTGTGGCGGGTGGGGTTCAAGCTGGAGCTTTGACCCGATAGTGGCTTTATGCGGCAAGAGATGATGGGGTTCCCCGCCGTCGCGCTCCTGCTAGTGGAGGCTATGGGAATGCGCGCTATCGTCCATGTCGCGCGCCCCACTAGGGCCTGCTCCGCAGTCCTCTACGCCCGTCCATGGGCTCCGAGTCGAACCCGCTGAGCCGCGGATTCTAAACGCCAACCACTTCGTCCAGACACAAAAAAGCAGCCGCGAGGGCTGCTTTTCCGTGTCTGGTGGAGGCGGCGGGAATCGAACCCGCGTCCGTAAGACCTACACTTCAGGATCTACATGCTTAGCTTGGTCTTTTGTTCTTACCTCACCAGCCCCGACCAACAGGGTCTGGCAAGGCCAGTTCCAATTGGATTTAACTCACTACGTCGGAACACCGCAGCAAGCGATCCTGTGTGCTATGAACCCCGATTTCACCCACAGGCAAGATCCATCTGGGGTTCTCAACGGCTTTTAGGCCGCGAGAGCGTAGTTGTCGTCGTTGGCAACTATATAAATTGCAATCGGTTTTACGAGGTGGATTGCAACCTCGGCATGCACCCGATAGCTTCGTGAATCACGTCGAAACCAGGTCGCCCCCAATGAATCGTTCGCTTGGGAAGCAGGCGCGCGAGTATAACAGCGCCACGTATCCTAAGACAGTCTGCGGCCAGATTGGTTCCTCACCAGACTACTTTCAGGTCGGTAAAGACTTCGTGAACTACTCTTTATTAATCAGTATCTTACGAAACTATTAGTACATCAGGGTTCGCTTGCGCAACGGTCCTCATCGATTTCCCGCAGTTCCGGGGGCGCCCATCCCGCAGCGCGAATGGCCGCGACGATCCGACAGCCCTCTTCGGCCTGGTCGTGGGCCAACGCAACACGAGCCATCAGAACCCGCGAAGCCACATCCTGCCGGTGTTCCAGATTCAGCCTCGCCAGCCGGTAGGCCTCGGCAACCTTGCCCCGTGACAGGTAGAACTCCGCCGCGTGCTGCCAGTAGGCTTGCGGATGCCTGGACAACAGACGCTCAAAACCGTCCTGCGCGCATTGTTCCGCATCGAGCGACCGGGCGTCGTCCCCGCTCTCTCTTTCGATCTCCGCGAGCACTCCGCAAAACTCCGGGTCCCCGGTCGCCTCGATCAGCCTCAGGTAGATGGGAATGGCTCGGTCTTCGCGGCCGCGCGCCACCAATGTTTCAGCGAGGTGGTCGAGCGCCGGGGTGTAGGCCGGCAGACGATCCAGGGCAGATTCGAAAAAGGCCTGGGCCGCATCGAATCGACCGTAGCGAAGGTAGCCGATGCCGATCTGGAGATGCAGCCAGGCCAGCGGGAACGGGCTCGCGCCGGCATAAGACCGTTCAGCCAGGTGAAACCGCGCCATTGCGGCATCAAGCCGGCCCCGATCCAGTTCCACTTGCGCCTCGGCCGCGAGGGAGCGGAAATCCGGAAGACCGGCTCTGCCACCAGACATAGCCTCGCTTCCAATGGCCCTCAGGATTTCCGCGCGAAGAATCTCAATCGAGGGCTCACTGACTTTGATCGCATCGAGCCGATCCAGGGCGGCTCCAAACCGATGAAAAGCCGCATCGATCCGAGCCTTGAGCAGGATCGCCCCCGAATCCTTTCCCGACTGTAGCGCGTTGACGACGAGCCTGTCTGCTTCCTCAAGGTCACGCACTGCCCTGACGATCTGGAACCGGTGAAACAGCTCCTGCGCCAACGTGCGCCCCAGTGCCGGCGAGGGGCGTTGCTCGAGCCTTTCCTCCAGCAGCGCAATTCTCGCGTTCAGGTTATCGAAGTAGACCCGGCCATCGGTGGCCCTGATCCGATCCGGCCCGACCGGTGCGAAGAACGGCGGATCGTCAGCCCGTTCCGGTCTGTCGGTGCGGGCGCAAGCGGCAAGGAGGATCGCCGCAGCGCCGGCTGCGGCGAGGATCCGCCATTTCATCAACCTGACGGGTTTCAGTCAGACATCAATGGGGCGGAGCGAGAAACGGGAAGACGCTGAGATACGGAACGTCGTTGGAATCCACGTTGTCGCTGATCTCCACCTCGAACCCGGAAACGACGGCGGTCAACGTTACGTCAGTAACGTCTGCCTCCAGCGTACGCCCACCGCAGGCTGTCGGCTCAGTTCCACCCAGGGCTGCCGCTTCGAGAGCCAGATAGGTCCCGCATTCGGGGATGGACAGGTCGACCTGCAGCCGATCGTCCACCAGCACGGAAGCCAGTGTCGCAGCATCGCCGGTCAGGAGGTTTCCCTCGATGCCGTCCAGGCCGTCCGTAAACTCGAGGCTGCCAGTGATGGCTTCCGTGAACATGTCGGCCCACATGGTCGGATCGCCCGCCGCGTTGTAGGCATCCTTCGTGCCCGACGGGATCAGCGCCGTATTGACCGCCGCACGGCCCTCCCGATCGATCTGCCCAGCGGTGAACAGGTTGCAATCCAGGGCAGAAATGTTGGACAGGCGTTCGATCGGGGTCGTGAACTCTGTCAGGTCCGACGCGGTTGGCGTAAACGTTACGGTGCCGGTCGTACAACCATCAAAGACGAAGGTCATCTCGCCCACGGTCTCACGTGCCACGTCGTCGCCGTCAAAGGCGTCCCCAAAGCCGGCTCCGCCGGTACGTATGACGTCAACCGTCGCCGTGCCGCCGCTGATGCCGGGTCCATTTCCGGCCAGCCACAGCTGCGCACCGTCCTGGTAACCGTAGAAATACACGACAAACTGCTCGACGGCGTGATTCTTGGGCTGAATTCCGGTGCCCGGGGGATTGTTGACCACTTCGATTACCCAACCCTGCCCCGGGTCATCCGGGTTATACCAGGAGCCGGAAAATCCGCCGTTGAGACCATCGCCGGCGACTCGCTCCGACGCTACCCATACCTTCTGATTGAAGTGTGCCTTCGACTCAGGCTCCGGGGAGACAAGCGCGCTATCTACTCCGACTACCAGGCTCAAGACATTGGCGCCGGCAAGAAAATCCACGCCGGGATCACGAAACGCGGGTTCACCGGTGTCCAGCGTGGTCAGAACCGCATCGAAATCGAAGAAAAACGGATCCTCACGCAGTCCGGAGAAAACACGCATGCTCTCGGAAGTGCCGATTTCGCCGACGCGGGCGCTGACCGAACTGTCACCCGGACCAGTGCAGGTCACGATCTGATCGTTGCTGAAGGAGCAGTCAATCCGAGCGGTCAGCCCGGGCTCGTTCTCGAAAAAAAAGCTGTAGACGAGCGCATCGGAATACTGGGAATCGCCCGACGCGAACGGCACCATGGTCAAGGCCAGGATCGCCTCATCGGGATCGTTCGGATTAACGAAGATATAGAAATCCAGCAGGTCCGCCAACGGGTCGTTCACGGCCGCCGGCGAATCGATGTGGTCGGCAGCCTGCACCGATCCGATAAGGAGGCCGGTGCAAAGCAAGAAAGTTCTGAGTTTCATGAGATTTCCCCTCGATATGGCGAATGGAATCGAATCAGAAGATCCGATTATGTACCCTGCACTCCACACATCTTTCACCCTAAAGCATAACCGTGAAGAGTGTGTGCAGTCAGGTTGACTGAGTGGGGCGCCTCTGAAAAACCGGCCGGAGCAGCCGAAGATATCTCAATCGAGATTGAAACGGTCTCTATAATCTATAATCAAATTAGTATCTTGCGACTCTTTTTTCAGGTAAAAACTCCCAATGGCGAGCCTGTCCATGTGGGTGCCCATGAAACAGCGGAAGGCGTCCTCCGGCGTGCAGACGATGGGTTCGCCGCGGATGTTGAAGCTGGTGTTCACGATCACCGGACAGCCGGTGAGTCGCTCGAATTCGCTGATCAGGGCGTGATACTTCGGGTTGGTGCGGGCACTGACGGTCTGGATTCGTGCCGAGTAGTCGACGTGGGTGACGGCGGGTATCTCAGAGCGCTGCTGCTTGAGGCGGGCCAGTCCCTTGGCCGAGCCGTCCACCGGCTTGCACTTGTCTTCGTGCACCCGGTCGACCAGCAGCATGTAGGGACTGGTGCCGTCGAAGTCGAACCACTCACCGACCTTTTCTTCGAGCACCGACGGGGCAAAGGGTCGGAAGGATTCGCGAAACTTGATCTTGAGATTCAGATTGGTCTGCGTTTCCGGTGACCGGGGATCGCCCAGGATCGTGCGGCCACCAAGCGCTCTCGGGCCGTATTCCATGCGCCCCTGGAACCAGCCGACCGCCCTGCCCTCGGAAAGATCCTCGGCCACTGCGCCGATGAGGGGTTTGCTCTCCAGCTTTTCATAGACCGCACCGCAGGCATCCAGCCGAGCCTGGATTGCCTCGTCACTGAACTCGGGCCCCAGGTAGGCGCCTGCCATGCTGTCAGGTGCTTTGCATTTCCGCGGTGAATCGAGATAGGCGTAGTGGGCGTAGAGCGCCGCACCGAGGGCGCCGCCTGCGTCACCCGCCGCCGGCTGGATCCAGATGTCGTCGAACCAGCCCTGTTTCGACAGCTTTCCGTTGGCCACGCAGTTCAGGGCCACGCCGCCGGCGAGGCAGAGCTTTGCAAGGCCCGTTTCTTCGCGCAGCGACCGGGCCAGCTTGAGCACGACTTCCTCGCACACAACCTGGACCGATGCGGCCAGGTCCATGTGGCGCTGTTCCAGTGCCGCCTCCGGCCGCCGCGCCGGGCCACCGAACAGCCGGTCGAAGCGCCGGTTGGTCATGGTCAGACCGGTGGCGTAGTTGAAGTAGTCCTGATCCAGGCGAAAGGAACCGTCGGGCTTGATGTCGATGAGCTTGTCACGGATCAGGTCTGCGTAGACCGGCTCGCCGTAGGGCGCCAGTCCCATGACTTTGTATTCCCCGGAATTGACCTTGAAGCCCGTGTAATAGGTGAACGCCGAATAGAGCAGGCCCAGCGAGTGGGGAAAATGGATCTCCTTGTGGATCCGCAACTGATTTCCCCGACCGATCGCTGCGGTGGTCGTGGCCCACTCGCCGACGCCGTCCATGGTCAGGACCAGGGCTTCGTCAAACGGGGACGGATAGAAAGCGCTTGCCGCATGGCTGAGGTGGTGCTCTCCGAACATCAGATCGTGCTTCGGCGCACTGCCGCGTCCCAGTTCGGCCAAGGCCTTCTTCAGCTCCGTCTTCTGGAACAGCTTTTCCTTGATCCACAACGGCATGGCCATACGAAAGGAATTGAATCCCTTCGGCGCAAACTGGACGTAGGTCTCCAATAGTCGTTCGAACTTCAGGAAGGGCTTCTCGAAGAAAACCACGTAGTCGACGTCTTCCAGCCCACAACCGGCCGAATCGAGGCAGTAGCCGATGGCGGCGGCGGGGAATCGCGCGTCGTGCTTCTTTCGCGAAAACCGCTCTTCCTGGGCCGCGGCGATGATCCGCCCGTCGCGCAGGATGGCAGCCGCGCTGTCGTGGTAGAAAGCGGAGATGCCCAGGATGAGCATCAGAATTGTCTGGGAAGGCCGCCTGGATCTGGCCCCGGGGGCTCGCGCTCTTCCCAGTAACTGTTCAGTGATGGATCAAAGCCGGTTGGGAACGACCGCTTGCGGAGCATCCGCCGCAGGAGTCCGATGGGGGTTACGATCAGGAAATAGAGAATGCCCATGACGATGGGCGCCACGATCCGGCTCAGCAGCATTCCCAATCGGAACCACTGGCGATTCAGCGGTTCGAGGATGCGGGGCGCCGAAAAGGCAGTCACCAGGAAGCCGCCGCCAAGAACCAGCCCGGCCATCCACCAGTTCCGCAGGAAGATCAGGGTCAGGAGCGGAATTGCGATCGCCATCACGATGCCGAAGGCGCGGGGACTGCCGGGTTCTAGAGCCGCTTCCCGTCCATAGTCCTCGTGCAGCCTGGCGCTCATGCCTCGGACGCTTTACGCCGCTCGATGTAGTCCAGGGCCCGGCTGAGGCGCTTGAGCGTCTGCTTGCGCCCGAGAACCGCCAGCATCTGGTCATTGGATGGTGCGGCAGACCGACCGGATACGGCGACGCGGAGCGGTTGTCCGACCTTACCGAAGCCGACCCCCAGGTCGTCCACGACGCCCTGGATGGCGGCCTGGATCGATTCCGCATCCCAATCCTCCAGTTCGGTAAATGCGCGCCCCAGCTTTGTGATGATTTCTTCGGCTTCCGGGCGGAGTTGCTTGCGGGCAGCGCGCTCCTCGTAGTCCTCGAACTCCCGATACAGGAAGTCGGCCTGATCGGCCAACTCCACCATGGTGTCGGCCCGCTGTGCCAGCAGTCGCCACACGTCTTCGATCGGCGGCCCCTCGGCCGGCTCGATGCCCCGCTGCCGAAGATGGAAGGACAATTCCATAGTGACCTGTTCCTCCTCCCCGTGCTGGATGTAGTGCTGATTGAGCCACATCAGCTTCTCGCTGTTAAAGCGCGAGGGCGCCTTGTTGACGTCGTCGAGGTCAAACAGCTCGATCAGCTCGTCCCGGCTGAAGATCTCCTGGTCGCCGTGGGACCATCCCAGGCGAACGAGATAGTTCAGCAGCGCGTCGGGCAGGAATCCGTCGACCCGATACTGCATGACGTTGAGCGCCCCGTGGCGCTTGGAAAGCCGCTCGCCGTCATCTCCCAGGATCATTGGCACGTGAGCGAACTCGGGCGGCTCGTGGCCCAAGGCCCGGTACACGTTGATCTGAGACGAGGTGTTGTCGAGGTGATCGTCGCCCCGGATGATGTGGCTGATCTCCATGTCCAGATCGTCGATCACCACCGCAAAATTGTAGGTCGGCGTGCCGTCCGCGCGAACCATCACGAAGTCGTTGAGATGCGAGTTCGCCTTCTCGATGGGGCCCTTGACGAGATCGGTGAAGCGCACCGATCCGTCGGCCGGGTTGCGAAACCGGATTACCGGGGCGGGTGCATCGGCGGGCGCTTCGTCCAGATCCCGGCAGTGACCGTCATAGCCCGGGAGCCCCTTCTGGAACTGGGACTTGCGTACCTCCTCCAGTCGCTCCTTGCTGCAGTAGCAGCGATAGGCATGGCCGGAATCCAGGAGCTGGTCGATGAACTCCTGGTAGCGTTCCGTCCGATTGGACTGGAAGACCGGTTCGTTGTCATATTCGATATCCAGCCAGTTGAGCCCGTCGAAGATGGCCTGCACCGAGGTCTCCGTCGACCGATCCTGGTCCGTGTCCTCGATGCGCAGCAGGAATTCTCCGCTGTGATGACGTGCAAACAGGTAGCAGAACAGGGCCGTGCGGGCGCCGCCGACGTGGAGATAGCCGGTTGGGCTGGGGGCAAATCGAGTGCGAACGGTCATGCTGGATTTCCGCCTGATCTCAGTCCAGTGAAAGGCGCCGCATGATAACACGCGCACGGGTTCGAACCGTCGCCCCCGGGTTCTTGGAATTTGAGACCGGGGGCTGCGAAGATGGCCAGGAGCAGTGCCCAGCGACAGCACACGCCGGACAACCACAGGAAACGCCGTGAGCCAGACCTTTCTTTGGCATGACTATGAGACCTTCGGGACCGACCCCCGGCGCGACCGGCCGGCCCAGTTCGCGGCCATCCGCACCGGCCCCGACCTTCGCCCGATCGGTGAGCCGAAGGTCTGGTTCTGCGCCCTGACCGACGATTATCTGCCCGACCCCGAAGCCTGCCTGATCACCGGCATCGGACCGGAGGAAGTCGCGCGACAGGGACTCAGCGAATGCGAATTCGCGGCCCGGATCTACGCGGAGATGGCCCAGCCGCAGACCTGCTGCGTGGGCTACAACAGCCTGCGTTTCGACGACGAGGTGACCCGTTTCCTGCTTTTCCGGAATTTCTACGACGCCTACAGCCGGGAATATCGCGACGGGAATTCCCGCTGGGACCTCATCGACACGGTCCGCGCCTGCTACGCCTTTCGTCCCCGGGGCATCGAGTGGCCGGAGCACGAGCCGGGTCGCCCCAGTTTTCGCCTGGAGGACATCGCCCGCGCCAACGCTCTGGTCCATGAGCGGGCTCACGACGCCCTGTCCGACGTCGAGGCCACCATCGGCCTGGCGCGACTGATCCGTGAGCGACAGCCGCGGCTCTTTGATTTCTGCCTGGGGTTGCGCGATCAGCGCCGCGTCGAAGCCCTGCTGGACGTGCCCGCCATGGCACCGCTGCTGCACGTCTCATCACGGTTCGGGGCGGAACGCGGCTGCACGGCCATGGTCGCCCCGATCTGTCGCCATCCACGGTTCAGGAAGGGCACGATCGTCTACGATCTCTCCGTGGATCCCGGGCCGCTGATCGAACTCGACGCGGAAGCCATCCATGATCTCGTTTTCACCGCGCGGCGGGACCTGCCGGACGACGCCGAGCGGATTCCGCTCAAAGTTATTCACGGCAACCGGTCTCCGGTTGTGGCGCCCCTGAGCATTCTGCGCACCGTCGACACGGCCCGTATCGGCCTGGATCCTGACCAGTGTGACCGGAACCTCGAGATGCTTCGTGCTGCCGACGTTGAGGACAAGGTCCGTCAAATCTTCGAGCGCCCCTTCGAGGGCCATGACCCGATCGAGGAAGAAGCCCTCTATCACATCGGGTTTCCCAGTGATGAGGATCGGCGCCTGGCCGATTCGGTGCGGACAACGCCGCCGGAAGGTCTGGCGCAGCTTGCCGAGGGCTTCAGGGATCGTCGCTATGCCAACCTGCTGTTTCGCTACCGGGCCCGGAACTTCCCGGAAAGCCTCGATCCGGCGGAATTCAGCGCATGGCAGGACTGGTGCCGGGAACGGTTGAGTCAACCGGACGAGTCCGGCGCAAATGTCGTCGAGCGGCGTCTCGACGCCATCCAGCGCCTGCGCGAGGCCCCGGATGCAGCCCCGGAGGCACGGCGCCTGCTCGACCAGCTGGAACGACACGTGCGAGAGCGGAGCGCCCGGCTCGGGCTGGCGAACTGATACCCGTGGTCAGTTGCGCTCGGCCAGCCGGATGTCGGTGAGAATCCCGCCGACCACGGTCAACACCCGGGTGAGCCGACCCGAGCGCTGCTTGTAGACCCAGTGCTCCACCAGTTGCAGATCACCAATGCCGAGCTCCAGACGCGTGCCGCCCTCCGGGGTGATGACCTTCACACTGCTTCGCCGCAACTCGACCACTTCCCGGTAGTCCGGGTCCCCGCAGGCTTCCAGCAGCTGGTCGCTGCGATCGCCGATCTCGACCACCAGACGGCCGCAGCGGATACTCTCCACCTGAACCCCGTAATGGTCGCTGCCCACCGCCGCGGGCGGGAGAATCCAGAGCAATGCGGTCAGTGTTGCGGCGAATCCGTACATCGGGCTAGCCTGCAACAACGCCTCACCTTCATCAAGCCATGAACCTGAACCAGCTGCCCGTTTCCCACGGCTTTCGTCTCCGCGGTACCGACATGACCCGGATCGAGACCTTCACCGACGCGGCGTTTGCCTTCGCGCTGACCATGCTGGTGATTTCCTTCGATGAACTACCCCAGAGCTTCGATGATTTCGAGATGGCGCTGCGACAGATTCCGGTGTTCGGTGCGTGCTTTGCCCAGATCACCCTGTTCTGGTATGCCCATCACACCTGGAGCCGCCGCTACGGGCTGGATGACCTGGCGACCAGCCTGTGGTCGCTTCTGCTGGTATTCGTGACGCTGATCTACGTGTATCCCCTGCGGGTCATCTTCTCCGCTTTCTTCCACTGGACCACGGACGGCTGGATCCAGTTCATGTTCCAACAGGTGACGGTCGCCGAACTGCGCACGATCTTCGTGATCTACGGAGTCGGTTTTGCGGCCATGAGCCTGATCCTGGTGGGCCATTACCGCCACGCGGAGCGACGGGCGGAAACCCTTCAGCTCAGCGCTTACGAACGGTTCCAGACACGCGCAAGCAGGCACGGCTGGACCATGGTTGCCCTGACCGGTGTGGCGGCCACCGCAGCTGCCGCCTGGCTACCCATGCCCTATGGACTGTATTCCGGGTTTATCTATGCAACACTTGGCGTCACCGGACCGCTGCTCGGTCGGTATCAGCACCGCAAGGCTCAAGCTCTGGATCTGATGCCGCATCCGCCATCCCAACAATGAATTCACGCCGAGGGGTGATCATTTCGCCCGTCACCTTTGTATACTGGCCGCCATGCTTCACACACCTTCTGTCCATCCATGACCCCACCGGATCGCACGGAACGCCGCCAGTTTCCCCGTGAGCCCTGCCGCCAGCCGGCGGAGGTTCTCTCGGACGGTGGAACAAGGCTATCCGCCGTCATTCGGGATTTCTGCCCCGGTGGGTTGTTTATCGAGGTCGACGATGTCGGTCAGCTGGAGCGGGAGACCTCGGTGACTCTTGCCGTCCCGGGCTTCTCATCGGCGGTCATCGGGACCATTGTTCGAACCTCCCCGGAGGGCGCCGGCGTTGCCTTCGAGCGCCCCCAGTACCTGCTCGTCGAGCACCTGAGAAAAGGACCCGAAACCGAGGCGCCGCAGCGCGCAAAGCGCGTGCCTGCGGAGCAGCAGGGGCCGCTGCTGGAGGCGGTCGGCGAGGCAACCCTGGCCTATCTGGACGAGCGGCTTCCGCGCTTCCTGGAAGACGCCCGGGAACGGTTGATCGAGGAGGCGGAACACGCCGGGAGCAATATCGGACAGGGCGTCTATTTCGAGGCCTTTACGCTGCTCAAGAGGAACGGGGGCTCGATGCTCTCGCGGCTCAGGACGGCGGTCGCTCGCCACCTGGAAACTTTCGAGGACCTCCAGTTCTCGGTGCCGGGCGGTTCCGAGGGTGAACTTGCCCTGGTCGACGAGGACGAATTCGAGATCTGGCTGGCCGAGTCGGAGGCAGCTTCCAGTGCCGAGTCCCGCTTCCACAACCAGCTCCACGCACTGGAGGCGCGACTCTCCGTCTTGCGGGAGCGCCGCGTGGATGGCCGAAATAACCCGCTGGGTCCGCGGGCTCTGGCTCACCATGCAGTCGAGAATCTCAAGCCGCTTGGATTGTCCATCGAGGCGCTGCGGATCGTGATCCGGAGCTTCGGCAAGATGGTGCTGATCCAGAGCGGCAAGCTCTATGACACGGTCAACGATAAGTTGATCGAAGCGGGTGTGCTCCCCACCCTGCCGAACAAGGTGAAGCGCAAGGACAAGCCGCCCGAAAGAGAGGCTCCGCCGGCGGACGACGACGAGGCGGATGCGGAATCCGACACACCGCCCAACCGGCAAAGCGCCTCCACTGGTGGCCAACGGGGCGGCGCCGGGCACGGCGGCGCTGGTCGCGGCCATGGCGGTGGCGGTGATGTGGGTGGCGGTGCTGGTGGCGCAGGTGGCAGCGGAAGCCCGGGTGGCGGATCTTCCGCTGCCGGCGGTTCGGAAAGCGTAGCACCGGGATCGACCGGCGGTGCGCCCGGGGGGCAGACGCCGCCGACAGACGACGGTCGCAGGCGCCACCATGATGGGCGTGAGCATCCTGCCTCAACGGTCATCGATATCCGCGACATCCTGAGACACAAGAATGCCCTGGGCGGCAAACCCCCTTACCACGCCGGCCCTGACGATGCCAAGCCGCTTGGGCACGACGAGCTGGAGGAAGCGCTTGCGGAGCTCGAAAGCCAGGCAGAGGACTTTGCCAACCAACGCCTGGAAAAGCGCCTGGGAGACGCAGTGGCCCGGCGCTTTGGAAAGGACTCGGAGCGCCGGCTGGATCGGGATCAGCAGGACGCGGTGTTCCTGACCGACGAGATCGTGGGCACCATCACCAGTGACTTCGTGCTCGGCGAACGGGGCAAGCGCTGGATCAAGATGCTCGAACTGCCGCTGGTGCGCACGCTGCTTGAAGAGGGTCGGGCCATCGAGAACCCGGATCATCCGGTCCGGCAGCTTTTCAACCTGCTCGGACAGGTTCACGACCGACCGGACCGGGCCATGGCACCGAAAGAGGCGCAGACTCTCGAGAAGATCGAAGCCGTGGTATCCGAACTGTCCCACTCAAAGGCCCTGGACAAGGCAAATCTGGAGGCCGCCACCACCGAGATCGAGTCCCTGATCAAGCGTCAGGCGAGGCGACGGGAGACGAACACGCGGCGGGTGCTGGAGGCGTGTGACGGACAAGAACGCCTGGAGAGTGCCCGCCATCACGTGGAGCGACTGATTGCCCAGCAGCTGGCCGAGGAACACGTTCCGAAGGTCTTGCTCGACCTGGTGGAGTCGGGCTGGCGGGATCTGATGGCCTTGTCGGCGGTGCGCGAAGGTCATGAAAGTACCGAGGTGGTCGAAGCCGCGGAGCTCATCGGCCGACTCAATCAACGGCTGACCGCGGATGCATCGGAGCGGGACGAGGCTGAGGATGAAGGCCTCCTCCAGCAGGTGAGCAAGCGTCTCGAGCTCTCGGGAACGGATCCGACCACCCAAAAGCGGGTCCTGGACCAGCTGAAGTCGCTCTTCGCAGGCGAAAGTGCGGTCGAGAAAGTGGACCGACCCGAGCCCGAGCCCGAACCGGAAGAGCCGGAGCCGACGACGCCCGAAGAGAGCCTCTGGTTGGGGCGTGCCAAGCTCATGGACGTAGGCAGCTGGATGCTCTATCCGGACGAATCCGGGCAGGTTCGACCACTGAAGCTGGCCTGGGTCAACGAAGATCGCGACAAGTATGTGTTCGTCGGCCGAGACGGGCAGAAAGCACTGGAAATCAAGCCCCATGAACTGGGGGAGAAGCTGAAGACCGAGGAGGTCGATGTAGCGGATCACAAGGATGAGCCGC
>JAWVZU010000046.1:0-17774 GCA_033722075.1 Lysobacterales bacterium
CCCTTCGTCCATCGAGTCGAAATCAGCCGCGGTGACCTTCGTCCCAAGCGGTGGTTCGATCAGGATGTCACGAGCCGTCAGCAGCTTCTTCTGCTCGCGGGTGGTCCGCTCCACCAGGATGTTCGTCAGCTGCTCGGCCACGCTCAACACGTCGGAAATCTCGGACTGATCCAGGTAGCCGCTGCCCACGTTGACCGCAATCACCACATCGGCGCCCATCTCCCGGGTCACGCTGATCGGCAGGTTGTTGGCGATGCCCCCATCGATGAGTTCCTTGCCGTCGATCCGGACCGGCTCGAACACCGCGGGCACCGCCATGCTGGCGCGCATGGCCATGCCCAGGCTGCCACTGCTCAGGACGACCTGGTCGCCGCTCGAAAGCTCGGCGGCCACTGCGCGAAAAGGAATGGGAAGCCCATCGAAATCGCGGGTGATCCGGGTCTCGTTGAGCAGGGATTCGAACAGGTAGGCAATCTTCTGTCCGCTGATCGCCCCCCGGGGCAAGAGACTGGCATCCTTACCGAGGCCGAGCTTGGGTTTGACCAGGGCGAGCGCGTCGTCCTGCTTGCGCCGGAACGGCAGCGCCTGGCGCTCGGTGGAGTCCTCGAACAGCGCCGCCCAGTCCATGGCCGCTGCAATGGAAGAAATGGTCTCGGGGTCCCGCCCGGTGGCAACCAGGCCGCCGACGACGGAGCCGATGGAGGTGCCGGCCACATAATCCACCGGAACACGCAGCTCATGCAGCCTTTGCAGGACCCCGATGTGCGCGTAGCCGCGGGCGCCGCCACCGCCCAGTGCCAGCCCGATGGTGGGTCTCTCCTCGGCCGGTGTCCGCTGGCACTCCGTGGCGCCGATCAGCCCGGCATGAAACAGCAGAAGCGCACAGGGGGTGGCGCATTGGAAGATTCGCATCGGTTCTTTCCGCGCTGGATTTCTCCGGCCATTCTGCCAGCAGAAGGGAAACAACCGCGACCAATCGCATCGGAGGCGCGGATCGACCGTGGCCGGTCAGTTGCGCCGATCTGGGAAGCGAACCAGGACGTCGAGCACCAGACCGCCGGTCAGCATCAGGCCGGAAAGAACGGCCATCACGGCAATGGTGTTCAGAATCATCAGGATCATCTCCTCACTCCGCTTCCCGGTCTCTTGCCAGTGGGACGTGCGAGGAACGGAAATCCCGCGAAAAAGATGATGGTGCAAGCGGCTTCCATGGATTTCTGAGCGGTGTGCTCGGGCAGTCTACGGCAGCTCGCCGGCAAAGTGCGCGCGGATGAAGAGCACGTAGGGTCGAGTCCCTTCGACTGATCGATGAATCCGGACTGAGCTACTCTTCGGTCATGCGCTCGTAGCGACCATCCCAGATCGTGTTCCAGGTTGTTCCGCCGTCAGTCGATGTCTGCCAGAACTGGCGGACCGTTCCATCGTCGTTCCGGGTGAACTGGAACTTGTGGTCAGTCCTGCTTCCGTCCGTGGGATCGATGGTCTCCGCGGTGTAGAAAACGCCGCCATCGCGGGCTTCGCCGGTGAATTCGATGAAGGAACCGGAGTCACTGATCCAGATCTGGCGCCAGCGGTCATAGCCCGGGTCATAGTAGTTGAAGCTCTTGCCCTCGCCACCGTTGGCGCCGGTCCATTGCTCGAAGATGGCGCAGTGGCCGAGGATGGGCTGAATCTTGTTGGTGCCGGCAAACTGCCCGTTCTGGGTTACCTCCCACTCACCGATCCAGAAGTCGAAGGCATGGTGGCGTTCATCCGCCTGGCAGGGATAGCGCGCGGCCTGGATCTGTTCCAGGGCGGCAATGAATCGCGGATCGCCGTTGATCGAAGCATAGTCGGCCTGGCCCTCGATCAGGTTGGGCAACCCGAAGCCGGCCGCCGCGATGGACTCGAGTTCGGACAAGGCTTCCTCGGTGCGCCCCTGCCGCGCGTGGATTCGAGACAGGCGGTATCCTGCGCCGAGCGGCTGGAACGAGAGATCACGAGCCTGCTCAAAATGCGCCATGGCCAGGTCGAGGTCTCCGTCGTTGTCCATGAGCAGCGTCGCCAGACGATAGTGGGCCCCTCCATCGTCAGGGGACTCCTGAAGGAGGTCCTGAAACCGGGCGATGGCGGTCGCGTGGTCACCCGCTGCGGCTGCTGCATTCGCCTCCGCCCGCAGCGCGTTCAGGTCGGCACCCGCCGAGGTGACGAAGATCAACAGTCCGATCGGCAACAATCCGCGCATTTCGTTTCCTCAGGTTGCGGCAGCCTGCGACTATGCCGCAAAAGCGGCCTCCGTGATGTCAGGTTATTGCTCAATTGCCGCTCCGCCGAGCACCGTCGGGCCATTGATCACCCCCGGGCCGGGCGATCTCGTTCCACCGATCGTGGTAACTTGGCCTTTGAACCGGAACAAGCAAGCAGGGCATGAAACTCTACACCTATCCACCCGCTCCAAGTCCCCGCCGCGTCCATCTTTTCCTCGCGGAAAAGCAGGTCGAGCTCCCGCAGGAAGTCATCGATCTCCGGGCCGGCGAGCACTTCGCTGAGGCCTACCGCGCGATCAACCCCCTTTGCACCGTGCCGGCTCTGGTGTTGGATGACGGTACGGTGCTGACGCAACTGCCGGCCATCCACGAGTTTCTGGAAGCACAGTTCCCGGACCCACCCATGCTGGGGCGTGATGCCAGGGAGCGTGGCGTGGTCCGGGAGTGGAGCCACCGCGTGTACGTGGAAGGCCTCATGGCCGTGGCGGAAATTCTCCGAAACGACAACCCCGCCTATGCACACCGGGCACTGCCGGGACCGCTGGACCTGGAGCAGATCCCGGCTCTGGCAGAACGCGGACGCCGCCGCCTGGCTGAATTCTATTCAGTGCTGGATCGACGCCTGGGGGAATCCGAGTTTCTTGCGGGGAGCGCCTACAGCGTGGCCGACAGCGATGCGCTGGTCGTCTGCGACTTTGCGCGCGTCGTGCGCATGCGCCCGGCGGAAGAACTCGACCACCTGCAACGGTGGCTGAAGGCCGTCAACGGGCGGCGCAGCGTCCAGGCTTGCCGAATCGAGGCCTGACGGCAGGGGTGCGTCGCGAGTGGCAGGTCAGCGCTCAGGCGCCGTAGCGAGCGGTCTCCAAACCGACGGAAGAAGACTCGAGAAACGCGATCATCGGCCCGATCACCTCCTCGGGTTCGGCCAGCTGGCCTCTCGCCTGGAACTGGCGAAACAGGCTGACCGAGGGGAACCGCTCCGGGTCCGTGTTTCGCAGGTTGGTCTGCATCTCCGTATCGACCACCCCCGGTTCGTAAACGAGCACGCCGCTGGCTCGCCGGCCATCCAGTTCCTCGGCGAACACCTGGCTGGCCATGAGCAGCCCGGCTTTGCTGGCACAGTAGTCCATCACCCCGGGCAGAGCCATCGTGGCCAACCCGGACGAAACATTGACCACCCGCAGGGGCGACCCGTCCGGGCAACAACGCAGTGCCATGCCCATCAGCAGGATCGGGGTGGTCAGGTTGAGTTGCATCGTGGCCGTCAATGCCTCCGGATCCAGGGTTGCAGCGCTGCGACGTTGCCCGGAGACCGCCGCATTGTTGACCAGCGCCAGGGGTCGGCCGGCCAGGTTTTTCACTTCAGCGGCAAGCTGGGCTTCAAGCGACTCCAGCGCTTGTGATCGGGCAAGATCCATGCCGAGGTGGTGATAGCCTTGATGATCGGGGCAGGCCCGGCGGGCGACGCCAATGACCTGCCAGCCGCGCCCGGTCAGGGTGTGGGCCAGCGCCTTGCCTATGCCCGAACTGGTTCCAGTCACCAGCGCGAAGCCGACGCTTTCCCTGCTCATCCGTTTCAGTTCCCGATGACGATGCGCCGGGCGCCGGCGGCGGCCAGCCATTCCTCGACTCGCCGGGAGAGGTCACCGCCGAGAACGATGCGGTCGCCCTCGAGGCTCCCGCTGGTTCCCAGCTCCTTGCGCAGGCGACGAACGAAATCCTCCCGCGCCTGACCCGTGAGGCGCACCCCGCTGACCACGGTCACCGTCTTGCCGCCGCGGCCACTGCGTTCGCGGGAAATGACGACCTTCGGGTCGAACATGGTTCCGGACTCCGCCTGATCGTCCGTCTCAGGCGGGCTCTCTTCGCCGGAGGGCAGACTACCCTTGAGTGACTCTAGGGCGGCAAAGGCGTTCTCATCTGGCAGATCTTCACTGCCAAATTCGTTACGGCGTTTCTTCTTTCCCATGAAATCAAGGTGTGCGGGTTCCGGCCAATTATAGCCGGAACGTTGGTGCGGATTCCGACCCGCCCCTGGCCGATCGGATGTCCGCTAATACGGGTCAGGCTCCGGCGTAGCGGCTCTCCAATCGCTCGCTGCCCCGGTGGACCTTGAGCATCGGCCAGACTTCCTTCCATAGTGCCTCTGCGCGCTGCGTATCGCCCATGCGCTTCAGGGAAATCGCCGCAAAGGCGTTGATTTCCGAGATGAAGGAGAGGACGAGCGGATTCCCCCTGAACTGCTCGACCTGCTCGATGGCGCGGCTGAAGTGGGCCAGGGCCTGTTCATCTAGTTCCCGTCCCGACGCGATCAGACCGCGTACGAATTGATATCCGGCCAGTGCAAGCTCGGAAAGGTCTCCGGGATTGATCGGCTGGATCAGCTCTTCCGCCTCGTCATATGCCGGTCCGAATCGGGACAGCGATATGGCCAGGTCAAGAGCAAAGGTCTCGTTCCCTGGGGCAGCGGCCAGGGCGGCACGCTGTGTCTTGATCAGCATTTCGTGATCGCCGGCCGCGTCGTGGATCTGGGCCAGTCCCGTCAGGTACTCGACATCGTCGAGATCCGCCCGGTTTCGTTGCCAGAGTTCGACGGCGCCTTCGACCTCACCACCCGCGGCGAGGATCTTCGCTTCATCCATGAGCAGCGCCGACTCGGGCAGGTTTCCGAAGCGATCGAGTGCGCGGAGAAGTCGCAGACAGCCGCCGGCGGTGCGCAGGCGACCGCTCGTCCTGGCCCGTAGCAGCTCGTTGTAAAGGACCATGGGCGCGACAAGGAAAATCAAAGCCAGCAATGCACCGATTGCGTAGAGGATAACCAGATAGTCGGCCCAGCCCAGCGGCAGCCCCTCCCGAATCGTCCATCCCAGGAGCAATGCGGGGGGAGCCCAGATCCACCAGTTGGACAATAGCGCGCGAACCAACGATCGGGCCATCGACTCCCGACTGACCTTGGCCGCCAGGGCGGCAGTCTCAGGATCCAGCAGGTGGTCGCTTCCGGAGCCCGGCGTCGGCTCGAGGAGCAGGACCGAGCGTTCCAGGCCCAGCTTCTCCAGTTGCCCCTTGGCATCGCCTGCGCTGGTGGCGGTGACTGCACCGCGGACCGTTCGCCCGTCCGGGTCCGTCGCTTCATAGACATATTGTCCGGCTTCGGGGTCGGGCTCGTCGGTCGGGACGTAGAGAACCGCGCGCAGTGGATGCTGGACTTCGGCCAAGCGCTCGCGGCGCGGCGCGGCCGGGAGCCGCTGCATGACCTGCTCGTAGAGGTCGATGCCGCTGTAGCCTTGTGCGGAACACTGGGCGAAGACGGCCTCCCCCGCTTCGTCTTCCACCAGCAGACCTTCTACGTCGTCCGAGTCCAGATGGCCGTGCACCACCTGGACCACGTCCTCGAGTCTTTCCCAGGTCACCGCATCGATCTGGCTTGAGCGGCGGAAATGATCCAGGACGGCCGTCTCGAGTTCCGCTTTCCAGTGTTGCACGAGCATCTCATGAGCATGCTCGATCTGTTCTTCGGATGGTGCGGGTTCTTGTTCCCGCGCCCGGCGTTCGATCATTTCCCGAGGTGGCTTGTGGCTCAAGAGCTGGTCCATGCGTGCCGCATAGGCCTCCTCCCAGGCCGTTCGAAAGAGTCGCACGTCGAGCTTTCGCAGCGGCGAGCTGCCGATCTGTTCACGCAGGTGTTCCAGGGCGGCTTCGGTCGTCATCGATGGGTCGCCGGTCCAAAGCAGACGTGCGGTTTGAATGTCCGTGGCCGAATCATTGGAAACGGCCGTCAGCTTGTCGTCCTCGTCGATGGAGAAAAGGGCGATACTGGATTCCCCGGAGCACTCCGCCATCAATGCCGCGGCGATTCGATAATCCTCATGCCAGCCGGCACGGACCGTGAAGTGAGCATCGTCGAAATCGGCCAGACGTCGAAAACCCAGTTTCGCCAGGGACTGCCAGCGCTGGTCGAGATCGCCCTCCGACTCAATCTCGCTCGCCCGTTGGAGGAGAATCCTCGCGGGACGCAACCAGCGCTGATCAACCAGTTCGGTCGCCGCAGCGTAGTCCCCCGCAACGCGCCTCAACCATCGCTTTGCAAACCACAGTGTCCCGGCAAGGGCCAGTGCCAGGACGATGACGACCGCCAGTACAATTTGTAGAAATAACGTCACGAAGCACCCAAAAAAGAAAACGGGCGATCATACCAGGAGTTCGCTATCATTCCAGAAGGGAGGCGGTAACCTTCGACCAGGCGATGGCCTCGAGGGTGGGATGAGCGACCGGATCAAACCCCGATTGGGTGGGCGAATTTCATCACAGATTCTGGCTTTTTCCCAGTGTCTTCAGTTGGATAGACAAGCCGCGGGGGGAGCGTAGGATGGGCATCGCACGGATTAGTCGTGCCCCTTAGAGGATCATTCGGGCCATGGCCACGAACAAGCAAGGCGGTAAGAACAGCGCCAGCAAGCGCACCGCCACGGTTTCGAAAGCGACTGCCAAGCAGCAGACCGCAACCCCTTCGAAGCCGGCTGTTTCGAGCAAGCCTGCCGGTCGTAAGTAACGACTGACGGAAAGCGGGTAACCGCCAAGACTTGCGGAAGGGGCGTCGCAACGGCGCCCCTTCTTTTTTATGAACCTAAAGCGCTTCGGCGTCGCGCTCGCCGGTGCGGATCCGGATCACCTGGTCCAGGTCATACACGAAAATCTTGCCGTCACCGATCTTGTTCGTGTTGGCGATTCGACAGATCGCATCGACGACCTCTTCCACCCGGTCCTCCGAGATGGCCACTTCCAGCTTGAGCTTCGGCAGAAAGTCGACCACGTACTCGGCGCCACGGTAAAGCTCGGTGTGTCCCTTCTGGCGGCCGAACCCCTGGACCTCGGTGACCGTCAGGCCCTGGATTCCGACCTCGGACAGGGCTTCCCTGACGTCGTCCAGCTTGAATGGCTTGATGATCGCCATCACCATTTTCATCGGCATTGCTCCTTAGCCCGAAAATCGCCCAACCCGGTCAACCCGGAAGCCGCTGGCGCAGCGCCTTCCCGGGCAACCACCCCAGTAGGCTATCAGATCCAGGTGATGAAGTTCTTGACGTTGAGCCGGACGAGGTTGTGACTCGGAAATAAGGTTGCCTCGGGGGCAAGGGGGAAACCCCCGAGGCAGATAGGAAACGGGCTTGGGGGATCACCGTTCCCTACCGGCTCACCCAGGGAGGGCGGTAAGCCGGGCCTTTCGGCTACAGACTTAGACGCGCTCCCCTCATGAAAGTTTCAATCTGTGTTGTCGCCCGATGGGCGGTCGCTTGCCGGCGATGGATGGCGCTCGCCGATTGGCCCGGCCAAGGGTGTCACAGCGCCTGCCAATTGCGTAGGATTGCCGCCATGAGTGAGTCTGCGATCGACATTGGCGCGGTTCGCGCCTACCTGACCGAACTACAGGACCGGATCTGCCGGGCGCTGGAGACTCTGGATGGCACCCGGACCTTCGGCCAGGATCGCTGGGTGCGCGACGAGGGTGGCGGCGGAGACACCCGGGTGATGAACGACGGGGCTGTCTTCGAGAAGGCCGGGGTCGGTTTTTCCCACGTGAAAGGCGGGCAGCTGCCGCCGTCGGCCACCGCGGCCCGCCCGGAATTGGCGGGACGGTCTTTCGAAGCCCTCGGCGTATCCCTGGTCATTCACCCGCGCAACCCGTTCGTACCGACATCTCATGCCAACGTGCGGTGTTTCGTAGCCGCCATGGAGGACGCAGAACCGATCTGGTGGTTTGGCGGTGGATTTGACCTGACGCCCTGTTATCCGTTCGACGAGGACGTGCGTTACTGGCATGAAACCGCCCGCGCCGCCTGCGATCCGTTTGGAAATGAGGTCTATGCCGAATACAAGGCCTGGTGTGACCGCTATTTCCATCTGAAGCATCGCGACGAAACACGCGGTGTCGGAGGCCTGTTCTTTGATGACTTGAACGAATGGGGCTTCGAGCGCTGCTTCGAATTTCAACGCTCGGTGGGTGACCATTACCTGAAAGGCTATCTGCCGATCGTCAAACGCCGCATGAATCATCCCTACGAGCAATCCCACCGGGACTTTCAGGCCATTCGCCGTGGCCGCTATGTGGAGTTCAACCTGGTCTACGACCGGGGTACTCTGTTCGGTCTCCAGTCCGGCGGGCGCACTGAATCGATCCTCATGTCGCTGCCGCCGGTTGCCAGTTGGGTCTACGACCACCAGGTCGAGCCGGGCAGCGAAGAGTCGCGACTTGCCGAATACCTGAAACCCCGCGACTGGCTCTCCGAACTCGCCTGATCTGAAGCTGGAAGAGCGGGAAACAGGAAAGCAGGAAAACATGAAAAGAAGAGAGGGGACGGGCTTTCGCCGTTCTAGTCCGGCCGCGTCGCGGCCCCTTCCCTGTTTTTCCTGCTTTCCTGTTAACCGCCCTGATTTCGAAATGTCAGCCAGGGCGGAGGACTTCGCCGGTTCGCGCGTCGCGGATCTCGCTTGGCCGCTCGCGGCCGCCGCACTCGCCTTCGACGATTCCGTCCACGCCTGAGCCGAAGATCTCGATCACATCCTCGGTGGTCCGGGCCGGCGGCTGGCCGGACCGGTTGGCGCTGGTGGAGATGAGCACTGAGCGGCAGGCGATGCAAAGCCTTCGGCACACCTCATGATCGGGGATGCGCACCGCGATCGTCCCATCCGCCTTGGCCAGGGGTGGCTCGACATCCGGGGCGGCGTTCATCACCCAGGTGACCGGACCGGGCCAGGTTGCCCTCGCAGCCTGCAGTTCTTCGGGCCGGCTCGGGTCCAGCCAGCCCTGGAGCTGGGTTTCGTTCGCCGCGATGAGGATCAGGCCTTTGGCGGCGTCGCGTCCTTTGAGTTCAATCAGTCGGGTGAGCGCATAGGGATTACGCGGATCGCAGCCGAGTCCGTAGATCGACTCGGTCGGGTAGGCGATCAGGCCGCCGGCCGCGACGATCTCTGCGGCCGCGTCGACATCGATGGTCTGCACGGGCCTGCGCTCAGGCCGAAGCCTTGCGTCGTCCCCGTTTTTTGCGGGCCGGTGCGGCGGCGAGGATCTCTTCGCACTCTTCCAGGGTCAGCGCTTCCGGATCCTTGTCCTTCGGGATTCGCCCGTTCTTCTTGCCGTCGGTCACGTAAGGGCCGTAGCGACCACGCAGCACCTGGATATCGGTCCCTTCGAAGGCGCGAATGACCCGGTTCTTGTCCGCTTCCTTCTTCTCGGCGATCAATTCCAGGGCGCGCTCGCGTTCGATCGTGTAGGGGTCTTCGTCCTTCGGTATGGAAACGAATTTCTTGCCGTAGCGCACGTAGGGACCGTAGCGTCCGATGTTGGCCTCGATCTCTTCGCCTTCTTCGGTCGTACCGAGTGCGCGAGGCAGGTCGAAAAGGGCCAGGCCCTCTTCCAGGGTGATGGTGTCCATCTTCTGGCCCGGCTTGAGTCCGGCAAAGCGGGGCTTCTCATCGTCGTCCTTGGATCCGATCTGCACGAACGGGCCATAACGCCCCAGGCGTACGGTGACCGGCTTCCCCGATTCCGGGTCGGTGCCCAGCTCCCGGGCCTTCAGCACTTCGGCGCGACTGACCGACTGTTCCTTGTCCGTGACCAGCGCCTGGAACGGATCCCAGAACTCTTCCATCAGCGGAACCCAATCCTCTTCGCCGCGAGAAACCGCGTCCAGTTCGTCCTCGAGCTTGGCCGTGAAATCATAGTCGACGTACTGGGTGAAATGATCCGACAGAAAGTGACTGACCACCCGGCCGACGTCGGTTGGGGTGAAACGGCGCTGCTCGAGTTCGACGTACTCGCGGTTCAGCAGGGTCGAGATGATGCTGGCATAGGTCGAGGGGCGCCCGATCCCGTGTTCTTCCAGGGCTTTCACCAGGCTCGCTTCCGTGTAGCGCGGCGGCGGTTCGGTGAAGTGCTGCTTGGGCAGGATGTCCCGCAATTCGACCGCCTCACCCTTCTTGAGATTGGGCAAACGGGATTCGCCGTTGCGGTCCTTCGGATCGTCGCTGTCCTCCTCATAGACCAGCAGGAAGCCCGGATCGATCACGGTCGAGCCGGTCGCCCTGAACTGGTTGCCCTCACCGCAGGAGAAATCCACGGTCAGCGTTTCCAGGGTAGCGTATTTCATCTGGCTGGCGACGGTCCGCTTCCAGATGAGATCGTAGAGCTTGAACTGGTCGGCGCTGAGAAACTTCTTGATCCGGTCGGGACGGCGCGCGGCCGCGGTCGGCCGGATGGCTTCGTGGGCCTCCTGGGCGTTCTTCGACTTCGTCTTGTAGAAGTTCGGCTTCTCCGGAACGTTCTTCGCGCCGAAGTCCTCGCTGATGACCGAGCGCAATTCGTTGATGGCCTCGCCCGCGAGATGAACCGAGTCGGTCCGCATGTAGGTGATCAGACCCTGCGTGTCGCCACCCATTTCGATGCCCTCGTAGAGCTGCTGGGCGATACGCATGGTTCGCGATGCCGAGAAGCGCAGCTTGCGCGAAGCTTCCTGCTGCAGGGTCGAGGTAATGAAGGGCGGTGCGGCCCGACGCTTGCGCTGCTTGCGCCCGACTTCGATGACCGGCAGCTTCCCGTCGTGTCCGGCCTTGAGCGTGGCCAGTGCCTTGTTGGCGGCTTCCTCGGAGCCGATCGAGAACTGCTTGAGCTTCTCCCCCTCAAGGTAGGTCAGACGTGCGTCGAAGTCGACTTTTTCCTTCGCCAGCTGGGCCGTGATCGACCAGTACTCCCGCGGCTCGAAGCGCTCGATCTCCTCTTCCCGCTCGACGATCATCCGCAGCGCCGGGCTTTGAACGCGGCCTGCCGACAGGCCTCGCTTGACCTTCTTCCAGAGCAAGGGGGACAGGTTGAATCCGACCAGGTAATCGAGTGCCCGCCGGGCCTGCTGGGCATTGACCAGATCCATGGAGAGGCCGCGCGGCTGCTCAACCGCAGCCTTGATGGCGCGGGGCGTGATCTCGCTGAACACGACCCGGTGCACGGGCTTGTCTTCCAGCACCCCACGCTCGCGCAGGATCTCGCAGATATGCCAGGAAATGGCTTCACCCTCGCGGTCCAAGTCCGTCGCAAGGTAGATTGCGTCGGCCTTCTTGGCTTCGCGGGTCAGGGCATCGACGTGCTTCTTGCTCTTGTCGATGACCGCGTAGTCCATCTCGAACCCATGTTCCGGATCGACCGCGCCTTCCTTTGGTACGAGGTCACGCACATGGCCATAGGAGGCCAGTACCTTGAAGTCCTTCCCCAGGTATTTGGTGATGGTCTTGGCCTTCGCAGGCGATTCGACGATCAGCAGGTTCGACATGTTGTTCGTTGCAATTTACACACAATAAAAATCCGTCCGGGAATCAATCTCGGGCTGCAAAACCCCAGTGATGTGACGCCTTCTCGAAGCGATCAGTGCTTGGATTCAGCCGCGTCGTCGAACAGGTAATTTTCCATCCAAGCGTAATTCGCTTCCTGTCCCGGCTGAGTGAACAGCACCATCAGCACGATCCACTTCAGGTCGTCGAGGTCGACGTCGTCCTCCGGATCCAGGGCCATGACCCGGTCGATGACCAGCTCCCGACGGGTGTGGTCCAGGATGCCCGCGTGTTCCAGATAGGTCAGGAATCCGCGGCACTCGGTGGTCATGCGGGCCAGCTCGACATCCAGGTACACCCGCACCGGTCCATCCGATCGGGTCCCGATGTCGGGCAGGTCACGCTGCTCGGCGAGCTCATCCAGCCAGTTGAAGGCCTTGTTGATCTCGCCGTAGCCGAAGCCTGCTTCAAGCAGGTTGGTCTGCAGTTCTTCTCGGTCCGGATCTTCTTCCGGTTCCTCGTACATGTAGTTCTCAAAAAGATACATCAGTACGTCGAGTACATTTTCTTTCATCAGCCAACCTCGCCGATTCGGCAGTATCTGCCGCCGGGACCGGACTCGACCATCCCGTCGAGCTCCAGGATCAGCAGCATGGATGAAACGGCTTCTACCGTCAATCCGGTGCTTTCAACCAACTGGTCGAGGGTCACCGGGTCGAACCCCATCGCGTCCAGCAGCTTCGCGTACTCGGGATCGCGGACCTGGGAGACCGGCTCCGCGGCCTCGTCCGCCGCCATTTCCAGGCGGGAGCGGCCGACGTCGATCTGCCGGCGCACGGCCACGTCCAGTTCGCCGAGCAGGTCCTCGCCGGTCTCGACCAGCTTCGCGCCATCCTTGATCAAGCGGTGACATCCTTTGGCCAGTGGATTGTGGATGGAACCGGGGATGGCGAATACATCGCGGTTCTGCTCCATGGCCAGCCGGGCCGTGATGAGGCTCCCGCTGGTCACCCCGGCCTCGACGACCAGCGTCCCGACGCTCAGGCCGGCGATGATCCGGTTTCTGGCCGGAAAGTGGCCGGCCCGCGGCTCCACGCCGGGTGGAAACTCGCTGACGATCGCGCCCCGGGCAACGATTTCCCGGGCCAGTTCTCGATGGCGCGCCGGATAGACTCGGTCCAGGCCGGTCGCGGCGACCGCCACCGTGTAGCCGCCGGCATCCAGCGCTGCCCGGTGAGCCATCCCGTCGACGCCCAGGGCCAGGCCACTGGTGACGACCAGGCCGGCGCGGGTCAGCGAGCGGGAGAAGGCCCGGGCGTTCTCCAGCCCGCCCCGGGTCGCATTACGGCTGCCGACGATCGCCAGCTGGGGCAACCACAGCACTGCCGGATCGCCCAGCACGAACAGCACCGGTGGCGGCCGGTCGATTGCGCGAAGCTGCGGAGGGTAGTCCTCGTCGTCCCAGGCCAGCATGGATGCGCCGGCCTCGTCCAGCCAGGCGAGATCCGCGTCGATGCGTCGCTCGTCTGGCTGCTGGAGGGCATCGATCGACGCCGCCCCGAGTCCGTGCCTTGCCAGCGCACCGGCTTCGGCGGATCGGATCGAACGCGGGTTGCCGAACTTATCGAGGAGGGAGCGGATCCTGGTCGCGCCCAGATCGGGGGCGCGGATCAGTGCGAGCCAATCCCTGAGCCTGCCATTCTCGTCCATGAGCCTGTCGGGGGCATTCAGTCGCGGCTGCAAGTCGCGAGTCCGTGTTTTCGGCAATCCTACTGGCTGCCATGAGCCAGGGCAAGCGCGTTACTCCGGCTTGACGATCTCCACGTTGACTTCCTGGGTCAACGCCGGATAGCGGTGGCCCATGCGCAGCGAGGCGCGAAAAAACCATTCCTGGTCCTCCAGCGACAGCCATTTCCTGGCCGAGAAGATGCGAAATCCCCGGATGGCCCTTGTGCGGTAGGGGCGAAGCAACGCCTTCAGTGTTCGCATGGAATAGAACTGGCAGTGCCCGAAGGCGCGCCGTCCAACGAGGCGGTAACGCAGCTTGGCCAGGGCAGCGATGAACGGGAGGTGCATCGGGACGCCGAGGATCAGGCAGCCGCCGGGCCGCAGCAGGCGAAACCAGTCGGCCAGCGACGCACGGTCATCGCGCAGGTGCTCGATGATATGGCTGGCGATCACGAAGTCGAAGGACTCATCCGCGAAGGGCATCGAGCTGCGTTCCAGGTCCAGATCGTCGAGGATGCGATCGTAGCCAAGCGCCCGGCACAGGCGCACTCGCCGTGGATCGATTTCCACGCCGGTCCAGCTGGCCTCGATGCCGGCGTGGTCCAGGAAGCGCTTGGCTGAACCGGTGCCGCTTCCGATATCCAGGACATCCAGGTGCCCGACCTGGTCGGCGAGCGCCTGCGCAGCCGGGACCATATCCCGGTAACGGGCCTGACGCAGTTCGTAGCGTCGGTACGCCGGGACGACACCAAAGGCCCAGGTGCGGGCCCCGGGCTCGACCCAGGCGGCACTGAGTTCCGTCGGCGCTATCTGCTCAACACGCATAAGACGTGGCTATGCTCCCGTGGTCTTTTCGGATCGTTGCTGGACTCGAGGTTCGGCAATACTAGCGAACCGGCGAGGGCGGCGAAAGCTACCCGGCGTAAACTGCCCGCAGCCGTTTCGGATCCACCTCGTCCCATTGGCCCTGTTGAAGATCGCCGAGTTCAATTGGACCGATCGCCCAGCGCACCAGTCTGAGGGTCGGCAGTCCGACGGCGGCGGTCATGCGCCTGACCTGGCGATTGCGACCCTCGGTCAGGACGATCTCCAACCAGTTCGTGGGTTGGCCCGCGCGCGGTCGGACCGGGGGATCGCGGGGTCCGATGTAAGCCGGCTTCCTTGCCAGCAGTCGAACTTCCGCCGGTCGGCAGGGCCCGTCCTGCAATCGGATGCCGCTCCGCAGGCGGTCCAGCGCCGCCCGCTTCGGGATCCCCTCCACCTGCACGTGATAGGTTTTTCGAGTCTTGTGCTGCGGGTCGCTGAGCGCGTGTTGCAGCGCACCGTCGTCAGTGAGCAGCAACAGGCCCTCGCTGTCGCGGTCCAGGCGACCCGCCGGGTAGACCTGGGGCACATCGATGAAGCCGGAGAGTGTGGGTCGCCCGCGCGGGTCGGTGAACTGACAGAGCACCCCATGAGGCTTGTGAAAAGCGATCAGCAAGCCTGGTCCCTCGGCCGGGTCGGTCCGACTATCTCAGCGAATTGGCGACTCGCGTCTCCGGGTGGGTCTGATAGTCCGGGCGGTAATCCAGACCGTGTCTCTCGGCGAGGTCCATGGCCAGTTGCATTCCGGCATCGACCTCTTCGGGGGTCAGCATGACGGCCAGGATTTCCTGCGCCTGGATCAGCGCTTCGGTCCCGGGCCGGTTGGTTGCCAGTTCGATCCATCCGTAGGCCTTCACCAGGTCGCGTTCGACATGCTCGCCCCGGTAATACATGACGCCGACGTTGAACTGCGCGGTGGGGTCACCGGCGATCGCGGCTTCGCGAAACTCCTTGAATGCGCGTTGATAATCCCCGAGGCGATAAGCCGACATGCCACTGTCGAAGTCGGCCCAGGTGGCGCTGCAGAGAAGGAGCGCCAGGCATGTGACAAGCAATCTACCCATGATCTCTCCTCGTCGTGCATGGACGTCGTCCGTTGACGAGGACGGGCTGAGCGCCCGTAGGCTCAAGTCCCTTTGGGCTTGCCCTTCAGTATACCCCAAGGATTCCAAGCACGAAATGCAACATTGCAACGCTTCCTTGCGTCGGGTGGTCCAAGGGAGTAGCTGAAACCGGAAGGAGACCGCCATGAACCGCGCGCTGATGCTTTTGCTCGCCCTGCTGACGAGTTGGCTGGTCGGTTGCGCCAGTGAGCCCATTGAATCGCCCCGGGCCGGAGAGCGGTACGCAATCATCGAGACCAGTGCCTCTCGCAAGGCCGACGGGATTTTCCCCGTCCTGATCACCGCTATCGACGACCGGCGCTACAACACCGCTCCGGACGACCTGCGCCGGGCCGAGGCAGGTTTTCCCTACGGACGCACCCATTTCACGGTCGCCCCGGGCACCCATCGCATCAAGGCCCTGGCGGTAGTCGATCGCCGCTACGTACCGGGTGTGAGCCGAGACGTCTCCTATGGCGGCGACGATGTGCTGGAGGAGAATTTCCAGTCGGGTGTGCGCTATTTCGTGGGACTGAAGGCCGACAGTCCGCGCCGGGCCGACTGGCAGCTGGTGATCTGGAAAAAGGAAGAGATCGAGGCAGGCACGCTGGACCTCGGTGACTAGCCTGAATGTTGCATGAGTCGGCGCAAAGCCGACAGTGCGCAAACTGCATCCCCTGGACCCCCTACCTATTTGCTTTGCAACCCCTTGATTTGATGAAACCTTCAAGTCACAGGCGCGCGTCATTCGCGCAATATTCGTGCTAGCTCCGGTTCATCAAAAAAGCGGGAACCATGAAACCCCTGAAATACATGAAAGGAGGCGAAAATAGGTGTCGATTGTGACGCCCTGGGCCGGGTGAGTCGGGGTGGACTGTGCTTGTTTCATGCTTTTCATGACTTTCATGGTTTTTGCTCTTGCCTTGAAGCGCGAATAGGCGAGGCCTTTGGAAAGTTGAGAAAGGCCTTATAATCGGGCCTTTCTCCAGCAAGGCCGAGCGGCAGCTGATGTCCAGCCCCCACATCCTGGTCGTCGACGACGAGCCCGACATCCGTGAACTGGTCGAGGAGATACTCGAAGACGAGGGCTACCAGGTTTCCACCGCGGAAAACGCGGAAGCGGCACGCGAAGCACGGCGTGCGGCGCGCCTGGACCTGGCGCTGCTGGACATCTGGATGCCCGATCTGGATGGCATTTCCCTGCTGCGGGAATGGGCCGGCGCCGGCGAGCTGCCTTTCCCGGTGATCATGATGTCCGGCCACGGGTCGGTGGAGACCGCGGTCGAGGCAACCAAGCTCGGGGCCTACGATTTCGTCGAAAAGCCGATTGCCCTGTCGAAGCTCCTGCTCACGGTGGAGCGGGCTCTGGAGGCGGGTCAGCTCAAGCGCGAGAACGAGGGGCTCAAGCAGCAGCTGCCCTCCCCGGTCGAACCGGTGGGCGTCAGCCAGTCCATGCGCGCGCTCCGCGACCAGATCAAGCGGCTGGCCCGCCACGATACGGGCGTGCTGCTGGTTGGCGAGCGCGGGGTCGGCAAGGCGACGGTCGCCCGCTACCTGCATGACATCAGCCAGCGCAGCGACGGTCCCTTCGTGGAGCTGAACGTTGGTTCCATTCCTCCCGAGAACGTCCTGGTGGAGCTGTTCGGGAGCGAGGATGGTGAGCAGATCCACTACGGCCGATTCGAACAGGCGGCCGGCGGGACGCTTTTCCTGGACGAAGTGGCCGACATGGATCGGGATACGCAGGCGCGGGTATCGAGTGCGCTGGAGTCCCGGTCGCTGATGCGGATCGACGGCCGGGAGCCGGTCGAGATCGACGTTCGCATCATTGCCGCGACCTGCCGCGATCTCGAGGAAGAAGTGTCCGAGGGCCGCTTCCGGGAAGAGCTTTACTACCAGCTCAACGTGGTCCCGCTGTCCGTTCCCCCGCTTCGCGACCGACCGGAGGACGTGCCGGAACTGCTCGCCTTCTACACCGATTTCTTCCCGGATACGGAGAACCTCCCCTATCGTCACTTTTCCGTGGCCGCGCAGAACCGGCTGCGCAACTACGCCTGGCCAGGCAACGTGCGAGAACTCAAGAACCTGGTTCAACGGCTCCTGATCCTGGGTACCGGCGAGGTGGAATTGGACGAGGTCGAGAAGGCGCTGGGACACCTCAAGCCCACCGGCCAGGGTGATCCGCTCCTGACCGGCATCGATCCTAACCTGCCGTTGCGTGAAGCACGCGAGGAATTCGAGCGGGCCTACCTGGTCCGCCTGCTCAAGGAGGTCGGCGGCAGCGTCGGCAAGCTGGCCAAGCGGGCCGGCATGGAGCGCACGCATCTGTATCGAAAGCTGCGGGCCCTGGACATCGACCCCAAGAAGGTAGCCGGGAGCTAGATGAAGATCATCATCCTCGGTGCCGGACAGGTCGGTTCGTCGGTCGCGAGCCGGCTGTCGCGGGAAGAAAACGACATCACCGTGGTGGACGTTGATCCAGGCAAGCTGCGCGAGTTGCAGGACAAGCTGGACATCC
>JAWVZU010000047.1:0-17587 GCA_033722075.1 Lysobacterales bacterium
ATGATGTGCTACACTTCCCCGCTGCCCCGAGCGGGTTCATCGGAACAGGGGCGACCGAGTAACAAGAAAAAATGCGGCCAGCGGCGCGGATCCGCGGCCGTCGGGATGGGCTCGGCACCGTAGCGACCCCCCACCAAGAGAATTCAGTACCCGGAAACAACCAATCAGGTCTCATAAGGGAGATTGTTCGGCATGTCTGTAGGAATCATTCTTGCGTTGTCCCTGTTCGGGCTCGCGGTGGCGTTCTACTACTCGTCCTCGGTGAAGAAAGTTGCCGTGGACATGGGCGTGGAGGACGCGGACATCGCGGCGCGCCTGAAGAAGATCCACTCGGCCATCGCCAACGGCGCCATGGCTTTCCTGAAACAGGAATACAAGTTCATGGCCATCTTCATGGTCGTGTTCGCGGCAATCATCGCGGTGCTGATCGACGATCACCACACCGACTACGTGAACGAAGGCATCTACACTGCCGTTGCGTTCATTTTCGGGGCGATCATTTCCATCGCTTCCGGTTACATCGGGATGAAGATCGCCACGGCGGGCAACGTCCGAACCACGGTGTCCGCAAACCAGTCACTCTCGGGTGCGTTCAACGTTGCGCTGCACTCGGGTTCGGTGATGGGCTTTGCCTTGGTGAGCCTCGCCTCCCTGGGTCTGTTGCTGATCTACCTGGCCCTCAAATATGTCATGCCGGCGGAACTGCCGAATCACATTCTCATGGAAGTCATCGCAGGCTTTGGCCTGGGTGGCTCTTCCATCGCCCTGTTCGCCCGGGTGGGCGGCGGTATCTTCACCAAGGCCGCCGACGTCGGCGCCGATCTGGTCGGTAAGGTGGAAGCCGGCATTCCCGAGGACGATCCCCGCAACCCGGCGGTCATCGCCGACAACGTGGGCGACAACGTCGGTGACGTGGCCGGCATGGGCGCCGACCTGTTCGGTTCCTGCGCCGAGTCGACCTGCGCGGCCATGGTGATCAGCGCGATCGCGTTTGCCGGCAACGTCGACGCATTGCTCTACCCGATCGTGATCTCGGCGATTGGCATTCCCGTGAGCCTGATTACGATTCTGCTGATCCGGGTCAACACGGAAGACCAGGTCGGGCCCGCCCTGAAGCGCATGTTGATCATTTCCAGCGTCTTGATGGCCGTGGTCATGTGGTTCGTCACCCAGATGCTGATCCCGGAAACCTTCCAGATCCTCGGCAAGGAATACACCGACACCGGTGTCTACCTGTGCTTCCTTTCCGGCCTCATCGCGGGCCTGGTGGTCGGATTGCTGACCGAATATTACACCTCGGACAACTACGGGCCGGTCAAGGAAGTGGCCGAGTCCTGTCAGACCGGTACTGCCACCAATATCATCTTCGGCCTGGCCCTGGGCTGGAAGAGCGCAGTCGGTCCTTACCTCGCGATCGGTATCGCCATCTACATTCCCTGGATGCTGGCCGGCATGTACGGCGTGGCCATCGCCTCGCTCGGCATGTTGGGCACCCTGGTGATCGCGCTGACCATCGACGCCTACGGCCCGGTGGCCGACAACGCCGGGGGCATCGCCGAGATGGCGGGTATGGACGAGCATGTCCGGGATCGGACCGACGTGCTGGACGCCGCCGGCAACACCACCGCGGCTATCGGCAAGGGCTTCGCCATCGGCGCGGCCATCCTGACGTCGCTGGCTCTGTTCGCCGCGTTCCTGACGCGCGCCGACCTGCTGATGAAGGAAGAGGACCCGACCTACGACCTGCTGGGCAGCATCAACCTGCTGGACCCGATGGTCTTCACCGGCCTGTTCATCGGCGCGGTCCTGCCCGCGCTGTTCACTGCCATGACGATGAAGTCGGTCGGCTCGGCGGCCTACAAGATGATCGAAGAGGTCCGTCGCCAGTTCAAGACCATTCCGGGCATCATGGAAGGCACCGGCGACCCCGATTACGAGCAATGCGTGGCCATTTCCACCAAGGCCGCGGTGCGGGAGATGGTTCCCCCGGGCATCCTCATCATGGGCGCCCCGCTGGTGACCGGTTTCCTGTTCGGCATTGAAGCCACCGCAGGTCTGCTGGCGGGCTCGCTGGTCTCCGGCGGCGTGCTGGCCATCGCCTCGTCTAACTCGGGCGGTGCCTGGGACAATGCCAAGAAATACATCGAAGCCGGCAACCTGGGCGGCAAGGGCACCGACAACCACAAGGCTGCGGTCGTCGGCGACACGGTGGGTGATCCGTTGAAGGACACCTCCGGTCCGAGCCTGAACATCCTGATCAAGCTCTCGGCCATCCTGTCCCTGGTGTTCGTGCCGTTTTTCGTACAGTACGGCGGCATCCTGATGGGCTGATAGCCAAGCCGTGGAAGCAAACCGAAACAGCCCGCCGCGTGCGGGCTGTTTTGTTTACCCCGGCCGAATTGTGGTGGCGCCATGAATCGCCCACAATCCCGGACTCCACTGGGGTGCCCTGGCGACCACGATGAATGCACGAGCATGACCGAGAGCGACGACTGGCAAGCTGGCTTGTGCCGGGTGCTGTGGCTCGGCGGCTGCCTGCTCGCGTCCGCCGGTCTGGCGGGGGCAGGGGAAACCCGCTTTGTCGGCTATGCTTACAGCCCCGACAGCGACGAACTGGTCTATTCGGAAATCCACCGGGAGAGGTTGGGGGAGAGCGGGCAAACGATCCTGTTGACGGAATACCGCGATCCGAACGGGGTTGTGTTTGCGACTCGTGAGGTCCGCTTCGAGGGACTGGATCCGACGCCGACCTTTGAATTGAGTGACCGGCGGATCGATTACGTCGAAGGCGCCGTGGACCAGGGCGAAAAGCTGCTTGTCTACAAGGTTGTCAAGGGGCACCGCCAGGAGGAGACACTCACCCCGGGCCAACGGCCGCTGGTGGTTGATGCCGGGTTCGACCGGTTCATTCAGCGCGAGTGGGAAGTGCTCCAGTCCGAGGCTTTCGTTCGGCTTGATTTCGTCAGTTGCGACCGACTTTCGCTGGTGGCGTTACGCGCTTCGAAGCATGCCGCGCGCGAGACCCAATATGGGACCGTCAGCGATTTCCGCCTGGAGCCCAACAACTGGTTCTTCCGGCTGCTCGTCGACTCCATCCGCATCACCTACCGTGACGAGGACCGGCAGTTGCTCGAGTACGAGGGCATCTCGAACATTCGTGGGGCAGATGGCAGGAGCCTGGTCGTGCGGATCTTTTTCCCGCCGGAGGAGCGTCAGACCCTTCCGGCGGTGGCCATGGCTGAAGAGACCGTGTCGGCGGATTGATCCCAGCGCTCGCGGATCTCGGCCCCGTGACGTAGGATGCGGACCAGTTCAGCATCATGTGAGGTTTGTCTATGCCCAGTTTCGATGTGGTTTCGGAAATCGATCACCACGAACTGACCAACGCCGTCGACCAGGCCAATCGAGAGGTCGCGACGCGCTTCGACTTCAAGGGCAGCGGCGCCAATTTCGAGCTCGACGGCAACCAGATCGCACTCCACGCGCAGGTGGAATTCCAGCTCCAGCAGATGCTCGACATGCTATACAACAAGCTGGCCAAGCGCGGGATCGACGTCGCCGCGCTCGAAGTCGGCGATCCGGTGATCATGGCCAATACCGCGACCCAGTCGGTCACCGTCCGGGAGGGCATCGACACCCCCCTGGCCAAGGACATCGTCAAGCGCATCAAGGCCAGCAAGATCAAGGTTCAGGCGACCATCCAGGGCGAACAGGTGCGGGTGACCGGTAAGAAGCGGGACGACCTGCAGGCGGTCATCGCGCTCCTCAAGGAAGCGGATCTCGGGGTGCCCCTGCAGTTCAAGAATTTTCGCGACTGATTTCCAAGCGCTGGCTCACGGGCGTAGCGAAGCGGGCCACCTCGAGCCGGTAGAGGTTGCGGACCACGTCTGGTCCTCGCAGACGAGACCCTGAGCTAGAATTCGGCGTGCCTTTCACCGAATCGGAGCGGGGCGAGCGGTCCAGCTTGCTGAGGCCTCCGACGCCGGGTTTGAACAGAGGACGCGGGATCGCTCCTTGAAACTCGCTTCCGGAAAATAGGGACAGCGGCTTCCCACACGAGGGTCCGCGGGCGTGTGGTAGGATTTTTCGATAGGGAGGATTCGGGTGGGGTTCAGTCCGGCTCAGCCATCAGCCAGATATGGTGGATGCTTTGCCGGCGGCCTTGAGAGAGACTCCTGAAGATAATCGATTTGAAATGGTCTTGTTCCTGGGAGCGCAATGAACGGTAGAAAGAAGCTCGCCGCCGCTGTGCATGTGGCCATAGGAGTCATGGCCGCCATCCCCTTGAGCAACGTGGCCCAGAACGTGGACCTGGCCGAACTCGGCACCACTCACCCCGGCTTCCGCATTGATGGTATCAACGACCGCGACTACTCTGGCCGCAGCGTCTCCGGCGCCGGCGATGTCAACGGCGATGGGCTGGACGATGTCATCATCGGGGCTGCTGGCGCCGATCCCGACGGCAAGTACGCCGCCGGGGAGAGTTACGTGGTCTTCGGCAAGGCCGACGGCACGCCCGTGGACCTGGCCGCGCTGGGCGGTGGCGGTTTCCGAATCGAGGGCATCGACGCAGACGACCGCGCCGGCATCAGCGTCTCGGGGGCGGGCGACGTCAACGGCGACGGGCTGGACGACCTGATCATCGGGGCGCAGAATGCCCGTTCGTCAGCTGGCGAAAGCTATGTCGTGTTCGGCAAGGCTGACAGCAATACGGTGGACCTGGCCACTCTGGGCACCGGCGGTTTCCGCATCGACGGCGCCGACCCCGTCGACCTCTCCGGCTTCAGCGTCTCGGGCGCGGGCGATGTCAATGGCGATGGTCTCGACGACGTGATCATCGGGGCTCGGTATGCTGATCCCGGCGGCCGTTCGGCAGCCGGCGAAAGCTATGTCGTGTTCGGCAAGGCTGACAGCAACACGGTGGACCTGGCCGCGCTGGGTGCCGGCGGCTTCCGCATCAACGGCATCGATCCGGACGACCAGGCCGGCCGCAGCGTCTCGCGCGCGGGCGATGTCAATGGCGACGGTCTCGACGACCTGATCATCGGGGCCTGGTTTGCCGATTCCGGCGACACGGATGCCGGCGAAAGCTATGTCGTGTTCGGCAAGGCCGACGGCAATACCGTGGAACTGGCCGCACTGGGCACGGGCGGCTTTCGCATCGACGGGATCGACTTTTTCGATCTTTCAGGCAAGAGCGTCTCAGGCGCGGGCGACGTCAACGGCGATGGTCTGGCTGACGTGATCATCGGCGCCTATCGTGCCGCCGTCGGCGGCAATGTGGTAGCTGGCGAGAGCTACGTGGTCTTCGGCAAGGCCGACAGTACCACCGTAAATCTGGCCGTGCTGGGTGCCGGCGGCTTCCGCATCGACGGGGTCGACGGGTTCGACAAAGCTGGTTACAGCGTTTCAGGCGCGGGCGATGTCAATGGCGACGGCCTCGCCGACGTCATCATCGGGGCGACTGGGGGAGCCCCAGGCGGCAATACGAATGCCGGGGAGAGCTATGTGGTGTTCGGTAAGGCCGACAGCACTGCTGTGGACCTGGCCAGCCTGGGCACCGGCGGCTTCCGAATCGATGGGATCAATGCCAGCGATGGATCCGGCCGGAGCGTCTCGGGCGCCGGCGATGTCGACGGCGATGGACTTGCGGACCTGATCGTTGGAACTTCCTTTTCCGATGCTGGTGGCGTGATGTATGCCGGTGAAAGCTACGTCGTCTTCGGCGACCAGACCGCCGTCGACACCGGTTCTGTCCCCCCACCCATGGGCCTGGCCGCCGGCGACCGCCTCGGGGGCGCCGTGGCCACCGACGGCAAGCTCTTTGCGGTCGGCCTGCCCAATGCCGATGTGGGCAGCCCCGACTCCGGGCGCGTCGTGATCTACCGGAACGAAGGTACGACCCTGGTCGAGGACGCGGTGATCGACGTGCCCGCCAATCACTTTGCCACCAACTTCGGCGCTTCCCTGGCGCTGGAAGGCGGCCGGCTGGTGGTTGGCGCGCCGGGGACCATTCCCAGCCAGGCCAAGGGCAACACCGCGCTGCAGGCCGCCATTTTCGAGCGCGCGAACAATGGCGGTTGGACTTTCCGAAAGCCGCTGTCGCCAATGAACGGCAACGATGGCGACGAATTCGGTGCGTCCGTCTCGCTCGACGATGGCATGGTTGTGGTCGGAGCGCCCGGCGATGCGGAGGGCATCGACTCCGGCGCGGTGCACGTCTACAAGATCGACGAGGGCGAGAACATCGTTGGCAGCCGCAAGCTCAAGCCCACCGGGGGCAACTCGGGCGCCCGCTTCGGCGAGTCTGTGGCGACCCACGCCGGTCGGGTGGCAGTCGGTTCGCCCGGGGGCAAGCCCGCGGGCGCGCTCGCCACGCCTGGCCTGGTGCATGTCTACAACCAGATCGGCAACAATCTTGCCGACTTGACGCCGGACGATCCGGTAACCGGGTCCGGGAACGATGGCGACGAATTCGGCGCATCCATCGACCTGGACAGCGGGCGGCTTCTCGCCGGTTCACCGGGGGACGATGGCGATGCAATGAATGGCGGTGCAGCCTGGGTTCTCGATCCCGAGAACCTCACACAGATACGTCGAGTCGTGCCGGTGAATCCACAGCCTGGCGCGGCCTTGGGGCGGGCCGTAGCGCTCAACGCCACGGCGCTTGCCGCTGGCGCGCCCGGTCTGGATGGTGGCGCCGGCGGTGCATTCCGCTTCGATGCAGTCACCTTGGCGCAGACCCGCCTCACCCGTGCCCTGGCCGGCCAGCTGAATCTCGGATCGGCCCTCGCCCTGTCCTCGGAAGCGCTAGTGGCCGGCGCGCCCGGTACGGCCAGTGAAACCGGCGCGGCCGTGGTCCAGCGCAATCCGGCGCTGATCCATCGGAGCGGGTTCGAATAGGGGAAGGCAGCAGCGGGTCCAATGCTCGATCCCCAGGATCTTCAAGATCAGGGTGTCCACGATCTCACGGGTGCGGTCCCTGTCAAGGTGCGCGTAACCTACGGGTCTTGCTTCCAGACAGTGTTTCCCCTCACGGGAGAGTAGTTTTCGGCCCGCGCGCCGCGATTCAAGCGCATTGACTCGAATCTCATCTCCAAACCCGTAGCCTGGCTCAACTCGGGGCCGTCCATAACGTGCATGTGGAGATGGGGCTCCGACGAGTTTCCCGAGTTGCCACATAGACCCAGCCTGGCTCCCATGGCCACGTCTTGACTTTCTTGCACGCTTACCGAACCGCGTTTGAAATGCGCCAGCAGTACGTACTCATCCGCTTCTGTTCGGATGACGACCGTATTGCCAGTGAGATCGCGAGGATTCATTTCCCCGACCGCGTTATCCGGCACGTCATTTATGACCTTGACGACCTTCCCCTTGACTGGCGAATAGATCGGCTTTCCAAAGCAGTAATAGTCGTCGTTCTCGGTGCCATCCGATTTGTGGCTTTTCTTGCTCCAGGGGTGCCGAATGAGAAAATCCACGGCGTTTTTCTGAGCCCTGGACACCACGTGATAGTTCTGATCGGCGCTCAATCCGCCCCATAGAACCGTCCATCTTTGCCCTTGATGGAAAGGAAGCGAGAGTTCCGAAGCGCTGACATGAAGCGGTAGATCTTCATTGTAGTTGCTATCGGTCAAGATAAATCGTGTGAGTCGTCCCCGATCGTCGACGCCGACTCGCATGGCCCAGTCGGTACCGTCCGCGAAGCGCAGGTAATACACTGCCAGATCCTCACTGTTTCGACGCTGCTTCTCCCTGTCGAAATACTTGAAACGGACCTGTTCGATCCTGCCATGTTCTCGCTTGTTGAAATTGAGAAAGCCCAGGACCTTTTCCGCGCGGCCGCTTTCCATCAACTGCGGCGCCAAATGTTCTGACAGTGGCTCGATGTCGCTCGAATTGAAGACCCCCACGAATCGATCCACGAACTGCCTATATTCCGCCGGCTCCTGCGCTTTCTGCCACGCGACTTTCTGGCGCCACTGCTCCGTGGCAGAATCTGGCAACGCTTCGGAAGCTGCCGCTGCCTCCATAGCGAGGACCATTGCAACCACGGCGGCTGCGGCTGCGCTCAGCCCAGTTGTCGGTAATGACATCTATCTTCCCTCAGTCGCTTCTATTTTCGCGAGCGTGTTCGTAGGCAGCTTGCACGATCGGCGATTTGAACCACACCTCAAACAGGTGCAGGAGCAACGGATCGCCCCCGGTAAACCTGCTATCGAATTGCTGGAGGTCCACTTTCTTTCTCACCGCCTCGAGACTAGAGGCGCCGGCGGCCACTGCCGCATCCACCTGGGCGGCCACGCTCGTCAGCACATCGATCAGCAAGGACACATAGGTCGTGTCGCGCTGCACCTGGCCGTGGCCCGGAACCAGCATGTCGTATCCGAGCGCATTCATCTTCCGCAATGTCGCCGCCCACTGCTGCGGATAGCTTCCAAATCCATAGGGCGTGGGATGGACAACGACATCGCCGGCGGTCAGGATTTTCTCGTCGGGCAGCCAGAGCATGGCATCGCCCTCGGTATTCGCATGACCGAGATGGAGGATCTCGATGCGGCGGCCGGGCCGGTGGAGTACAAGGCGCCGGGAAAACGTTTCGTCGGAGAGATTGTTGCGCGCACCTTTGAGATCCGCAGCGATCTCGTCGGCACCAGCGAGATAATCCTCGTAAAACGAGATGACCTCCGACGGATCCCCCTCGGCTTTCCCTTTTTCGATTCGCTCCTCCAGGATGCCGACGAGCCGGTCATGGTAACCCTCCCCGGTCACTCGGGGGATGGCGTCCTCATTCCGCCTGGCCAGTGCACTCCGTGTATTCTCGTGGGAGATGAAGCGTACGTCCGGGTAGTGCCTGCGATACAGGTGAATTCCGAAATTGTGGTCCTGATGCCAGTGGGTAATGAGCACGACACCGACCGGCTTGTCGGTGATCTTCTTGATTTCCGCGATGACGTTTTCGACATGCTTCGGATAACCGCCATCGACCACGACCACATCAGACTCGTTGACGATGACGGTGACATTGGCCTGGACCCAGTAGCGCCACGAAGGAACGCGTCGCATGACGTAGACATCGTCTGTCAGTTGCTCGACCGTGACCTCGAAGCGCCCGCTCTCGAAGTTGCCGGCCTGGGCGACTGCCGCCAGCAGGAACCCCCCGATCATTACTGCCCGGAAAATTCTAATCTCACTCTCCAGTCTTGCAGTGGCGGTCAGAGGGTAGCGCCATCGGTGTCGCGATGCGTAGCCAAAAATGCGTTTCGGCGGAAACGGGGTCAGTGGGAGGCGGCGAGCTCCGGGAATCGGTGTCGGCCTGAGTTGCCGCCGAAATCTCGCCTGGCCAAAGGCGGTGCGGCCCGCACCGTTTCAGGCGGATCGCGTGGCGATGATCTGGCGGATGAGAAAAACCATGCCGGCGGTTGCCAGGCCCAGCAGGATCAGGCCGGTGACGGCCCGCCCGTAGAGCATGTAGCCGAACCCGAACAGCCAGAAATAGACCGTGAAGCTGCCGATGACGAAGTTGCGGATGCCGCGGGTCAGGCTGCCCTCGGCGTCGATCTCGGCTCGATCCGCTCCGGTCGCCAGCAGTTGCGCCCGGACCCTGGCCCAGCCGGGTC
Organism: Lysobacterales bacterium; assembly: GCA_033722075.1. Classification (GTDB taxonomy): domain Bacteria; phylum Pseudomonadota; class Gammaproteobacteria; order Xanthomonadales; family SZUA-38; genus JAWVZU01. Next base: position 9,621 of record JAWVZU010000047.1, read on the forward strand.
CCGCGGGACGCACCAGCCGATAGAACTGCTGCAGGGTCTCGTCGTCGGTCGGTGGCGTCAGCAAGGTTACCGCCAGCCACAGTACCGTGGTGACACCGACGCTGGCGACCAGTTGCACGTGGCCGGCCAAGGGCTCAAACCCGAGCCGCTGGTAGCCGAACTCGAAGAACACGGCCACCAGGAACGAGATGATCATTCCGGCAATCTCGGTCGCCGCATTGATCCGCCACCAGAACCAACGAAGGATGAAGATGAGACCGGTGCCCGCACCGATTGCCAGCAGAATGGAAAAGGCCTGCAGCGCGCTCTCCAGTACGAGGGCTACGGCGCCGGCCAGCACCATGAGCACGACGGTCGAGATCCGCCCGATCCGAACCTGTTGCCGCTGACCGGCTTCAGGATTGATGAAGCGCTTGTAGAAATCGTTGACGACATAGGAAGAGCCCCAGTTCAGGTGGGTCGAGATGGTCGACATGAAGGCCGCGGCCAGGGATGCGATCAGCAGACCGAGTACGCCATGCGGGAGAAATCCCAGCATCGCCGGATAGGCGATATCGTCCTGGATCAGGCCCGGAGCCACATCGGGAAAGGACTGCCGCAGCGCCTCCAGATCGGGAAAGACCACGAGGGAAGCGAGGGCGATGAGAATCCAGGGCCAGGGGCGCAGGGCGTAGTGGGCGAGATTGAAGAACAAGGTGGCGCCGACCGCATGCCGCTCGTTTCTCGCCGAGAGCATGCGCTGGGCGACATAGCCGCCGCCGCCGGGTTCGGAGCCCGGGTACCAGATGCTCCACCACTGGACCGCCAGGGGGACGATGAAGACCGAAACCAGCATCGTTCGATCGTCGAAATCGGGCAGCAGATTCAGCTTGCCGGAGACGTTGGGGTGCGCCAGGAGGTTGTCCAGGCCACCGACCTGGGGCATGCCCACGATCAACGTCGCCGCCCAGATCGAACCCAGCATGGCCAGACCGAACTGGATGAAATCGGTGATGATGACCCCCCGCAGGCCGCCGGCCGAGCTGTAGATGACGGTGATCAGCGACGCCAGCACCAGCGTCTGCAGCGGGCTCAGGCCGAGCACGATATTGCCCAGCTTGATCGCCGCGAGGCACACGTTGGCCATGATCATGACGTTGAAGAAGACGCCCAGGTAAAGCGCCCGGAAACCGCGCAGGAATGCGGCCGATCGTCCGCTGTAGCGCAGCTCGTAGAACTCGAGGTCCGTGGTGACGCCGGAGCGTCGCCAGAGGCGGGCGTAGACGAAGACGGTCAGCATGCCGGTCAGCAGGAACGCCCACCAAACCCAGTTGCCGGCCACCCCGTTCTGGCGAATGATATTGGTCACCAGATTGGGCGTATCGATGGCAAACGTGGTGGCCACCATGGAGACCCCCAATAGCCACCAGGGCATGTTGCGCCCCGACAGGAAGAACTCCTCCATCGACCGGCTGGCCCGCTTCGCGACCAGCGTGCCCACCAGCAGCGAGATGCCGAAGAAGGCCGCGATGATGGTCCAGTCCAGGCCGGTCAGGTTCATGGTCAGATGATCCCGGCCGCTCTCCCCACCAAGCGCGCAATCGCGTCCACGATCTGCAGTTCGACTTTGGCGACGGGGCGTCGGGCCGTCTCGATGATCTCGCCCGGCGTGACCGACCACGCCGAGGTTTCATCGCCTTCGGCGGTGATCCGGTCCAGAGCTTCGAGACCCAGCGATGCAATCTCGTGCAGTGCTTCCGAAATCGGCAGCGCCTCTCGCAGGGCCGGGGAGCGCTCCGCGATTCGGGAGAACGCCTCGTGGTTGGAACGCCAGCGCTCCAGGTCTGAACGAAGCGCGGCGACCAGGTCGGCGTCGCCGGACTCGAGGAACTCGGTTACCCGCCGGTTGAAGATGCGGGCGTCTCTGGCATCGGCTACCGCGACGTCGGGCAGCAGCGTATAGGGCGAATGGGAGCGGTAGCGATCGTCCGCATTCCGCTGGTAGATCTTGAGTGGTTCGACCACATCGGCCAGGGTCCTCAAGGGGCCGATATCGAAGCCGTTGGCGAGGCGCCGCATCATCATGCTGCGGTTCTTGATGTGGGTCAGGCCGTGCTCCTCGAGCTGCAGGGCGATGGTGTCCAGGCGGCGGTACATGGCCAGGACGTCGTCCACCTCCGCTGACGACCAGAGGCGTTCCGCGATGGCCGCTGTCCTCGGCCAGATGCGCGAATCGATGGTCTCGGCGGTGACGTGTTCGCTCCACATGGTGGCTTCGCCACCAAGCACCAGCTGAGCCTGCTCCGCCGTCAGGCCCGACCCCTCGGGCAGCGGATCATTCAGATAATGGTGGCTGGCCGGGCGCATCAGGTCGATGTAGTAGCCGCTGGACAGGATGCTGCGATAGCCGTCCCTGGCGGCGGCAACCAGCGACTCGCTGCCCCGCCAGGAATGGATGACAATGTCTTTTGGCATGCCGGGTTGAAGGATCTCCTCCCATCCCACCATCTTCTTGCCGTGGCGGGTGAGAATCTCCAGGACTCGTCGGTTGAAGTGCGCCTGCAGCCCGTGGGTATCCTCGATGCCGTGCTGTTTCATGAAGGCCTGGATTGCCGGGTTGGCGGCCCACTGTTTTCCGGTGACCTCATCGCCGCCGATATGGAAATAATCATCGGGGAACAGGGCAGCCATCTCGGCGAACAATCGATCCAGCAGCGCGTAGGTCGCCTCATTGGTCGGGTCCAGCGTCGGATCGAAGATGCCCCAGCTGCGCTCGATCTCATAGGGGCCGGGAGCCGCAGCGATCTCCGGGTGTGAAACCAGCCAGGAGGTGGCATGGCCCGGCACGTCGAACTCGGGGTAGACCCGGATACCGCGCTGGTCCGCATAGGCGATGACGTCGCGCACCTGTTCCTGGGTGTAGAAGAAGCCGTCCGAACCCTGCTGGTGCAACTCTGGATAGACTTTGCTCTCGATCCGGAAGCCCTGGTCTTCCGTGAGGTGCCAGTGCAGGACATTCATCTTCACCGCAGCCATGCCGTCCAGGTTTCGCTTGAGCACATCCACCGGGAGAAAATGGCGCCCCGAGTCGATCATCAGGCCGCGCCAGGCAAAGCGCGGCGCGTCGTCGATGCTCAGGGCGGGCAGGTAATAGCCATCCGCGTCCGCGGACAGCAGCTGGAGCACGGTTTCGAAGCCGTGCAGGGCGCCCAGGTCGGTCGTCGCCCGCAGCTGCACGCCATCAGGCTCGATCACGAGGCGGTAGGATTCGTCCTCGCCGACCTGCAGCTGACCTTGCCGTTCAACGACGACGGTCATCCCGTCACCGTCGGCCTCCGAGTCCGGCGTAACAAACGCCTGGGTGAGAAACAGGCCGGTCCGGTCGTCGAGGCGTCGCAGCAGGCGCGACGCCTCACGGTAGATCCTCGCGTCCGGCTTGCCGGTCACGGCGACACGAAAGTCTCGCCCCAGTCGATAGCGTCCTTCGCCCGGCTCTACGCGCGAGGGCATCGGCATGAGGCGATCCCACGGATTCACGGGTTCAGCCGCCGCACCGGCGGTCGAGGCGATCAGAAGCAGTATGGCCAAGATCCTTGTCATCACGCTGGTCCCCTGTGTTGTGACCGTGTTTTTCAGCCCGCCGCGCCATGCTCCCGGAAGTCGACTCGAAACAGGCCGGCGTACATGACCGGCACCACCAGCAGCGTCAGCAGGGTGGCGAAGAGCAGGCCGAAAATGATGCTGATGGCCATGGGCTGGAACATGGCGCTGCCGCCCCACCAGAGCGGCAACATGCCCATGACCGTGGTCGCCGTGGTCAGGAGGATCGGCCGAAGCCGCTGCAGACAGGCATGGACGACCGCTTCCCGGGGTGTCTTGCCCTCCTCTTCCTCCTCGATGCGAATCCGGTCCAGCAGCACGATCGCGTTGTTGATGATGATGCCGGCCAGGGAAATGATCCCGAGGATGGTGAAGAACCCGAAGGAAGATTGCGCCACGATCAGACCGATGGTGACTCCGATCAGGCCGAGCGGAATCGTCGCCAGGATGATGATCGGGCGGCGGATCGAGTTGAACTGGCCTACCAGCAGCAGGAGGATCACCATTCCGGCGAGCGGCAGCTTCTCGGCAATCGAGGCATTGGCATCGCCCGATTCCTCGGCCTCGCCGCCGATCTCGTGGCGAAAGCCGGCCGGCCAGCCTCGGCTCAGTTCCTCCAGCGCCGGCCGCAGCCCGGCGTTCACCTCGGCAGCGGTCACGCCCGGATGGAGTTGGACCTGCAGCTCCAGGGTGCGGATGCGATCACGCCGCTCGATGACGCCCGGCTCGAACACCAGCGACACGTCGGCCACCTGTTTCAGCGGGATCGCGCGGCCGGTAGCCGAGGAATAGACGCTCATGCCGTCCAGCTTGCCGATGTCCTGGCGATCCGCGGCTACGGACCGCAGGGTGATCGGAATCAGCTTGTCGTCCTCCCGGTAGGGGGTCATGTCGATGCCGGACAAGGAGGTCTGCAGGGAAAAGGCCACCTCTTCGCTCGTGACGCCGGCGCGTCGGGCGCGGTCCTGATCGACCTGGACCAGCAGCTTCTTGGTCTGCAGTCCCCAGCTGTTCTTGACCGAAGCCACCCCCGGCGTCTCGTAAAGCAGCCCGGTGATCTCGTCAGCAATCGAATAGATCGGGTCGAACTCGGGGCCGGAAACCCGAACTATGATCGGGTAGCCGACCGGCGGGCCGTTCTCGATTCGTCCCAGCTTCACCGCCAGGTCCGGAAACCGGGTCCGGGCAAATTCGTTCAGTCCGGCGACGACTTCTTCCACGTGTTCGCCCGCGACCGTATTGGCAACGACGAATGAATTGGCCGGGTTGGGGTTGGGCGGGTTGAGGCTGAGGTGAAAGCGGGGGCCGCCGTCACCGATGAAGGTCAGCCAGCTTTCCAGCCTGGGCTCATCGACATCCACGTAGGTCCGGCGCAGGTAATCGTCGATCGCCGCCATCACCTCCTGGCTGGTCTCGATCGATGTCCCCAGGGGCATCTCGAAGTTACCGGTAAAAACCGGATCCTCGGAGGGCGCGATGAACACCTTGGGCACCAGCCCGAGGCCCTGGATGGCCAGGAAGAAGACCCCAATGACACCGGCGCCGAACAACGCCTTGTGGCGCAGTGACCAGAGGAGGATCGAGCGGTAGCGTGCGTACCAGGGGCCGTCATAGGTCTCCTGTTTCGGCTCCCTGGGAACCCTTATGGCCACGGTAGTCAGCATCGGGATGAAGGTCATGGCCAGCAGCCAGGAAACGAGCAGGGTGATGGTGACGACGTAGAAGATGTCGGCGGTGTACTCGCCCACCGCCGATTCAGCCAGGGCGATCGGCATGAACGCGGCACCGGTGGTCAGCGAGGAGATGAGCAGCGGGGTCTTCAGCTCCGCTCCCGACTCCACTGCGGCTTGCACGGCGCCGATGCCTGCCTCGCGTTTCACCAGCACCGATTCGACGATCACGATCGCATTGTCCACGAGGAGGCCCAGCGCAATGATCAGTGCGGCGAGCGAAACCTGGTTGATGGTGATGCCGAACTGCTTCATCACGAAGAAGGTGATAATCATGGTGGTGGGGATCAGGGCCGCGACGACCAGGCCGGTCCGCAGGCCCAGAAAGCCGATCATGACCAGCACGACGATGCCGACTGCCTGCAGCAGGCTCGAGCGGAAACTGTCGACGTTGTTCTTGACCAGCTCGGCCTGGAACCAGATTCGATCCAGCTCCAGGCCCCAGGGATAACGCGCCTGGATCTCGGGAATGCGCTGCTCCAGCACTCGGCCAAGCTTGAGGATGTCGCCGCCCTCGCGCATGGCGACCGCGATCGTCAGGGCGGAGGTCCCGTTCGACCGGCTTAGGCTGCGCGGCGGGTCCTTGTAGGCTCGAAAGACATCGGCGATGTCCCCGAGATAGACGACGCCTCCCGCGGGCAGCTGGATCGTGGAGCGACGGAGCTCGTCGATGGACTCGAAGTTGCCGGTCGGCTCCAGCGCGATGCGCTCACGCCCGGTCACGACACTCCCGCCGGAGGAGAGGATGTTGGATGCGGCGAGCGTCTGCGACAGCTGCTGCGGAGAGAGGCCCAGCTCGGTCAGGCGGGCATTGTTGTACTCGACGAATACGACCTCTTCCTGGGCGCCATGGATCTCGACCTTGGCCACCTCGGGAATCTTGAGCAGATCGTCGCGGATCTCTTCCGCCACGTCCTCGAGCTGGGCATAGGAGAAGCCGTCGCCGAACAGGGAATAGACGCTGCCGAAAACGTCACCGAACTCATCGTTCACGACGGGTCCGCTGATGCCCTCCGGCAGATCGCCGACCACGTCCTCCACCTTGCGCCGAAGGTCGTCGAACACCGGTCGCATCTCGTCGATGGACTCGAGAAAGTTCACGGTGATGATCGAGATGCCGGTGCGGGATTCGCTGAGGATGCTGTCGACCTCGGGCATCTCCTGGACCTTCTTCTCGATCTTGTCGGTGATCAGCAGTTCGACCCGTTCCGGGCTGGCTCCGGGCAGGCGCGTGGTGATCAGCGCCGTGCGCACCGTGAAGCCCGGATCCTGCGCCTTGGGCAGCGCCACGTAGGATGAGATGCCCGAGATGAACAGGAGGGCAACCAGAACCAGGGTGATGCGGTTCTGGTCGATGGCGGTCGAGGTGAGGCTCATGTCAGCCCTCGGGAAGCAGGACGCGCTGGCCGTCGCGGATGACGGAGACGCCTGCCGTGATCACGCGCTCCCCCGGGTTGAGGCCCTCGCGGACCTCGATTCCGGACTCGGTCAGTTCCCCAAGCGTTACCGGACGGCGGGTGACGATCGCCTCTCCGGCCTCGCCGGGCACCGCCAGATAGACAAAGCTCCCACCTGGATCATGGGCCACGGCCGCTACCGGGAGGATCTGAGTCCCGCGGTCGTTGGCGCGGAATTCGAAAGTCACCTCGGCCGCAAGCCCCGCGCGCAGGGCCGGATCGGTTTCGCTTACACGGACCGTCACGGGAAAGGTCGGCGCGTTGGCAGAGGTTGCCACGCCGACTTCGCTGACGACGCCGGGGAAGCTGCGTCCGGGGACTGCGGAGAAAGCGATCCTTGCCGGCATCCCCTGGGAGAGGCCGGCAATCAGGCCCTCGGGAATGTCCAGCCCGATCTCCAGGCCGGCCCCGCAGTTGACGATGGCAATCGGGGTGCCGCTGGACACGTTTTCGTTGCGCTCGACCTCGACACTGGCCACGGAACAGTTGCGATCGACGGTCAGTCGGGTGTAGGAGACATTGAGCCGGGCGAGTTCGAGTGCCTTCTGGGCAGCGCGAACCTGGGCCTGGGCGGACTCGGCCGACGCCCGTGCGGCGTCCAGGTCGTTCCGTGAGGCGTTGCTGTTCTCGTAGAGGCCCTTGACACGTTCGTAGTTCGCTGCCGCGTTGCGTGCCGCGGCCTCGGCCTGGCGCAACGCCGCTTCGGCCTGCTGGGCCTGGAGCTGGTACGGGGATGCGTCGAGGCGGGCCACCAGCGCGTTGGCCTCGAGTTCATCCCCGACCTGCACCGGGATCTCGGTGACCGTTCCTGCAACCTTGAAGGACAGACGCGATTCCTGGGTGGAACTGGAAACCCCGGAGAAGGTTCGCTGGCGCGCGCCTGAAGCCTCGGGGACGACCATGGTGCGGACCGGTCGAAGCTGTTCCTCGACCTGCGGCTCCGATCGTTCGCAGCCCGCGGTCGCGAGCGCGACTGCGACAATCAGCCAGATCTGTTTCATCGGGAAGCCTCCAGGCTGGCGAGATGGGTTCGGATCGCCCGGGCGAGGGCGCGTTGTTCCTCGGGCGACGCCAGGAAATCATATTGACCGGTGGCGCGTTCGACGTTCATCACCTCGATCAGGAAGTCGTAAACGGCATTGGCTGCCGACTCCTCGGCCCGCAGGCTGGCGTTCTGCGCGTCCAGCAGGTCGATGATCGA
>JAWVZU010000048.1:0-17448 GCA_033722075.1 Lysobacterales bacterium
CTCGAGGAGCTGACTTCAGATTGGACAGAGCGGCCCTTGATCCTCCGGGGCGAACGGTTGGATTTCACCGGGTTCCACGGTAATCGGGCCGCCCTCCACTTTCGCATCGCGGCATCGCGGGCGGCCCTGTTCGAGTACGACCGCTCCGAACTGCGCCGGCAGGCCCTCGAGGGCGACGGAGAAGCAGCATTCCTGATCTTCGCCTTCCTCGACGCTTGCCGGGGCGCGCCGCGTACGGTACGGGAAGCCGTGGAGAAGAGGGACGAGGATCGGCGCACGACGGTAGATTGGCCAAAGAGAGCGGAATATATCATTCCGCGGGATGAGCGGCTGATGGACGAATGCGCGGGAATTGACCGGGAACGGCTACGCGAAGATACCTACCGCTGGCTGCAGCTTTCCGCTCTGCTGGGATATTCGGCAGGCGTCTATCAATATCTTGCCTACAGCACGGTGGCCGTCGAGTTGGAGTTGCGCGGCTGGGCTGGCGCGGTCGCTGAATTCCGCAAGCACGCGCTTCACCTGACCGAGAAGATGCTGCGGGAGGATCCGAAGCACGGATTCTGGGTCTCCTACAATCAACAACGAGGGGGAAAGTTCGGTCCGATCGACCTCGTGGCCGCACTCGCCAATCTCAGAGCTCTCGAACTGATCGCTTTCGAAGACCGGGAACAACTCACCGGAGCGATGGAACAGCTTGAAAGGCGTCTGGAAGACGACCAGGTCAAGGCGGCCCGAAAGCGCGGACGTGAACTGTGTATCGAATATGTCCCGCGGGAGTGCGGCGGATGAGGCGGCTGATCATCGTTGTCGTCGTCGTGGGATTGCTCGGTTTGTTCCTGGTCTGGCCAGGTAAAGAGCGAGCCCCGGTTGAGCCGCTTTCGCCCGGTCCGAATGAGCTCGCTGCGGAGCAACCACCGTCGACTTCGGAAGGCCCGCCCGGTCTCGATGAACTGGTTCCCCTGGCCGGCGAGCAATCGGAGATGCCGAAGTCCAGCGAAGCGCCGATCCAGTACGGCACCCGGTTCGATTACCTGGGCCAATCCGAAGATCCGTTTCTCAGCTATCACAGCTTTTTCGAAAAGGTGCTTGCGGAGGGCCTGTTGTATCCGGTCGATGACCTGTTGGCCGCCGGTGTGGAAGGCGATGGCGAGGCGGCGTATGCCTTGTTCGTCATTCTCCACAGCTGTGAGCTGCTGGCACCCCAGTCGGCCAAGGAGGCCGCCGCTCGCGAGCACTATCTGGTTGAGCGGCTGGCCAAGGACCCTGACCGGGAAGAGGACTGGTGGGATGAGCTTTCTTCTGCCAGCGAGCGCCACCTGGAAATCTGCAGTCGCTGGGGTCCGGGCGAAACCTGGACCCAGGCGTGGGAATGGTTGAGCCGTTCGGCGGAGCTCGGCTATTTCCCGGCCATGCAAGTCTATGCGTCCGCTGAAGGCTCATTCCTGCCCGGGCGCCTGGCGCTCTGGGGCCAGACCGGACGCCTCGAGGAGTACCGCTCCCGTGTGCCCTACTATCTGCGTCGCCTGCTGGAGACCGGTCGCCCCGAGGCGCTCGCAACGGTGGGCTATCACTATATGAGCGGCGCGCTGATCCCGGAGGATCCTGCCATGGCCTTCGCGTGGATGCAGGCGGCCGTCATGGCGGCCGAGCTGGCCAACTATACAAGCCGCATGCTCGACCACCTGCGCCTGAAACTCACCCCACGGGAACTCCGGGAAGCCAGTGAACTGGCACAAGAGATCTGCCGTCGCTATACGGACGAATCATGCCAACAGATTGATCACCACTAATTCTCTGATCCTGGACAGGCTAATCATGGGAAAATTCCTACAGACAAGGGCCACATGACGCGGTAGGTTCAAGGCCCATTCCAGTCACGGCAGGGATCGCCATGACCATTGCAAGGAAGCACATCGTGCAGCCTCAGTTCTGCCGCTACTACCACATCATCGGCCGCTGCGTGCGGCGCACATTCCTATGCGGGAAGGACCTCGCGACGGGACGGGACTACGAGCACCGGCGAGGCTGGATCGTCGAGCGACTCGAGACCCTGGTCTCTGCCTTCTCCATCGAGGTCGCCGGATACTCGATCATGAGCAATCACTACCACTTGGTCGTGAGGCTCAATCCGGGAATCAACGAGAAGTGGTCGGACGAGGAGGTCTACGAACGTTGGTCGCGGGTCTATACACCACCCCAGTGGGTCAAGGATGCACACGCCGGAACCGGCGGTGACGATCAGGCCGGTGCCTACCAGACCTGGATCAGCAAGCGCCGGGAGTACCTGGGCGACCTGTCGTGGTTCATGAAGTGTTTGAACGAGCCGGTCGCCAAGCGGGCCAACAAGGAAGATGGTTGTACCGGCTTTTTCTGGGAGGGCCGCTTCAGGTCGCAGGCGCTGATGAACGAGAAGGCGTTGTTCTCGTGCCTGGCCTACGTGGACCTCAATCCGATCCGCGCCCGGATCGCACCGACGCCGGAAGCATCAGTCTACACTTCGATTCGTCAGCGCATTCGGGCCGCACTGCAAAAACCGCCGGAGACGCAGCTTCCACTGATGCCGTTCGCCGACGAAGTGCCGCCGGAAGACGACCCGATCCCCTGTACCTTCGACGCGTACGTTCAGCTGGTGGAAACGACCGGGCGAGTCCTCGCCCCGGGCAAGGAAGGGAAGATCCCCGCCTCAGCCGAATCCACGCTGGCTCAGCTTGGTTTCAACCAGGCTGACTGGATCAGAGCCATCAATTCCTTCGACGAGAAGACGCCGGCCGCGCTCGGGAGCATCGAAGAGATTCGTACTTTGGTGAAGGCGGTACGGGACACGCCGAGGGCCTGGTTCGGCGGCTTTCGACGAGTCGCCGCACTCTTCAGCTGACACTCATTGCTTTCGGCCTCAATCAGCGGCTGCTGAGACCCGCGCTCGTCTTCGCGAGGCCAAACAGCCCTGACTAGATCGACCAAACGAATGCGCCGCACCACGGAACGCCTGGAATGATCTTTTGACTCAATTGCTTTAACGAGGACGATTGACTTTCGCGATGAAAGGGAGTTCGGCCTCTTCTCAACATCAGACTGTCCAAGTTTAGGAAAGATGCAGATCGGTGTTTGCCCTACCATTAGCGATACAACCGCTACCCCTTACGGGCTGGCCGAACCCATGAACTGGCAGATCTACATCATCCAATGCTCTGACGGCTCGCTCTATACCGGGGTGAGCACCGACCCTCAACGTCGATTTCGGGAGCACCGCAGTGGCGGCCCACGCGCTGCGAAGTTCTTTCGCGGCCGACGCGCCGAGCGCCTCGCCTATGTGGAAACGGGGCTTACCCGCAGTGAGGCGTGCCGCCGGGAGTGGGAGATCAAACAGTTGGGCCGGGCGGGCAAGTTACGGTTGATTGCGGGCCAGCAGTGAAGGTGCAGAAAGTGCGCATATCGGCGGCTTGTTCACGCTCCGGCTAAAATGGGGGCCATGAGCCGCTACGCTTTTCTTTTCCTCATTACCCTGAGCGTCCTGCTGGTGCCTGCCTCCAGGGTCGAATCTCCAGCAGCACCGACGCTTGCATATCCGCCGATTCCAAAGTCGGCCGCCTGGGAGCGCGCCCAGTGGCACGTCCAGAAGCGTCTGGCGCCGGGCACTGATCGGTTGCCGATGGATGCGCTGCAGCCGGCGCGGGAAGCCATGGCCAAGATGCCGCGGTCTCACGCCCCGGGCCGCTACGTTGCCCACAACCCTGACCGGGTGCCGAAATCTCCCGCAGCCTGGGAGTCCCTGGGTCCAGACCAGAAGGGCGGGCGGACCCGGCGCATCGTATTCGATTTGAATGGCACGACCTATGCCGCCGGCGTGTCTGGCGGGGTGTGGCGGCGCGAAGCGGGCCGCTGGGTTGCGCTGGGCGACCGCCTGGTGAATGCGAACGTCGGTGCGCTGGCCATCTCGCCGGCCGATGACAACGTCCATTACGCCGGAACAGGGGAGCTCTACCGGCGCACCAATCGGCCCTACTCCAGCATGACCGGGTCGGGTATGTTCAAGACCACCAACGCCGGGGCGGACTGGGTGCAACTCAGTGCGACCGTCAACGACGATTTCGCCTATGTGAGCGACATCGTCATCTCGCCCAATGATCCGAACCGGCTCTATGCGGCGACGAACAGCGGAATCTGGCGCTCGGACGATGGCGGCGTTAGCTTCGTCCAGACTCTGGCGACCAGCGCCGAATCCGGTCCGCGCTTCGAAGGGTGCACGGATCTGGAAATCCGGCGGGACCTGGCCCGCGATTGGGTGCTGGCGACCTGCGCCTCGCGCTCCACGGACGATCGCTACTATCTCCCCGGCCTGCTTCCGGATGCCTGCAACGGTCCCTGCGATTCGCGGATCTTCCTCAACCGGGACGCCGACGCTGGAGGAAGCTGGGAGGTGGTGCTCAGCGAGACCGGGATGGGCCGCGTTTCACTGGCCGCGTTCCCAGGCGACCCCTCAATTCTCTACGCACTGGCAGCCAGCAATCAGCGCGGACCGGACAAGAACGGCGACGGGCTCGGCGACTACGAGAACGGCCTTCATGCCGTCTTCCGCAGCGACGACGGCGGTCAGAGCTGGGCGGCGACCCTGCGCAATTCGAGCGACGACCCGGTCAGCACCTGGATTCTCTCTTTTGGGTGGCAGGCCCGGGCCGACGACCAGACGCCCTATGGCGCCGGCTGGTACAACCAGGCCATCGCGGTCGACCCCGACGACCCCGATGTCGTCTGGGCCGGAGGGATGCAGCTCTATCGCTCTGATGACGGGGGTGCGAGCTTCGGATTGATGTCCAACTACCGCGAGGATCCGGAGGTTCCGGCATCTCGAGGCCCCTACATGCACCCGGATATTCACACCCTGGTGTTCGATGCTGCCGGGCAGCTCTGGATCGGCAACGACGGTGGGGTCTGGGTGGCGACCAATGCCGATGCACCGGCGGATTTCACCAATGATGGCTATCGCTCGCTGATGACCGAGGGCGCGCGATTCGACGCCCGCGTATCCGGCTTCACCACGACCCAGTTCTATCACGGCACCGTTTCGTCGGACGGCGACATCGTCTTCGGCGGCATGCAGGACAACGGGACCGATGCCCTGAACCTGCCGGGATATCCTTTCTGGCTGACGACCTACGGCGGCGATGGCGCCTACTCAGCCTATGACCCGGACGGACCGTTCTATTTCTTCTCGGCTCAGGGCCCGACCTTGTCGCGGATGAACGGAAACTACGAGTACACCTGGCTGGGCGACAACATCACCCGGATCGTCCCGGGCCCCGACGAGTTCATGTTCATCACGCCCTACGTCCTCGATCCGTCGGACCGGACTCGGTTGTTCCTCGGCGGCAAACGCCTTTACCGGGGTTCCGCATCCGGTGACCTGTGGACGGTCGCCTCGGCGCCGTTCGGCAACACGTTCTATGACAAGGCCAACGCGCTTGCCGTCTCGCCGACCAATCCGGCCTGGATGCTGATCGGTACCGGCAACGCAATCTACAAGAACCGCATCGCCGGTTTCAGCCACCGCGGAACCAGCCTCCCGTCCACTTCGCCCCGGGAGGGCTGGGTGTCGTCCCTCACCTTCGACCCCAACGACGAGAACATCGCCTACGCCACCTATTCCAGCTTTGGCGGGGACCATGTCTGGAAGTCGACCGACGGCGGCGAAAGCTTCTTTCCCATTGATGGGCAGGGCGACGGGCGTCTTCCGGACGTCCCGGTGCATTCGCTGGCCGTTGATCCGTCGAATCCCGACCACCTGTACATCGGCACCGATCTTGGGATCTTCTTCACCGCCGACGGCGGCGAGCAGTGGCAGGTTGAAGAGACGGGCTTCGGCGGCGCAATCGTCGAGCGGGTGGTGATCAACGATCGGGAGGATGCCGGCACGGCCTGGCTGTTCGCCTTCACTTACGGCCGCGGTGTGTGGCGGGCGCCGCTCGCCGAGATCGACGGGCAGCCGCGCTATACCATCAACCCGGCCGTCAATGGCTTCTGGTATGACGCCAACGAACCCGGCCACGGCCTCCAGGTTCAGGTCATCGACCAGGGAGGCAGCCCCGCGCTGTTGGCGACCTGGTATGTCTACTACGACGGAGAACCTCTGTGGATGATCGGCGTTGGCGAGATCGAGGGCGATCGTGCCGTGGTACCGATGACCGTCACGCGTGGGACCGGCTTCGGCCCGGATTTCGAGAGCGGCGAGGTCGTTCGAGAGGACTGGGGAGAGCTGCAGCTGGTCTTCAGCGGCGATGAAGAACTGGACGTCCGCTGGCAATCCCCCTTCGGCGACGGCGAGGCAGGCACCCTGGCCATGATTCACCTGAGCAAGCCCACCGCCATTTCGGTTTCCGGTGCCGATGTAGGGTTCTGCACCTCGGGTCTCTACTGGAATCCGGACCAGAACGGGCAGGGGCTATTGGTCGAGACCGTGGTCCAGGATGGAGAACCGGCGCTTGCCTGGTCCTGGTACAACTATCGGGATGGCGGCCAGCTGTGGCTGGTCGGCAGCGGTCGTTTCGAAGGCGACCGCGTGACCGCCGAGGCCTTCGCCGGAGTCCAGGGCGAATTTCCGCCGCGCTTCGATGCAGCGACCGCCGAAGTTGAGCGCTGGGGCACGGTCGAGTTCGAGTTCACCGGTGAGCGCCAGTTCACGCTCCACTGGAATCCCGACGGCCAACCGGAATCGGTCGGATCGCTGGACTACGAACAGCTGGCCTTCCTGGCCGACGGCGGGTGTTCCTGAAAAGAGGTCAGTAGGGTCGCCGGCCCTTGTTGCCGGTGACCATGAACGCCATGGTCTTGTCTGGACGCTCCCATTGATCGGCCCGGGCCGCCGCTGCGGCACGCTGGGCCTCGTCCATCTGCCCGGCGAGATGGTCGAGCAGTGCCTGGCCCTGGCCCTGCGGTCGATGCAGGACCGACAGTACGCCCCACATCCAGGCGTCTTCATGCTTTTCTTCCTGGGCGAAGGCCAGTCCCATCGAAAACATGGCATCGTCTTCTTCGCAGGCTATGGCGTATTCGAACAGTTCCTTGGCGAGCACCCGGTCCATCTCCACCCCCTTGCCCTGGACGTACATGATGCCCAGGTTGTGAGCTGCGCCCCCGTGACCCTTCATGGTGGCGTGCTGGTAGCACTGCTCGGCCGCGGCGAGATTGATCTCCGTGCCGCCGCCGTGCTCGTAGCACAGGCCCAGGGAGAACAGGGCATCCGGATGGTCCTGGTGGGCGGCAGCGCGATAGTACTGGAAGGCACGCTGCATGTCGGCGGGCACGCCTCGACCGAGGCGATAGGCCTGACCGGCTTCGTAGAGACCCGCCGCGCATCCCTGTTCCGCCGAGCGCATGATCCACCGGGTGGCGGCATCCGGGTCTTCCTCGAACAGATCGACGGCAACGTTGACCATAGCAATGCCGTGACCAGCTTCGGCGGCCTTGCGAAACAGCTTGCGGGCCGTCTCCGGCTGCGGTGAAACACCGCGCCCGGTTTGCAGGCTGACGCCGAGCTGGAACATGGCTTCGGGGTCGCCGGCTTCGGCGGCGCGCTTGAAGAGCTGGTTGGCTCGCCGAGGATCGGCAGCAAGACGATCGCCGTTCATCAGATGCGCACCCAGCACGCGGAAGGCTTTCGTTTCGCCCGCTTCGCCGGCTTGCTCCAGGCACCGGGCGCCACGTTCGGAATCCATGGGCACGCTGCCCTCCCCGGTAATGAGGACGTCGCCGAGAAAGGCCAGCGCTTCCGTATCGCCCAGCTTGGCCGCCTTTTCCAGGGCCGGTAGGCCGAGGTCCGCGCGCGGCGACTGGTTCTGCCGCGGGAGGATTCTGAGGGTAATCAGGGCGACGTTGAAACAGGCATCGCGGTGGTCCTGGTCGGCAGCTGCCTGGTACCAGTTCAGCGCCTGACCCAGGTCGACCGGCTGCTCGTACAACCCCTGCTGATAGATGTTGCCGAGCTGATACTGCGCGGTCGCATCACCCCGTTCGGCGCGTTCTCGGATCTCATCGAGTGATGGTTTCTGCATGGGCCATGCCTCCCATTGAACTCTGAGTCTAGCACTCGGGGAACCGACGCGAGGCCGGTGCCGCGGCCGGTGGTGGGCTTTCATTTGAAATTGGCGGTGATTATGCTCACCGGACTTCCGGGAAGAAGGTGAGCATGATGACGACGAAGGGGATGAATCGCCGACGGTTCCTCAAGATCGCCAGCGTGGCTGCGGGGACGGTTGCAACGTCCGGGCTGATCGGCTGCGGCAGCAGCGACGATGACCTGATCACCGGCTCCGGGAACAATCCGCCGCCACCGCCGCTCTCGATCGTCAACGGCGAGGCGTTCTATCCCCAATCGGTGGCCTCAGGCGATCCGCGCCCGTCCAGCGTTATTCTCTGGACCCGGGTGGATGCCGGCGGATCGGATGCGCCGCTGCGTCTGCAGGTCGCCACGGACGAATCGTTTGCCAATCTGATCGTGGACGCCCAGTTCACTGCGCCGGGAAGTCATGACAATTGTCTGAAGGTCCGGGTCACCGATCTGTCCAGCGACAATACCTACTTCTACCGCTTTCTCTTCGAGGCCGAGGGCGCCCTGCAAGCGTCTCGCACCGGCCGAACCCGGACGGCGCCGGCCGCCGACTCGACCCGGACCATCCGCTTCGGGCAGGTCAGCTGCCAGGACTATCTGGGCCGTTACTACAACACGTACCTGAAGCTGCTCGAGGAGGACCTCGATTTCGTCCTGCACGTCGGTGACTACATCTATGAGACCAGCGGCGATCCGGCCTTCCAGGGCGGCAATCCCGATCGGCCCGTGGCCTTTTCCAACCCGGACGAAGCCATCCAGATCGGCAGTGGCACTTCGGGCTTCCGGGCGGCCCGCTCGGTCGGAAACTATCGGGACCTGTACAAGCTCATTCGGTCCGATGCGCTCATGCAGCAGGTCCACGAGCGGTTTCCGATGATCGCCATCTGGGACGACCACGAGTATTCCGATGACCAGTGGCAGGCCAGCGGGACCTACACTTTTGGCCGTCAGTCGGAAATCGATCCGGAACGCAAGCGCAATGCCGAGCAGGCCTATTTCGAGTTCATGCCGATCGATACGGAACTGGACGGAACGCAGGAGAGCTTCTTCGACGAGGCCAACCGTTTCCCGGATACGGTGATCTACCGCGATTTCCGGTTCGGGGCCAACGTTCAGCTGTTGTGTACCGATTACCGGACCTATCGACCGGATCACCTGATCCCCGAGGATGCTTTTCCCGGCAGCGTAGCGGTGACGGAAGAGGTGCTGTCCCAGATCCTCAGTGCCCAGGGCATCCCCTTCAGCGCCGTACGTGACAATTTCAGTCCCTATGTGAACGTCGACCAGCAGCCCTTCGCGAGCCTCAAGGAGCTGCTCGTGGGGGTGGCCGCGGCGGCCTACCAGGGTGAGGGGCTGGATGAGTCGGCGGCGGCCGCCAAAGCCCAGGAGGTCATCAGTGGCAACCTGGCCACGACCGTAATCAACTCCCTCATCGACGGGTTCAACGCGACGGTGCCGCCTTCGCAGCAGGCGCCGCGACTGGACGAGGCGACCATCGCCCAAGCCAAACGCGGGATCGCCTTCTTCACCATGGGCAAGCAGGGGCTGTTTTCGCGACTGGGCTCCCGCTATTTCGTGGTCAAGGAAACCTACGACCTCTATGCGGCCGCCCTGGCGACCTTCGAGGGGCCGCAGACCCAGAATGCCTTTGGGCAGGACCAGGACATCTGGTTGCGCGGCCGGCTGATGAACTCGGACGCCCGCTGGAAGATGGTCGCCAATTCCGTCTCCAACACGGCCCTGGTGCTCGACCTGAGCGATCCGGCGCTCGGCGTGCCGGCGCCCTTCAACCAGCGCTTCTATCTCAACGTGGACCAGTGGGACGGGTTCGGTCTGCAGCGCGCGGAATACCTCCAGAACGTGTACGGGCCTGCGAGCGGGGTGGTTCTGTTGGCTGGAGACATCCATGCATCGCTGGTAACCGATCACGGGGGAGGCACCGTGGAGTTCACGACCGGTGCCGTGTCTTCCCAGTCGCTGGCCGGCCTGGTCGAAGTGCAGGCCAATTCGGATCCCGTCCTGCGCCAGCTGGCCGCATCACTGCTGCCGTTCCTGGGGCAGATCCTCAGTGGAGCCAATCCGACCATTCGGCATCTGAATGCGACCGACAGCGGCGTCACGATCATCGAAGCGGGAAGCGACGAGCTGATCGGACGGGTGTTCACCCTGCCGGAGGACCAGGCGTTCATCGATCGCTACGAAGATCCGGGCGTTACGGGTGAGATGACCGAGGTGGTGTTCCGGGTAGACGACGCAGGTCTGAGCCGCGTCTCCTAAAGGACCGCTTCGATCTCCAGCTCGGTCGCCCCGTGCTCCAGTGTCGCGATGCGCGGCACGGGAATGACCCGTTCCAGCGTCGCCAGGTTGTCCTCGTAGCGAAGCATCTCCGGGTCGATCCGGTTGGCGATCCAGCCGATCAGCGGGAATCCATCGTCGAGGATGCGCCGGACGGTCAGCAGACCGTGATTGAGGCAGCCGAGTTTCATGCCGATGACGACCACGACCGGGAGCTGGAGCACCCGCACCAGGTCGGCCAGCATGAGCTCCTCGCTTAGCGGGACTGCCCAGCCGCCGACCCCTTCGACGACGACGCGGTCAGAACGCTCGCGCAGCCAATCGAAATCCTCGCGAACCTCTTCCGGATCGATGCGCACGTCCGCTTCGCGGGCGGCAAGATGCGGCGCGATGGGGGGCTCGAAGATATACCGGTTCACGCGCGCGTAGGGCCAGTCGCCCGAGGCGGCGGCGATCAGGTCGACCGCGTCGGCGTTGCGCAACCCGCCATCGACGGATTCCGCGCCGCTCGCGATCGGTTTCATCGGCGCAATGGTCTGGCCTTTTTCCCGCAGCGCACGGATGAGCGCACAGCTGACCCGGGTCTTGCCGCATTCCGTATCGGTTCCGGTGACGAAAAAAGATCTCATCGACGCCGCCTCGAACCGCGCAGGTGGTCGATGGAAAAGGTTGCCTCTTCAACGCCTTCCCGGCGCCGCGGCTGACCCGGTGGGGGGCCCAGGGCGTGACCGTAGATCACTTCGTAGGTCGCGGGCAGCCGCCCGTCATCCATCCTGAATTCGGACTCGTAGACTTCGATCATGCGCCTCAGCCGGCGTTTGCCGGTCAGCGTTCGTCGCCGCCGGCTGTCGACATTATGCGCCCCGATGGCTTTCAGGTCCCGCATCAGGGTCATCACGTCCGGATAGGTGACGGTGATCCGCTCCACGTCCATCACCGGGTCGACATAGCCGGCCTCCACGAGGATGTCGCCGATCTGGTGCATGTCCGCGAAGTCGTTGACATGAACCTCGCCGTCGCTCTCCGACCAGGCATGGCGCAGTTCCATCAGCGTATCCGGGCCGAAGGTGCTGAACAGGAGGAGGCCCTGCGAACGAAGCACGCCGCGGAACGAATCGAGCATGGTCGGTAGCGAGGGCGCCCATTGCAGCATCAGGTTCGAGAAAAGGAGGTCGCAGGAGGTGTCGGCAAGCGGCAGTGTCGCGGCATCGGCACAGACGCGCCAGCCCCGGTGTTGGCCCGTTGCCAGCATAGGAAACGCCAGGTCGACACCGATGACTTCGGCATCCGGGTAGCGCGCGGCAAGCGCATTCGTCGAATTGCCCAGGCCGCAGCCGAGGTCCAGTACCCGGTCCGGTACGAGGCTCATCAGGTCCAGCCGTTCCAGGAGCCGTGCCTCGACTTCCCGCTGCAGCGCAGCGGACTCCGCATAACTGCCCGCGGCCCGCTCGAAGGACGCTTTCATCCACTGCTGGTCGACCGGTGGCGTCATGGACGGCAGGTCTCGACAAAACCTTGAATCAGACCCGCGACCGTATCCGGCTGCCCCAGAAAGGGAGCGTGCCCGGCGCCGCGGATCATGGTGACTCTCGCCTGGGGCATGCGCTTTGCCGTGGCTTCGACCGCTTCCGGGGCGACCAGCCGATCGTGATCGCCAGCCACCAGGAGCGTTGGGCAATCCAGTTCGTCCAAGCGGTGCCGAAGATCGCTGTCCCGCAGGAGCCGCAGGCCGTCGCGGAGGGTCTCTCGGGCGGGCGGCGGGTAGCGGTTCATCCGTTCCCGGATGAGCTTGAGATCACGGCGACCGGTCTCGCTGCCGCGAACCTCGAGCGCGGAAAAGCGATTCAACGTGCCGCGATAATCTTCTTCCAGGCCCTGGGCGAATTCCTCGAAGATCGCAGACTCCATGCCACTCGGCCAGTCCGGTTGCCGCACGAAGCAGGGGGTTGCCGCCAGAAGGACCAGGCCCGCGACCCGGTCCGGGTGGTCCGCCGCGGCCTGCAGTGCAATCAGTCCGCCCAGGGACCAGCCGACGATCATGATCGGCCCCTTCCCTGACGCCATGACTTCTGCCGCGAGCGTCTCCAGGCTTTCGAGGCGTTCGCCGCGGGGCCGTTCTCCGTGACCGGGCAGGTCCAGCCGCATCACTTCGCCCAGCCGGTCCGGCCAGTCGCCCCAGATGGCTCTGTGCATGCCCCAGCCGTGCAGCATGACGACCCGACTCACAGGATGGACTCCAGGGCTTCGAGGAGGCGGTCGACGTGCGCCGGTTCATGGGCCGCCGTCAACGTGATCCGCAACCGGCAGCTGTCCGCGGGCACCGTTGGCGGCCGGATGGCGGGCACCCAGATGCCTTGCTGCGCGAGCCCTTCCGAGACACTCGCGGCCCGTTCGACCGAGCGCAGAACCAGCGGCTGGATCGGGGTGTCCGAAGGCAGCAGTTCAATCCCTCGTTTTGCGGCCCCGGACCGCAAGCGGTGGATCAGCTCCGCCAGTTTTTGCCGTCGCCAGTCTTCCTGGCGGGCCAGTTCGACCGCCACCAGGGTCGCTGCGGCCACGGCCGGCGGCGGCGCGGTGGTGTATATGTGGGCGCGACCGGTCTGCGCCACCCACTCGATCAGGTCTTCGTTTCCGGCCAGGAATGCGCCGAAGCTGCCCAGCGCCTTGCCCAGCGTGGCCATGACCAGGGCGGGGTTCGCGCCGGATGAGGCGGCAGCGCCGCAACCCTGGTCGCCGATCACGCCGAGCGCATGGGCGTCATCCACCAGAAACAAGGCATCGTGCCGGCGGGCAACGGTCGCCAGTTCGGTCAACGGCGCAAGATCACCGTCCATGCTGAACACGCTGTCGGTTGCCACCAGCGCATGGTCGGCCCGTGCCTTTTCGAGCCGACGATCCAGGGAGTCGGAATCGGTGTGCAGGTAGCGCCGCAGGGTCGCGCCCGAAATTCGCGCGGCGTCGATCAGGGAAGCGTGGTTCAGCCGGTCTTCGCAGATCAGGTCGCCTTTTCCGGCCAGGGCGTCGAGCATGGCCAGGTTGGCCTGGTAGCCGGTGGAAAAGAGCAGGGCGCGGGGCTGGCCGACCCAATCCGCAAGGCGTTCTTCCAGGCCCTTGTGCGCGGCGGTGTAGCCGCCCAGCAGCTGTGCGGCACCGCTGCCGAGACCCCAGTGCCCCACCGCGTTGCGCAGGGCGTCCTTGATTCGCGGGTCCGCCGCCAGGCCGAGGTAGTCGTTGCTGGCGAAGGTGAGGAAATCCCGACCCTCGATCCGGCGGAGCGGGCCGCAGGCATCGAACGCGTGACGCCGGGAGCGTTGCAGCCCGGCGGAGAAGTGTGCTTCCAGGCTTTGCCGGACCCGCGTTTGCCAGACCTCTGGGATCACGCAGGTGCCGGGTGGATGCCCAGCCGGTCCATCAGGGTGCGGTCGCTGCTTTCGGCGGGGTTCTCGGTCGTGAGCAGCTTCTCGCCGTAGAAGATCGAGTTGGCGCCGGCAAAGAAGCAAAGCGCCTGCAGTTCGTCGCTCATGTCCGTGCGTCCGGCGGACAGTCGCACCATGGACGCCGGCATCATGATCCGGGCAACGGCGATGGTCCGCACGAACTCCAGCGGATCCAGCGCTTCCTGCCCGTGCAGCGGGGTGCCTTCGACCTGCACCAGCATGTTGATCGGGACGCTTTCCGGGTGCTTCGGCAGATTCGCCAGCGTGACCAGCATGCCGGCGCGGTGACTGCGATCTTCGCCCATGCCCAGGATGCCGCCGCAGCAGACCTTCATCCCGGCGGAACGGACAGCCTCGAGCGTCGCCAGCCGGTCGTCGAAGGTTCGGGTTGTGATGACTTCCGGGTAGTACTCGGGGGCCGTGTCGATGTTGTGGTTGTAGTAGTCGAGTCCTGCCTCCCGGAGCGCTTCCGCTTGCTCCCCGCTCAACATGCCTAGCGTGGCGCACGTCTCCAGCCCAAGGGCCTTCACCTCACGCACCATTTCGATGACCTGGTCCAGATCTCGCTGCTTCGGGTTTCGCCACGCGGCGCCCATGCAGAATCGGGTCGCCCCGTTCGCCCGTGCCGCTCGGGCCTGCTCGACGACCTGCTCGACCGGCTGAAGCCGTTCCACCTCGAGGCCGGTCTTGTACCGGGCGCTCTGGGGACAGTACTTGCAGTCTTCGGGACAGGCCCCGGTCTTGATCGAGCACAGCGTGCTGACCTGGACCGCATTGGGGTCGAAATGGGCGCGGTGGACCTGTTGTGCTTGCAGGAGCAGGTCGTTGAATGGCAGATTGAGCAGGGCGACGGACTCCTCCCGGGTCCAGTCGTGCCGGAGGGAATTCTGGGACATGGATTTGTCGTTTCGCATGTTGGGTGCCGTTGGGCGATGGCTGGCGCTGGAGTATTCAGCTGCCCCGGACCCCTGTCAACCTGAAAGCGGAGTCGAGGTTGACAAGAATCGCTCGTCACCGTGCCGCTTCTGCGGCCAGTCCGGATTCGGCAGACTCGGTCTCTGTGGACCCTGCCTACAGGACCTGCCGCTCATCGAGACCGCCTGCGCGGGTTGCGGTCTGCCGACGCCCCAAACAGTGGCGTCCTGTGGGGCGTGCCTGCAGCGCAAGCCCGCTTTTGACGGGGCGCGGGCGCTGGCGACCTATGCCTATCCCTTCGACTGGCTGATCCGGCGGCTCAAGTTCGCCGGGGACCTGTCGATGGAGCCGGGCCTGGCGCGCCGTGTGTGGGCCTTTCGTCCCGCAGGCTGGCCCGCCGCCGATGTGCTGGTCCCGATTCCGTTGCACCGCGGACGGTTACGGGAGCGGGGCTACGACCAGGGCGTGGAGCTGGCGCGGGCGTTGGCTCGGGTCTCTGGCTTGCCGGTGCGGTCGCGCTTGCTGGTTCGGCAGCGCTCGACCGCGCCGCAGACCGGCCTGTCCGCCGCCGGTCGGCGGCGCAACCTCTCGGGGGCATTCCGGGTTGGCCGAAAATCAAAAATCCCCGGACGGGTGTGTCTGATCGATGACGTCATGACCACCGGCGCGACGGTGGACGCGGCAGCGTCCACGCTGCGCGACGCGGGCGTCCGGGAGGTTCTCGTCTGGGCCGCAGGGCGGGCTACGACTTGACGCGCTTGTAGGTCCCGTTCATTTCCTCGAAACCTTCGACCCGGGAAATTTCCAGGGAATCATCGTTGAGAATGAACCGGGCAATGACGTCCTGGTTGTAGATGCTGAACTTGAGGTGCCGGTCCGATTCGATTTCCCAGCTGTCCAGCTGGTAGTTGACGCCACCTTTCACTTCCATCTTGCCGGTGCCGTCCGGACGCAGGATCAGCTTGGTCTGGGGTCGCGAGCCCTGGAGCTGGACCCATTCACCGATGAGGTCGTCGACGGAGCTTCCGCAGCCGGTCAGCAGCGCGGTAGCGAAGAGGATTGCAAGAAACCTGGCCATAGCACCGTCCAATCGTTGCCTGACTTTCATTTTATCCCGATGCCCTGCCCACGCAAGGACGTTTACCGGATGCGCTCCTTGATCTCCTCAAGCTTCGCCCGGATGGTCGCGGCATCGTACCAGCGGCCGGCGACCATCACGCCGCTCACCTGCCTGGTGTTGCGAATATCCTCCAGCGGGTTCGCCGCGAGCAGCAGCAGGTCCGCCGCCTGCCCGGGAGCGACCGTTCCGCGGTCAGCGGAGAAATAGCGCCCCACGTTCACCGTCCCGGTCCGGAGTGCCTCGAACGGCGAAAGCCCGGCATCCACGTACAGTTCGAGTTCCCGGTGAGCCGAGAATCCGGGCACATTGAAGACCTGTGGAGCGTCCGAGCCCAGGGCGATATTGGTCCCGGCTTCGTGCAGGGCCACGAGCAGCGCCCGGCGCAGTTCAAGAAAGCGATTAGCGGCGGCACGATCGACCGCGGAAAACTGGGCCTTGGCCTGGCGCCACTGGGCCTTCGCTGCGGTGCCGACGAACTCCATTCCCGGCTGGGACAGGAGGCTGTCCGCCTCCTCCGGCCCGACCAGGTTGACCATCAACGTTTCCGTGGGAACGACCCAGGTGCCCGCTTGCGCGACGGTCTGTGCGAATTCGGAGATCTTTCCTGCGTCCGCGCTCTTCGCATGGTTGAGACCGAAGAAGCCGGGATCGGGTGTCACCTCGTCCGCCGGGACCAGCGCGGTGATGAAACCGTCCAGGTGGTCGATGCCGGTCATGCCTACAGCGATCGCGTGCGGCGCACCGTAAGCACTGGATACGTGGCCGACAAACGGCATGTCCAGTTCGAGCGCTGTGGCTGCGAGAGCGTCGAATTCCGCGGTCGAGAGCCCGGGGTGGATCTTGATGTGATCGTAGCCGGCGGCGTGCTGGGCGCGCACCATGGACTCGGCCTGCTCGGGTGATTCAACGGTATTTCCGTTCAGCGACGGGCCGGAGGTGTAAATGCGGGGCGCATCGATTGTGCCGGCTGCGGCCTGTTGCCGCAGTTCGAGGTGGCCGGGTTCCCCCAGCATCCCCCGAACGGTGGTGAGCCCCTGGGACAGGTACAGAAAAAGCACATCCTCGGCATTCTGACGATTGGCCGTGCTGGGGATATGAGCGTGCATCTCGGCCAGGCCGGGCATCAGAAACCGGCCATCGCCGTCGATGCGGATCACGTCATCGCCGGTCGCTGGCGGAGCCTCGGTGATCGAGACGATGGTGTCGCCGCGCACGAGAACGTGCCGGTCCTTGCGAACGCTTTCATCCTCCATCGTGATCACTTCGACGTTTTCGAACAGGACATCGCCCTGGACCGTGCCGGCTGCCAGCGCGAAGGCGATTGAGGCAAGGATTCGACGCATGTGGTTTGTCCCTGGTGGCATCTGCTGGGAGGCTAGCACGAGTTCGGAGGAAAGGACCTGGGCGGATGTGCCTGAAAGTGCGCAGGCTGTCGATTATGATCGGGGCATGCTGGCTCTACTGATCGCAACAATGGCCATGTGGGGCGCCCGGATGGACGAATTGTGTCCCGAGAGCCCGCGCCGTCTGACCCATGCCGCCGAGAATTACTCGCCCCAGTGGTCGCCGGATGGCCA
>JAWVZU010000049.1:0-17260 GCA_033722075.1 Lysobacterales bacterium
AGCTAGGTTGCTGTTGCCTGATTTGGGGATGAGCATGCGATTCCTGTTTCCATTGGATTTGGTGCTGAGAGGCCAGCGCCCGGTACGGGACTTCGAGATCGATCATCTGGTCGACCGCCTGCAGGCTCTGGAGACAGAGTGGCCGCGACGGGTACGCGTGCAAAGCAGAAGCGAAACATTGACCCTGGCGATCGCCGGGCTGGGTCCGGTTTTCGGTTACTTCGTCTTCGATATGCCGGCCCTCGAGCTGTTCCTGTTGCTCGCCCTGGACGCGTTCGTTCTGCTGTTGGGTGATTGGCTCAAATATCTCGTCGCGCCCTATCCAACGCAACTGGCGGTCGCTCGCTGTTACGAAGCATTCTGGGAGTTTCACACCATGGCACGTTATCTCGAGTCGGGCGGAGATCGATCGTTCAGGACCTACGACCATGACCGCTTGCCCCGGGAGCTGCTGATGACCGCGATCGCCGGGGGGCCATCCATCGCCGGAATACCCCTGGCCGTTGGAGGGATGCTGGCCATGATGGTGCTCTGGCACCAGCTGGATGCGGCGTTCTGGACGCTGGCAGTCGGCGTTGGTGTTCTGCACCTTGTGCAATCAGTCGTGGCTGGGTTTCAGGCCCGGGATGACGACCGCCTGGCCCCGAAGCTGCTTCCGCAGGCGGTGGACCTCATGCTGCTGGTCAGTGTCGCTTCATTGATCGCTTTTGGTCTGGCCTGGTTCGCGGAAAGCTACCTGATCCTGACCCAGGACGACCACGCGACCCTGTTCTTCGTCACGCTGGCCGGCGTGACGGCTGTAGTGGTCGCAATCTGGCGGATCCGCCTGCGTCGCCAGCTGGCTGTTCTTGATCAGTTTGCGGCCGCCGTACGCGGCTGAGCCCATGCGACTTCTCTTCTCGCTCAACGAACGCAGCAGTGGGAAACGTCTGGTTCGCACCTACGAGCTGGAACACCTCGAAGAATCGGCTGAGCAGATTCTCGCCGATTGGCGGCATCGTGAGCGGACCCAGGTCAGGGGGCAGGCGCTCACCTTGGCGATTGCCGGGCTGGGACCGTGTCTTGGGCATTTCGTTTTGGGCCTGCCATCGTCGCAGCTCTTCCTGCTGGTCGTGATCGACGCATTCGTCGTGCTGATCGGCGACTGGATCAAGTACCTGGTCGCGCCGCTTGGCGTCCAGCGCGAGATTGCGACAGCCGATCAGGATCTAGAGACACTGCAGATCATTCGCCGCTACCTGAAGTTCTGGCCCCGTCGCACCTTTGAGGTCAGCTGGCACGACCGGACGGAGCCGGAACTGCTCAGGACGGTGCTGCTTACTGAACCCTACGCTTTCGGGCATCCACTCCTTATTGCGGGACTCGCGACGGCGTTCGGCAGCAAGACCGAGTTTCCGGCGACTTTCTGGATCCTGACCGGTTTGGTTGCTGGATCCCACCTGCTCCAGGCCTATGTCACCGCATACCGTGCCCGTGACGACGAAGCGCTGGAGCCTCAGCTTGTCCCGCAGGGCATCGACTACATCATCATGGTGACCATCGCGGGCTTCGCGTGGATCGTGTTCGGCGAACTCCTGGACGACTGGTTTAGCTTCAGAGAATTCGCTGGTCACCTATTCTTTGGGTTGCTCGGTGTGGTGGCGGTTGCCGTCGCAATTTTCTGGTTATACCGGCTACGCGCCCGTCGCAATCTCCTCGTTCGGTTCATCCATCGAGTTCGCGAAACACGCTAACTGGGCTCTCATCGGAGGACTCCGGCGCCGTCGCCTTGGCGCCACCGCAGCCTCAATTTGCCGGATCAGGCGCCGGCCTTGTCCGCCGCTGCGTAGAACTGTTCTCGCGCTTCCAGGAACTGGTGGTGGGCCTTGTCCACGTAGTCCAGGACTTCCTGCGCATAACCGTCCGTCGAGGCCGACCAGACCCGGTTCAGGTAGCGCTCGCCGGCCGCGAAGGAACTCATGATGTCGGCGTAGGCCTGCAGTCCGAACAGGTGGGACATGGTCTCCCGGGCGTCGGCAAACTTGATCAGGTCGTTGCGGAAACGCTTGTCGATCTCGAAGCGCATTTCGTAGCAGGGGATCTCTTCCTTGTGGCTCTTCAGCGCATCGAGCTCCTGGACGATCCGGTCCAGGCTCTCTTCCAGGGTCTGGCGATTGCCGATCAGCACATCGTCGGACTTGGCTGCCGCGTGGGTCGCCCGGCGATGCGCCAGGAGCCCCGCCACGGCGACGCCGATCGCCGGCAGGAACCAGGTCCAGTTGGTTGCTTCCGCATCGAGCGAGGCCACGTAGGCGCCGGCCAGGAATCCGATGATGAGGAGAATCATTCCGAGTGCTTTCAT
Source organism: Lysobacterales bacterium (assembly GCA_033722075.1). Classification (GTDB taxonomy): domain Bacteria; phylum Pseudomonadota; class Gammaproteobacteria; order Xanthomonadales; family SZUA-38; genus JAWVZU01. The sequence continues at coordinate 2,342 of JAWVZU010000049.1, forward strand.
GATCTTCTCCTAGGCCGTGGCCACGTAATAGATCGCAAAACCGACACCCACGAGGGCCTCGCCGACGATCAGTCCGGCGGCAACCGGGATGCCCGTATCCTCGCTCCAGCGCTTGCCCTTGTAGCGGTCCGCCAGAACCCGGGCGAGGGTACCGAGGGCGTAGGTCAGCACGATGTTGAAGGGCAGGTAGAAGCCCAGTCCGACGGTAATCCCCAGACCACCCTGGAATGCAGATAGCACGCCGCCGAGCAGGGCGCCGGCGATGTACTGCTGCATCGGGACATCGCCCCCGAGTACGCCTTCGACCATGCTGGCCAGGGCCTGGCCCTGGGGCGCCGGTAGCTGGGCCGATCCCAAGCCATAGGCTTCATGGAGCACGAAGATCAGCACGATGACCACCAGCGGGCCCAGCCAGGCGCCGATGAACTGTCCCATCTGCTGCATGCGGGGCCGTGCGCCGACCAGGTAACCGGTCTTGAGGTCGAGCATCAGGTCGGTGGCCTGCGACATGGCGACGGAGGTGGCGGCACCGACTGTGATCGCCGCCACGATGGCTTCTTCGCGGCCCAGTCCACTGGTCACGAAGATCAGGATCGTGACCCCGATGAGGGTCATGCCGGACAGCGGCGACCAGTTGGTCCGGCCGATGGCTTCCGACAGGATCACGCCCGCCATCCAGATCCAGATGGTCCCGAGTACGGCCATCAGGATTCCCCGACCCAGGCCCACCGATTCGGAAGACAGGATCGAAATCACGCAAAGCAGGACAGCGGCGCCGCCGATGGCAAAGTACAGCAGCTTGATCGGCATCTCGTCCGCAGAGGCTACCGACTTGACCTTCGCCGCCGACTGCATCGAGCGGATGGCGCTGAGAATCAGCGGGAAGGCCAGGATGACGCCCATGATGGCGCCGCCAATCAGCATGCCGATGCCCAGCGGTCGAAACAGGCTGAGTCGCAGGACGCCCGGGTCGGTCACCGCAGCGCCGGTTGCAGGGTCGATAGGCAGCTGCCCGGTGGTCGACAGCATGGGAGCAATGAACCAGTAGACGCAGAAGCCGCCGATGATGAAGGCCACGCCGCCGCGCCCGGCGATGAAGCCCGTACCGATGGTCAGCAGAGAGAGGTACCAGGTGGCGTTGAAATACTCGGGAATGCCCAGCTGTGCACCCAGCCCCCAGTTGGAAACGCCGCTCACCTGGGTTGCGGCATGGACGCCGGCACTGACGAGCGCCGCGCCAATGAGCAACTGCGCTTTCTTGATGCCCGCACCCGGCGATTTCAGAATCGTCGCAACAGCCACGCCACCGGGATAGGTGAGTCGCTCGAAGTCGATCATCTGTTTGCGCAGCGGGATGATGAAGGCGATGCCGAGAAACGCGCCGGCGATGCACCCGAAGGTCAGCAACACCGGATGGAAGGCGTCGCCGTAGCCGAGGATGAAGATCGCCGGAACCGAAAACATCATGCCGGAAGAGGCCCCGTTTACCGCGCTGGCGACCGTCTGGGCGATGTTGTTCTCGACGAGGCTGCGCCGGCGCAGCATGCCGCGCAGGATGCCGAAGCCGAGGATTGCGGCAAGTTCGGACCCCTCGATGGAGAAGCCCAGGATGAGGGCCGCGTATCCGATCGAGATGGCGATGATCACCCCCAGGAACCAGCCGACAATGACGGCCGGCCAGGAGAGTTCCGGGTAGGTGCCCTGGTTGATAGGCTGGGTGTGGCTGCTGCTCAAGTCGGCCCCCTCATGTTCTCGTGCCCAGACCGGAGATGGTCGAATTTGCCCGCGGATGCTATCACAATGCGCAGGGCTTGCATTTCAGGCGCGTCTCGGGCCTGCTGCTCGAACGTTTTTCGCAACCTTCGGTTTACGCATGAATCTTCGCAGCTTTGTCGCCCTTTTGCCGTTCCTTCCGGCGCTGCTCCAGGCCCAGGGGGGCGAGCTCGGAAGTGAGCTCACCCCCATGGGGGCGGAGGCTGCCGGCAACGCGGCAGGCACCATCCCGGCCTGGTCCGGGGGCGTCACCGAACCGCCGATCGGTTATCAGCCTGGCGAGCCTCATGTCGACCCGTTCGGCGACCAACCGTTGCATGTCATTTCGGCAAGCAACCATGCGCAGCACACCGCGGTCCTGTCGCCTGGTCTCGTGGCCCTGCTGCAGCGCTATCCGGACTCCTTTCGGATCCCGGTCTATCCTTCCCGACGCAGCCATGCGGCGCCGGAATGGGTCTATGCGAATACCCGCGAGAATCATGGCCGGTCCCGCTTGGTCGATGAGGGAAACGGGTTCGAGGGCGCTCATGCGGGGATTCCGTTCCCGGTGCCGGACCAGCCCCTGGAAGTGTATTGGAACCACGTCGCGCGCTGGCGTGGTCAGCACATCATCTCGCGCGCCGACGATGTGAACGTCTATCCGGACGGCCGCCACACCCGGATCGCCCGGTCCACCCAGGTGAAGTTCAATTACTACGACCGAAGCCGAAGCATCGATAACGCCGGCAACGTGCTGTTTTCGCTGCTCTCCAAGGTGACGGCGCCGCCGCGCCAGGCCGGCGGGGGTGTGCTCGTCCTCGAAACGCTGAACCAGAGTGCCGAGCCCCGCCAGGCCTGGAGCTACGATGCGGCAAGACGGCGGGTCCTGCGGGCGCCGGAACTGGGCTTCGATGACGCAATCGGTTCGGCCGATGGTCTTCGAACGGCGGACGATACGGACATCGTCAACGGATCGCCGGAGCGCTTTGAATGGTCGCTCCTGGGCAAGCGCGAAATGCTCATCCCCTACAACAACTATGCGCTGGTCGATTCGGAGACCGACCCCGAGGCATTGCTCCAGCGAGGGCACATCAATCCGGCTTTCACCCGGTTCGAACTGCACCGGGTCTGGATCCTGGAGGCGCGCATCCGGCGAGAATGGCGCCACGTCTACACCCGCCGGGTGTTCTACGTCGACGAAGACAGCTGGACTGCGGTCATGGCCGACCAGTACGACCAGGCCGGTGAACTTTGGCGGGTCAGCATCAATTACCCTTTCAACGCCTACGAGTTGCCCGCAACGCTGCCGGCGCTCTACGTGTTTCACGACCTGTCGGCGGGCCGCTACCATGTCCAGGCGATGAAGGCCGGCGCTCGTCAGGTTGCAAAGACGCTCGAGCCCATGCCGCCCGATGGCCTGTTTACGCCGGCCGGACTGAGGAGATACGTACGATGACCAGACTTGTTTCGGGGTTGCTGCTGATGACTGCTGCCGCGGTTGCGGCCGATGAGTGGAAAATGCCGGACCCGGCCCGAACCGTTTACCTCGATCTGCCGGACGGGCGGGTGGTGATCGAACTCAACCCGGCTTTTGCGCCGGAAACGGTTGCCCGTTTCGCGGAGCTTATCGGTCAGGGATTCTACGATGGTCTGCCCTTTTACCGGGTGATCGACAATTTCGTCGCTCAGGGCGGCGATCCGGCGGAGACGCGCGAGATCGAGGGCGGTGGACGCAACTTGCCGGCCGAGTTCGAGCGCGATTGGAACGACGACGAACTGGTCTTCGTCCCCGCCCAGGCACCGGACCTGTTCGCGCCCGAGACCGGCTTCATCGACGGTTTTCCCGCGGCCCGGGATCCGGCCACCGGAAAGGTCTGGCTCACCCATTGCTACGGCACGGTGGCGATGGCCCGCGGCAATGAACCGGACAGCGGGACGACCGACTACTACATCGTCATCGGGCAGGCGCCGCGTTACCTCGATCGCAACCTGACCGTGTTCGGGCGGGTCGTGACCGGAATGGAGCACGTTCAGCGGATCCGCCGCGGCCCAGCGAAGACCAACGGGGTCTACGAAGACCCGGCAAAGGCGACGGACATGGTCCGCATCCGGCTGGCCAGCGAGGTCCCCGAAGATCAGCGGACCGTCGTGCGGCGCGTCGATACGGAGGACGACTCGTTCAAGGCGTTGCTGGAATCCCGCCGCGACCGCCAGAGCGAATGGTTTCATCACAAGCCGCCCGAGGTTCTCGACGTTTGCCAGGTTCCTTTGGGTGCCGAGGTTTTAAAGTCGCCCGCCAACCCCCATAACGCCCGGTAGGCTTTCAAACAAGATCGAATCGACATGGACCAACAAGATCAGCTACCCGACATCAGCATGGACGCGACCAACCTCTACAGAGAGGAGGTCTACACCGACCAGCAGGTGGGGTCCGTCCGGGTCATGACGCCCGTGAAGACCGATGGCTCCACCGACACGAGTCGTTCCGTGCTCTACTACGGCTCGGCTTCGCTGATGACGCCGGCCGGCGCGATCCCGCTCAATTTCGAACTGGCCGGCTCCTCGCTGGAAGAGGCGATCTCGAATTTCGGCGAGGCCGCGCAGAAGGCCTTCGAGGAAACCGTCGAGGAACTCAAGGAATTGCGTCGCCAGGCGGCGTCGTCCATCGTGGTCCCCGGCGCCGGTGGCGGCCAGGGCGGCATGCCGGGCGGCGGCGCTGGCGGTCCGGGCGGGATGCCCGGCGGTGGCATGCCAGGTGGTGGCGGCATCAAGATGCCCTAGGGTTCGCCGGCGCCCTGACCAATCACAATAAGTAAGGGGTTTTGCAATGACGCTTCTGATCATCGGTCTGGTGCTGTTTCTGGGCATTCACCTCGTTCCGGCGGTTCCGCCGCTGCGTGCCGGCCTGGTCGGCGCGATGGGGGAGAACGGCTACAAGGGTCTGTTTGCCCTGCTGTCGCTGGCGGGGCTTGTCGTCATCGTCATGGGCTATGCGCGTGCCCCTTATGTGCACGTTTACAACCCGATGCCCGGGGCGAAGCACCTTGCGATGACGGTCATGCCGATCGTCTTCATCCTGCTCGCCGCGGCCAACATGCCCGGCAAGATTCGGGCGACCCTCAAGCACCCCATGCTCATAGCGGTGCTGCTCTGGGCGGGTGCCCACCTGCTGGCCAACGGTGACCTGCGTTCGATCCTGCTTTTCGGTTCCTTTGCAGCCTATGCCGTGGTCGACCTGATCAGCGAACTTGCCAGGGGCAAGACCTTGATCGGTGACAAGACCCCGACCGCGCGCAAGGATCTCATGGCCGTGGTCGGCGGCCTGCTGGTTTTTGCCGTTTTCATGTACTTCCACGGGGCACTTTTCGGCGTCGCACTGGTCGGAAGCTGACCGGCCCGCACCTTCGCGTTTCCTTGCCGCCCTAGCGCGGATCATCTGCTATGCTCCGCGCTCCGACAGCACCCGAGTAAGCATGGACAGAGTCATCTGCACCGCCGGCGGGCGTGCCTTCGATCCAATCGATCCGGACCCGGCAGTCATCGATCTCCGGGATATCGCCCATGCGCTGTCCTTCGTCCCACGCTTCGGCGGGCACAGCCGTCTCTTTTACTCGGTGGCCCAGCACAGCGTGCTCGTTCGCGACCTGGTGGCCGAGCAATGCGCGGAAGACCGGATTCTGGGCGCGGCCTTGCTGCACGATGCGGCCGAGGCGTACCTGCTGGACATGCCCTCGCCGATCAAGCGCAGCCTGCCCGACTACACGGCTGCGGAAAAACGCCTGCAGCGGATCATCGAAACCCGCTACGGCGTTGCGCAACTGAGTGACGCCGAGCGGGCGCTCATCAAGGAGGCGGATCAGATCGCCCTGATCTGGGAGCAACGCGACATCATGCCGGCCGTGGCCTGGGCGGAACTCCCTTCGCTGGACAGGCCTGCCCTGGACGTGTGGTCGCCGGATGTTGCCCGGCAGGCGTTTCTGACCGCCGCCGATACTCACCTGAACCTGGAGAAGGCAATCGCATGAGAATCCTGATCATCGCCGGGCTGCTGGCCGGCATGACCGCCAGCCCCGTTCTGCAAGCCGAAGAAGATTCCGAACCCGAAAGCTTTGCCGAGCAGAGGGCGTCCCTGGACTGTGAACCCGGCCTGCTCGAGACCTGCGTGGACGCGGAAAAGGCGCGGGTGCTGCTGATCCTGCCGGCGCCGGAAGACAAATCGGGACTCATCGGTCGCTATATCTACCAGGCCTACCTCAGCAGCGGGCTGGGTTCGAATCCGCTGGGCCTGGATCGAACCGTCGGTGGCGGGACCCAGATCCTGGCCATGCGGCGGGTCGGAGAGAAGATCCTGTTCGAAGTGGAGAACTGGCGTTTCCGGGCAACCGACGGAACCGAAGGTGAGCGACTCGCGGTGCGGGAGAGCTTTGCCTGGTCGGTGCTGTGGGCCGGCAAGATTGCCGCCGTCGCCGAAGATGGGCGGCTGCTGCTCGACATCGGTCCGTTCCTGCTGCGAGATGCGCTCGGTGTCGCGGCGCGCATCGAGCAGGCCGAGCAGGGCAGCTTCAGCCTCGATGCCGACCGCAGTGTGGTCGAGGCGAGCTCGACGCTGGTGTTCCCGGACAACATCGAGATGGAGGCATCGCTGACCTTCGCCGGTACCAAGCCCGGAGACGAGATCCGGCAGACGGCGCCGGAGCCCACCGCGGTGACCCTGGTGCAGCACCATTCGCTGGTCAGGCTTCCGGAGCCGGGCTACGAGGCGCGTCGCGGCGATCCACGCGCCGGGGCCATCGAGAACATTCACTACGACTATGCCACGCCGCTTTCGGAACCCCTGGCGACGAACATCGCCCGACGTCACCGGCTGGAACGTATCGATCCCGCAGCGGCCTCCGGCCCGGTGAAGGAGCCGATCGTCTATTATCTCGATTCCGGTGCCCCGGAGCCGGTAAAGAGCGCGTTGCTGGACGGTGCCCGCTGGTGGGCCGATGCCTTCGAAGCCGCCGGCTTCGAGAATGCGTTCGAGGTGCGCGAACTCCCGCCCGGTGCCCATCGCCTGGACGTGCGCTACAACATCATCACCTGGGTTCACCGGGCGACCCGTGGCTGGTCCTACGGTGCGTCGGTGCTGGATCCCCGCACCGGGGAGATCATCAAGGGTTACGTGCTGCTCGGCAGCCAGCGGGTGCGGCAGGATCGTCTCATCTTCGAGGGGCTGGCCGGGACCGGCAAGACCGGCACGGGCGCGGCCGATGATCCGATCGAACTGGCGCTGGCGCGGATCCGTCAGCTCTCGGCCCACGAGGTGGGCCACACGATCGGCCTCGCTCACAATTTCGGAGCCTCCGCCAACGACCGGGCGTCGGTCATGGACTACCCCGCGCCCTGGGTTCGAATCGGTGAGGATGGCGGCCTGGATTTCTCGCAGGCCTATGACGCCGGTATCGGCGCCTGGGACCGGTTCGCGATCGACTGGCTCTACCGCCAGTATCCGCCCGGCACGGACGTTGCCGCGGCCCTGGACGCCAAGGTGCTGGAGGCGCGCGAAGCCGGCCTGATCTATGTGACCGACGAGCATGGACGGGGCGTTGGCACAGCGCACCCATTGGGAGCGGTCTGGGACAACGGATCGGACCCGATCGCGGCCCTCGAGGAAGCCTGGGCCGTCCGCAACCACGCGCTGGCCAATTTCGGTCCGGACCGGGTTGCGCCGGGAAGACCGCTGAGCCAGCTGCGCCGGGTGTTGGTTCCGATCTACCTCTATCACCGTTACCAGGTCGACGCGGCTTCCAAGTCTCTTGCCGGTGCGTCCTATGACTACCGCTTGCGCGGCGGGGCCGGGCAGCCCGTGACCTGGGTCGACGCCGAGACCCAGAATCGGGCCCTCGATGCGTTGCTGGCAACCCTGGACCCTGGTGCGCTGGACCTGCCGGATGAACTGCTGGCCGACCTTGCACCCTTCAGCCGCTCCTTCTACACCGATCCGGTGACCGATCGGGAGCTGTTTCCGGGCAACATTGATCCGCTCTTCGATCCGGTTGCGGCTGCCGCCATTGCCGGTCGCATCACGATCCGGGCGCTGGTCAATCCGGCCCGCGCGGCCCGCCTGGTCGAGCAGCACCGGCGCGAACCCGGTCTGCCCTCCCTGGAGCAGGTGCTCGATCGCCTTCAGGCGACCCTGTTCGATGCGCCGCGCAGGGAAACGCAGCGCCAGGCCGAGATTCGCCGTGCTCTTCAGGCGGAATTGGTGGAGCACCTGATCGGGGTCGCCCTTTCCGACGAGAGTCCGTCGGTCGTGGCGTTCCGGCTGGAGTCGTTCCTCGTCGATCTGGCCGAGGGCCTCGAGGAGGACCGAGGGGACAAGGCCGCGCAGTCGCATGCTCGCGGTCTGGCCCGGCGCGTCGATCGTTTTCTGGATCGGCCCTCCGAGCCCGTTCCCGCCCTGCGGGCGCCGGCGGGCGAGCCCCCCGGCAGTCCCATCGGCAGCGCCGAAACCTGCTGGCACTGCGACCCGCTGCCGTGAGCCTCCTGGTCCAGGTCGCAGGCATCATCGACCTGGCCGAAGCCGAACTGGTGGCCGACGCGGGGGCAACCCACCTCGGGTTTCCGCTGCGATTGCCCGATGGACGGGAAGATCTTAGCGAGAACGAGGCCGCCGAAATCGGTCGTCGCGTCGCTGGTCGGGCGACGCCCGTGCTGATCACCTACCTCGACCGTGCCAATGAGATTGCCGCGTTCTGCGACGAGGTGGGTTTCACCACCGTCCAGCTTCATGGCCCGATCCCGGCAGAGGAGCTTGGCCAATTGCGTGAGATGCGTCCGGACCTCGTGCTCTGGAAGGCGCTGGTGGTGGGTGTGGGTTCTACCGCGGATCTGCTCGCCCAGGTGAGAAGGTGCACGCCGTGGGTGGATGCCTTCATCACCGACACCTATGACCCGGCGACGGGTCGTCGCGGGGCGACCGGCCGGGTGCATGACTGGACGGTGAGCGCCCGGCTGGTGGCGGCCTCGCCGCATCCTGTGGTTCTCGCCGGAGGATTGACGCCCGACAACGTGGCCGACGCGGTCCGGGCGGTTCGCCCGGCCGGCGTTGACGCCCATTCGGGCCTGGAAGCGCGAGATGGCCGAAAATCCCGCGACCTCGTCGAGGCTTTCGTGCGCAATGCACGAGGGGCAACGCGCTGACGGGCGCAAAGCTGCATCCTGAATCAGTATTCAAATCAATCACTTATTAGCTTGGTCTAATCTTCACGTTTCCTTGATCATCTGCCCGGGCTCGTGTAGGATGCCGCCGGTTTTTGCCCGGTAGGCCGGTGGGGTGACGGGCGAAAGCAATAACCGTTGTTCCTTGATTCGTTCGAAAAACGGGGCGGACGTGGGGTTGTTTTGTCCTTGAATTACACCTGCTGGCTGCGGCCGCCGGGTGGGGAGAGAGTCTTGATGGAAAGTTGTGCTTCTTTCAGCGTGTTCAGTGGCGGTGACACGATCGCCGGCTATGACCGCAACCAGGTTGGCCAGGATTTGATTCGCCTGTTCCGCATTCCGCAGGAGAAAGTGGATCAGATCCTGAGCGGTGAGCAGCTGCTCAAGAAAGGGATGGACCGGATCGAGGCCGAGGCCTTTCAGCGCAAGCTGAACGAAATCGGGGTGGCTGCGGTGATTCGGGAACAACCTGGCCCCGCCGCGCGGCTCGAACTGGAGCCGATGGAAGGGGAGGAGCCCGTCCCGGAGGCGGCTGCGGCCGAAACGCCGGGCCAGGAGCCTGAGGATGAGAACATTACCTGCCCGAAGTGCGGTCACGAGCAGCCGAAAGCGGAACAATGCATGGGCTGTGGCGTGTACTTCCACAAACTTCAGTCCGCCGCCGCAGACCCGGGCGCTATCCCTCCCGCGAACAGCGATCGCGATATGGAGGACAAGACCGCCGAAGACGACGACTGGAGCGATTCTCTCAAGCCCAAGGCCCTTCTGGCTGCGGCCGGTGCCGCGCTGCTGGGCGCCCTGGTCTGGAAGTTCATCGCAGTCGCCTTCGATTACGAACTGGCCGTGGTTGCCTGGGCCATCGGCGGTGGCATCGGTATCGCGGCCGCGGCCATGGGGTCGCGCGGACAGCTGGCGGGTGTCGTTTGCGGTCTGCTGGTGGTCTTTTCCATCTTCGCCGGCAAGTACATGGCCGCGGAGTCGTTCCGGGCAGACCTGAGTGAAATGATCATGGCTGAAGCCGCGGATGACGGACTGCGCCCGCTTTACGAGGAGCTGATCTACGACGCGGAAGTCTACGTTGACGCGGTCAATGACGACGCCTCGCTGCGGACCTTCATGGTCGACCACAACTATGTCGAAACCGCCTCGCCGAACCAGATCAGCGACGAAGACATCGAGCTGTTCAAGGAATACAACCACGCCCAGCTGATGGAGTTTGCGGCGGGTCCGCCCAGCTATGAGGAATGGTCCTCCGGTGCCTTTCAGGAATTCGCAGAGATCAGTTCCTGGGAAATCGTGAAAGACGGTCTCGGCTTCCTGGATCTGCTGTTCCTGGCGCTCGGTGTCGGAACCGCCTTCCGCCTCGGCAGCCAGCGGGCAGTCTGATGCACGTCGTTATCGGGTTGCTCGGCAGCATCATCTCGCTTCTCTGGGTGCTCCACCGCCTGGCGGAGATGGGCATCGATCTCGGCGGACTGAACCCCTGGCTGTGGCGCCGACGCCGCAACTGGCGGAAGAAGTACGAAGCCAACCCGGTATACGGACTGACCAGTCCCATGGAGGCCACCGCCCTCCTGATGACGGCCGTGGCGAAGGCAGACGGGGACATGAGTGCCGAAGAAAAGGCCGGGATTCTGGCCCTCTTCCGCAATGAATTTCACCGCTCCGACGAGGAAGCGGCCTCGCTGCTGAATTCCAGTACCTTCCTGCTGGGGCCGGGTGACGAGGTGCGGGACAACCTGCAGAACGTGTTGTCTCCGAGCCTCGAGCGCTTCACCCCGGAGCAGGCTGAATCTGCCGTCGAACTGCTGCAGCGCGTTGCCGAAATCGGCGGCGGACCGTCGCCGTCCCAGCGGGCGCTCGTCGAAGCAGCGAGCGGACTGCTCCGGCCGCAGCGCGGTCCGCAGCCGAAGTGGGCCTGATGTTCTCCTGGTTCTCGCGCAAGCCACGCAACTGCGACCGGGCCTTCGAGGACCTGGCGCAGATGTTGTGGCTCGAAGAGCGCCGGCCCACGTTCAGACGCGAGCTATTGAATGCCGACCGGCTCGACTTCTCGCTGGTCAGCCTGGAGCATGTCGACGACTACCTGGAAGCGGTGCACCGGGACTTGCCCGATCAGGAGCAGCTCGGCTACCTGGCCCTGCGTACGGGCGCCTATGTGGGCGAGGTCATCCGCAGGCACGCGGGCCAGGAGTATCACTGGTATGACTTCAAGCAGGCCTCGAAGCTTTCCGAGTTCGTGAAGACGCTGGGGGTGAACCTGGGAACCGCCGGCGTACTGGCCGTGGACGCCGAGCATGTCTGCTTTCCCATTGCCAAGGTGATGAAATACCTGGAGAACGGCGCCGAGGACAGTGTCCATTTCTTCGCCCGGATCGGGATCGAAGGTCCGCCGACCGAGACGGAAGGCATGCAGGCGCCGTCGTGAGGGACGAGACCTCACCCTCCGGCGCGCCGATCTATCGGCACACTGAACAGGACCGGCAGGCCATGCCGCCGGCACAGGAGGGCGTGCATCGCGAAGCAATCGAGCGCCATCTGGAGAAGCACATCGGTCCGGTCGCAACGGTGTTCCACGAGCTGGTCTCGGATCTCGTTCACCTCGATGTGCTGTACATAGCGCCGTCGGAAAAGCGCCCCTTTCAGACCCTGGTCACGAGCGGTTCCAGCGACTTGCCCATGGAAGTACCCTCGGGCATGGAGGCGTTTCGTCGAGCGGAGTACCTGGTCAATCTCCCCGCCGACTGGTCACTTGATCGGGACAACCTGGAGGACGAGACGCATTATTGGCCCATCCGTTGGCTCAAGCTCGTTGGACGCCTGGCGCACGAATACCAGACCTGGCTCGGTTGGGGGCACACGGTCCCGAACGGCGACCCCGCCACACCGATTGCGGACACCGGTTTCATCGGGGTGACCGTGCTTCCGCCCTACTGGCTGGGATCCGATTTCTTCCAGCTGCCGACCGTTACCGGCGACGTCATCACCTTCTACAACCTGGTGCCGCTCTACCCGGAGGAGATGGATCTGAAGCTGCGCAAGGGCATCGAGGCAATCGAGAAGAAGGACCGGGACGGCACATTGTTCCAGGTTCTTGATGTGAATCGCCCCAATCTCGGAAAGCGCCGCTTTCTGCCCTGGTAAAGCCTTGGCAGTGAGGACCCGGTAACTTCAGCCGTTGTCGATGATCACTTCCTCCTCGGTCAGGAAGAAGACCGTCTGTTCCATGTCGGCGAAGCGGCTCTCGTCCGGCTGAACTTCGCGCAGGTAGTCGGGATCGGAAAAGAACGCCTGCTGGTCCGCCACGCTGTCAAACCAGAGTTCCACTGCGCCGTCGAAGGCGACTTCACCCTCGGCATAGGCTGCCGGGATCGTGTGGCACTGAACGTACCGGCGAATGTAGCGTTCGGCGGCCGGAATGGATCGGACCTTGCTCGCATGGGTGGTTCGCCAATACTCGTGAAAGGCCTCCGGACTCATGTCCGCACGCCGCTTGACGGCAACAATCAGCTTGACCACGCTTGCTCCCTTATAGCTTGCTTCGAAGAAAGATCCGGCGGTGCCGGTGCGACCCCGCGGCCTTGGCCTGCATCGTAAGGACAGGGGACACTGGAGACAACGGCAGGCCGATATGAAAAAGTTCTTGAGGGTCGCAATACTGGGGGTCGCGTGGGTTGCGGCACAGGCTGAACCGACCCCGGGCGGATGGATAGGCTGGGCGTATCTCGGTGATGGCGGCGACCTGCCGCTGCGCGTGTGGTTCGAGCAGGATGCCGAGGGGCTGGTTGCCCGCTTCGATGGCGTGCCCTGGCGCCAGCGCGGCTGGACGTCGGAAGTGCGACTGGACGGCTCGAAACTGTCCCTGGTCACTGCGACGCCCAAGGGTACGGCGATCGAGCTTTCCGGGACCGTGGAGAGCGACCGCTGGTCAGGCACCGCCGAGTTCGCCGACTATTCCGGTGACTTCGAACTGCTCCACGCGCCCGGCCTGGCCGACATCGCCCCGGAAAGCTATGCGGAACTGGCGGGTTTCTATCGGATGTCGGATGGCGACGTCGTGGAAGCGAAGCCGCGGCCCTGGGGCGAGATCGTCCTTCGCTCAATCCGAACAGGCCAGCAACGAACTCTGCTGCCAACGGGACCTGATACTTTCATGACCGGCCCGGCCCGTTACCTTCCGACGCCCGTCGAGGCCCGCTACGAGGTCATCCACGGCGAGGATGGCGGCGTAACGCTGCTGCGCAAGGGGCGCAATGGCGAAACCAGCCGCGGTGAATCATTCCAGCTACGCAGCCGGGAGATCAAGTTGTCGCGCGACGGCGTCGAACTGGCGGCGACGATCACCGAGCCGGACGATCGATCGGTGACCAGCGGTGTGGCGCTGCTCGGCGGCGCCACATGGGAAAGCCGTGACACGGTTGCCTTCTGGACCCGCAACCTCGCCGCGCTGGGCTTCGCGGTGATCGCCTGGGATCGTCGCGGCCATGGCGAGTCGGGTGGCGAGGCGCCGAGCGCATTCGAGGTCACCGCGGGGGACGCGGTGGCTGCGGCCGCGGTGCTCCGTGAGCAGGGGGTTTCCCCGGTCGGCTATTTCGGCATCAGCCGGGGCGGATGGACCGCGCCCCGGGCCGCTGCGACGGATCCTTCCGCCGCATTCCTGATGCTGCTGGTTCCGCCCGCAACGACTCCTGCGGTGCAGGAGCAGTCCTCAAGAGTGGCGCAATTGAGGGCCGACGGGTTGGATGGGCCGGCGCTTGAAGCCGCCAGCCGCGCGCTGGAAGCGGCCTGGCGGTTCGCCAGCGTGGACAGTGACGATCGGTGGAAGACCTATGCCGAGCGACGCCGGGCCGCCCTGGCCATGGGCATCCCGGAGGACGTGCTGCCCCCGTCGGAACGGGATCCAGAATCCTGGCGCTGGTCGCGTCTGAACATGCACCATGACCCGAGGCCGGACCTCGCGAGTTTGCGGATACCAGTGCTGGCACTTTATGGGGAACTTGACGCCAATGTCCTGCCGCTGGTGCATCGACCGCTCATGGCCGATGCGCTGGACCAGGCTACAGACGTGACCCTGGTGACGATTCCCGGTGTGCCCCACAACCTCGGCCGGTCCAGCGAACTCCCGCACCATCGTTCCACGGGCGTCGGGGCCGAGGGCTTCGACATGATCATGGAGTGGGCGAGGGCACGGGGAATGATCGAATAGGGGGCGTGGCGCTAAGACGAAGCCGGAGCGAGCTTGACCGCGGTCAAAGTCGCCACCGGCGGCATGGCTTATGCTTGATTCATGAGCGCTCTGGGACCGAGACTGCAGCGAGAGTACCGAACCATGGAGTGCATGGTTGCGCTCTACTGCCGGCAGCGACACGACGCGGAATCCGCCCCCTGTGACGATTGCGGGAGTTTTCTGGCCTACGCCAGGAAGCGCCTGGAGAAGTGTCCCTATGGGGAGGAAAAGCCGACCTGCGCCCGGTGCCCGATCCACTGCTACAAAGCGGCGCCCCGCGCCCTCGCACGGGACATCATGCGCACAGCCGGACCGCGCATGCTCTGGCGCCACCCCTGGCGGACGCTGGGCCATATGCTGGACAAGCTGAGAAAGGTCCCCGACCCGATGGAACTGCGCCGTCAACGGCGCTCATCCGCCCGGCGCTGAAGAGGCAAGGGGCTTGGAGGTACGTAGCCCGAATGTTGCATGAGTTGTCGGGATTTGCGGTCAATCTCGGGGAGGCAGCTTGTTCGATCGCACGCAGAAGCGTAGCCGTAGCTACGGTTCAAGGGGGATCGGGCGAGATGACCCTCGAGATTGGGTGCAAAACCGACAGCGCGCAAGCTGTAACCCTCGATCGATCGCTTAGACAACGCCCAACTCATGGACCTGAATAGCTATTTCTTTCCGACACGCGCGTAACTTGTGCAATATCCAGGCTACGGGCCGCGCGGTCCGAAGATGTCCGTCCCCAC
>JAWVZU010000050.1:0-16888 GCA_033722075.1 Lysobacterales bacterium
CCCGTCCTCCTCCCCGATGACGCTGTGGATGACGACCGTCCCTGCAAGTTTGACGCCCGCATCGCGTACCGCTTTCACGGCAAAGAGGGCGCAACACAAACCGCCTTTCATATCGACGGAGCCGCGGCCGAAAACCCGACCCTGCCGCACCGTGCCCTGCCAGGGAGGTACGGACCAGCGCGCAGCTTCTCCGGCCGGGACTACATCGATGTGCCCGTTCAGGATAAGCGTGGGGCCTTTGCCACTGCCAAAGCTGCCGACCACGCCCAGGCCCTGATCGCGTTCGATCTCGACCGTATACGCGGGATGGCGGCGCAACGATTCGAAATCGATCGACCACACGTCGGTGGTCAGCCCGACCGTAGCCATCAGTTCCGCCATGCGTTCCTGGGCGGGGGTCTCGTAGCCGCCTTCGCTGGGGATCGCGATCAGTTCACACAGCGTGTCGACCAGCCCGGCGAGATCAACCTCCGCCAGGACCTTTTCCTGAAGTCTGTTCATGTGTTGTCAGAATAGCAGGGCATCCGGTGCGAGGAGCATCACCAGACCCAGGGCGAAGATCAAGCCGCCGCTGAGCAGTTTCAGCCATCTGCCCTCCTTCTCCTGGAGGCGGCGCTGGCCCAGGGTCGCCACCGCGATCGTGACCATGATCCCGTCATCGAAGATGTAGGCCAGGTTGTACAGCAGGAGGTAGCCGTAATAACCGGCATCCGACAAGGGATAATAGGTGAGTACCTGGGTGAAGAGCGCGGGCAAGCCGGCGGTACATAGCAGTTCGATGAAATTGACCAGCACCGCGAGCGTCACGATACCGAGCATCGCGGCCGGAAAGTTTTCCGCCCGGACCACGCGTCTGACCCGTTCGTAGAGCGTCGGCTTTGCCGCTTCCGGAATGCTTAGCGACAGGCCCCGGTGGAGTGCAAAGAAGTCCTTGACGTGGACTGCCCCGACGGTGATCGCAAGACAACCGAGGAGCACCTGGAGCAGCCGCGAGTAGCCGAGAAAAAGGAATACGTTGAGCCAGGCGGCCATGAAGGCGAAGTACACGATGCCGCTGACCAGGACGAAGGTCCCGGCAATGGCCGCGATGCGCCAGCGGCTGCGAACGTGGACCAGCAGGCTCAGGAGGAACAGCAGGACCCACATCGCGCAGGGGTTGAAACCGTCGATCAGGCCCAGGACCACCGTGAAAACGGGAAGGCCGAGTTCGCCGGGACTGACCTGACCCAGGCCGGGCAGGGGAACGGCAACATCGTGAGCCAGGCTGTCGATGCGCCCGGTCAGCAGGTCCTCGATCATGCGGCCGGTGGTGGCCGCTCGGCCGAAACCGACGCTGACTTCCCCACACATGACGAACAGCGGGACACCGGGTCGGCGGATGTGTCGCTGGTCGACAATGCGGGCCATGCGTTCCGCGCTGGCGGGCATCGAGACATCCTCGTACTCGATGCGCAGCTGTGGATGTCGGCCCTGGAGTTCGGCCAGAAATGCCTTGGCATCCTCGCAGTGGGGACATCCGGCCCGAACGAAGACGGTGAGTTCGTGGCACGCCAGTCCGGTCGCCATGGCGCCCGGGACGAAACCGATCATCAGAAAGGCCATGGCGGCCACGAACCGTGTGCGGATCATGCCAATCAGTGTGCAATTCACCTGCCGCAACTGGCCTGACCCAAATCAATTTGGGGGATTACCTCGACGGGACTCACGGTTAGGTAATCCGCGGGGCGCATGCTAACCTGCCGGAGAGATCAAGGCATCATGAAATCGCTACCGCAAGACTCGCAGAGTTCACGGAATCCCCTTGTCATGATGGGGGCCTTGGCCGCCCTTTATGCGGTGGTTTCTGCCTTCGCAACGCTGACCTTCAATCACGAGGACATCTCCATCACGCCCGTCTGGCCGGCTGCCGGCGTAGGCCTGGTCACCCTGTTGTGGCTCGGTCGCTCAGCCTGGCCGGCGATTGCCTTCGGCGCGCTGACCGGTCAGCTGGTGCTGGCGTTCGTGGCCGACGAGCCTCTTCACCTCGCATTTCTCACGTTCATGGTGGCCGGCAACACGCTCGGTCCCCTGATTGCGCTGCAGATGCTGGGAAACTGGCATCCCGAGCTGCTCTTGCGGGGCGGCACGCGTTCCGCGCTTTCCTATACCGGAGCCGCGCTGGTGGTTGCCTTCATCTCGACGCTGCTCGGGGTTACCGGGATGACCCTGGCCGGCATCATTCCGGCGGCTCAGCAGGGCCCGGCCGCGCTGGACTGGTTCGTGGGGGATGTTTTCGGCGTGGCCATCTGCGGACCCGCCTTGCTGGCCATCCTCGAGCGGCTCGAAGGCAAGCAGCTGGAAGAGGATCGCCGCATCTCCGCGAAGCGCCGCGGCGAAAAGGTGATCTGGTCGGGACTCCTGTTGCTCAGCATCGGCGCCTGGGCCAGTGTGGGCACGCTGACCGAGTCCTATCGGCTCGCGCTGTTCGGCGTGCCCGCCGCCTTCCTCTGCTGGAGTGCCCTGCGCTTCGATTCGCTGTTCACGACCTGCATGGCGGCGGTGCTCAGCCTGGGCTTCCTCACGGCCTTTGAATTGCCGCTGGGACTGCCGCACCCGACGGAGGCCAGCGACCGATTCGCACTGATGATGGTCGTGCTGGTCCTGGGCGGCTTCCCGGTGCTCGTTTCCAGCGTCATGCAACGACTGCGAGCAGTAACCGGCCGCTTGCGCTTTCAGGCCCGGCATGATCGTCTCACCGGCCTGCCGAACCGGCGCAGTTTCGAGGAAGAGTTGGAGCTGCGGCTGAGCCGCGGCGATGCACCCGTCGCGGTGGCGATTCTGGATGTCGACAATTTTCGTCTGGCCAACGACCGCGGCGGCCAGGCCTGCGGAGACGCCTACCTCAAACAGGCAGCGGTGCTGCTGACGCAGGCACTGTTGCCGGAGGAGAGGATCTACCGGCTCGGCGGTGACGAATTCGCCGCGATCCTTCCCCCTGCGAACTATGCCTCCCGCATGGAGACGCTGAGGCGCACGATTTCCGGTTCCCGGCTGCCCTGGGGAGAGCAGCTCATCGTACTGAAGGCTACCGCCGGTGCGATCGCCGCGCCCCCCCGGTCGACCCTGCGCGAGGCGCTACAGGCGGCGAGTATCGCCTGTAAGGAGGCCAAGGACCGCGGCGGTGACCGGTCCATCTCCGTGGACTTCGACAAGCTGCACGGACTCGCCCAGCACAAGGCCGTTGCCTGGGCCGGCCGGATCGCCGAAGCGCTAGACGAGGATCGCTTTGTGCTCCATGCCCAGATGATCAAGCCCCTGCGGGATGAATCCGACCGGGCGCGGCTGGAGGTGCTCGTCCGCATGCACGAACCGGATGGAACGCTGATTCTGCCGTCCAACTTCATCCCGGCCGCGGAACGCTTTCGGCTCATCCAGCAGATCGACGCGCTGGTCGCCCGCAAGTCGATTCAATGGCTTGCGCAGCATATCGACCATCTCGATTGGCTCGACTGCCTGAGCATCAACCTGTCGGGCCCGTCGATTTCCGATTCCAGCCTCGAGCGGCAGCTGGTGCGCTGGATCGAGAAATGGAGCGTGCCGCCGGATCGCCTGTCCTTCGAGATCACCGAGCGTGTGGCGATTTCCGATCTCTCGGCCGCGCGCCATTTCGTGGATCGCATGCGCGCTCTGGGTTGCCGTTTTTCCCTCGACGATTTCGGCGCAGGCGTATCGTCGTTCAGTTACCTGAAGGCGCTTCGGGTCGACACGGTCAAGATCGACGGGAGTTTCATCGAAGGGATGATCGACGACTCGGTGGACGCCGCGACCGTCGATTCCATTCGCAACATTGCCCGCATGCTCGGAATGGTCACGGTTGCCGAATACGTGTCGTCAGCAGAGATCCTTCGCGCGGTGAAGCGGCTGGGTATCGACTATGCCCAGGGCTACGCCATCGGCAAGGCCGTTCCGTTGGCCGATTTTGTCGCATCGGGCGACACCGACAACGTCGTCGACTTCAACAGGCGTTGAACTTCGACCGTTTGAAGCCGTTGAGTCCGGCCACGCTGGCCCTGACGGTCGGGGGACTGGGCTTCCTGCGTCCCGGGCCCGGCACCTGGGGAAGCGTCCCGCCGGTTCTGTTGATCGCGGCGCTCATCCAGGCGGGCGCTTCCACGGTGAACATGGTGACCGCGCTGGTTCTCGTCTGCGTGGTTTTTTCGACCCTGTGCGTCGGACTGGGCAGCTACGCCGAGCAGCGCTTCGGGCGCAAGGATGCCTCGGAGGTCGTGGCCGACGAGACGGCGGGCGTCTGCCTGCCGCTTTTCGTAGCCGTGGGCCTGGGCGCCGCGATGACCGACCTGGTCCTGGCCTTCGTCCTGTTCCGGATCTTCGACATCTCGAAGCCGCCGCCGATGCGACACCTGGAAAGGATCCCGGGCGGATGGGGCGTGCTGATCGACGACCTGATGGCCGGGATCTATGCGGCCGGCGTACTCGCTCTAGTACTCCATCTGATTAGCTAGTGCAATCAACCGGGTGATGACCTGCTCCCGGTCAGAGTGGATGAACAAGACCAGCAGATCACCCGGCGCGGCTCGTCGGAGCGCTTCCTCGGCAGCCGCCTCATCGCTGTCGGCGTGGTGGATTGCGGTCCTTGCCACGCCCAGGCGAAGCAGTTCGTCATGGATGATTCGTGGGACTTCGCCGGGCGCACGGCCCCGTCGGTACTCGGCCATCTCCTTGATGACAAAACGGCTCGCCCCGCCGGCATGGATGGCGCGGGTCAGGTCGCGGATGGCCTCATCAGTGCGGTCGCCCGCCTGGCCGAAAACCACGGAGACCTCACCCTCGACAAGCCGGTGGGCTGTCTGGAGAATCGCCGAAATGCCATCCGGGTTGTGCCCGAAATCGAGCAGCGCCCGGACCGCGCCGAGTTCCAGCAACATGCCGCGGCCGGGATTGTCGTCGGGGCTGCGGCCAAAGCCGGCCAGGGCTTCGGCGACGAGCTCTTTTCCAACCCCCAGGGCGAACGCGGCAGCTGTGGCCGCGGCGACGTTGGCGACGTTGTGGCGCGCGGTCCCGTTCAGGGTGATGGGGACTCCAGCAAGATCGATGATCGGTTCCGGGACACCGTCCACCAGGCGGTAGAGGGTCGTCTCGTCGGCCCAGACCATCTCGCCCGCGACCCGTGGCCGATCCGCTTCAACCGAGAACCAGCCGATCCGCGCCTCGAGATTGTCGGCTCGCTCGAGACAATGCCGGTCGTCCGCATTGAGAATGGCCGTCCCGCCGCCTGTGACGGCCCGGCATATCAGGAACTTCACCCGGGCCAGGTCTTCCAGCGTTTCGATGCCGCCGTCGCCCAGGTGGTCCGCGGCTATGTTGGTCACGACCGCGACGTCTGCACGATCGACCGCCAGGCCCCGCCTAAGCAGCCCGCCCCGAGCCGTCTCCAGTACGGCTGCCCGGGTGCGTCGATCCCGGAGCACGGTGCGGGCGCCCGCCGGACCCGAAAAATCGCCTTTCTCGATCACCTCGCCGCCGATGTGGATCGCATCGGTGGAGGTCAGCCCGGGGGTCAGGCCCGACTGCTGGAGAATCGCAGCTAGAATCCGGGAGGTGGTGGTTTTCCCATTGGTGCCGGTGATGAGGACCACCGGGACGTCACCAATGTCCGCCCAGGTCACCTGCTGCGGCGAAGGCGCGTCGCCGGGAGGCCAATGGCGGGACCGACACCCGGTTCCGATCGACAGCCCATTTTCGTCCAGGAAGGCGCTGAAGCCCTCCGAGCGGGCATGTTCGTAAAGCGCCAACCCTGCGGGGTCCGCTTCCTCGTCGCGGGCCCTGGTCAGCGTGTCGAGTCGCTGCTGGATGTCGTCATCGGACTCCTCATGCGCCAGGGACCAGGCCGCTTCACTGACCTCGGTGGCCGTATAGAGCACGTCGGCCGGCGCGCCGATCACGAGCATCGCACCGCCGGGGTAGGGATGAACGGAAATCGCATCCGGTTTCCAGCCCAGCTCCCGCATGAAAAACGACGCGTGTTGTCGCCAACGCGCAATCCGGTGCTCGAATTCCGGGCCGGTGCCCGAAACCTCGAGCAGCGCGCCCACGCTGTCGGAGAACAGGCTGGGCCCGATCAGGCGCCGGGAATCGATCCAGTCGTCGAACAAAGGTCAATCGTTCTCTTCGCGTGCCAGCCAGACGCCGCGTTCGTCGTGGATCAGTTCCGCCTCGTCGATCTCTTCCATGCTCCACGGGTTGGCCACGGACGGCGCGGAGACGGGCTCTTCGACGGGACGGGGTTTTTCGGGCCGGGTCGGTTTCGTCGTCCGGTCCGGCTCGAAATAGATGATCTGCTTCCAGCTCCGGGCCAGCGTATCCGCAAAGATCACGACGAGATCGCCGGGCTCGGCCGCCCCGAGGGCTGCGTCGATGGCTTCCGTTTCCAGCGGTACGATGTCGATGGCCTCGTCCGGGACGCCGTGTTCGAGGAGCACCTCCCGCAGCATGTTCGGCACTTCTTCTTCGTCGCGACCACGCAGGGCATCATCCCGGCGGCAGATGTAGTGGTCGAAGTGGCCGGCGGCGGCCGCGGCGATGCTCCGGATGTCGTCATCACGTCGGTCGCCCGGCGCGGCCAGCACGACATGCTTGCGGCCGGCGATCCGATAGGAATCGACCAGCTGGGACATGGCGGCCACGCCTGCGGCATTGTGGGCATAGTCCATGATGACCTTGAAGGGATGTTCGTCGAAGACGTTCATTCGCCCCGGCGCCTGGAAGAACGAGGTCGCAAAGGTGCGCAAACCGTGCTCGATGTTTTCCCGGGAGATCCCCATCCCGTGGGCAAGCGCAGCGGCAAACATGGCGTTCTGGACGTTGTGCAAGGCGCGGCCTTCGATCGTGGCGGGAATCAGGTGGGTCCAGACCAGCGGCGTGTGCGTTCCGTTGTCGTACAGCGCGATCATCTGCCCGTTCAGCCCCTGCTCCAGGACGACTGCCCGTCCGCCGGCACGGATATGCTGCTTAACCAGCGAGTGGTTGGAGTTCATCGTCACGTAGCAGAGGTGAGCCGCCTTGGTGTAGGCCGCCATCTTCAGGCAGTGGCTGTCGTCGGCATTGAGGACAGCGGTGTCCGTCGCCACTTCAACCACCGTTCGCTTGACGCGGGCGAGGTCGTCGAGCGTATCGATGCCGTCGCGACCGAGATGGTCCTCGGCAATGTTGAGACACGCCGAGACGTTGGATTGGTCGATGCCCATTCCGCGCTTGACCAGGCCGCCCCGGGCCGTCTCCATGACCGCCGCATCCACGGTGGGGTCACGCAGCACCATGGCGGCGCCGCCGGGACCGGTCATGTCACCGGGGTACGTGAGCTTGCCGTCGATGTATACGCCTTCCGTCGTGGTCATCCCGACCGTGTGCCCGGCGAGCTTGAGGATGTGCGCCAGCATGCGCGACGTGGTGGTCTTGCCGTTGGTGCCGGTAATTGCCGCGATGGGAATGCGCGTCGGCTTGCCCGCGGGAAACAGCATGTCCATTACCGGGCCGGCCACGTCCCGGGGCTTGCCTTCGGAGGGCGCGACATGCATGCGAAAGCCGGGCGCGGCGTTGACCTCGCAGATTGCGCCGCCGGTGGTGCGATAGGACTCGGTGATGTCGGTTGTGAGGAAGTCGATTCCGCCCACGTCGAGCCCGATCGCCTGAGCGGCCCGGATGGCCATCGCCCGGTTGTCCGGGTGAATCACGTCGGTCACGTCCACGGCGGTACCGCCGGTCGAGAGGTTCGCCGTCGACCGGAGATAGACGACTTCGCCTTCGGGCGGGATGCTGTTGCGGTCATAACCGCGCTGGGCCAGCAGCCGTTCGGCCTGATGGTCGAACTCGATGCGGGTGAGCACTTTCTCGTGGCCGATGCCGCGGCGTGGATCGGCATTGACCTCCGCCACCAGGGCCTCGATGGTGCTCTCCCCGTCGCCGACCACATGTCCCGGGACACGCTTCGCGGCGGCAACGAGTTGCCCGTTGACCACCAGCAGGCGATGGTCGAGCCCCTGGATGTAGCTTTCCACGATGACCGAGCGGCTGTGCTTGTTGGCCTGCTCGAAGGCCGACTCCACCTGTTCTTCGCTGGTCAGGTTGATCGAGACGCCGCGCCCGTGGTTGCCGTTGAACGGTTTCAGCACCACCGGGAATCCGATCCGTCGCGCGGCCCGCACGGCACCTTCCGCAGATCGGACCAGCATCTGCTTTGGAACCGGCAGCCCAAGGTCTTCGAGAATGCGGTGGGTCTCTTCCTTGTCGCAGGCGAGTTCCACCGCGATGTGGGGGGTTTTCGATGTAATCGTTGCCTGAATCCGTTCCTGGTACTTGCCGTGCCCGAGCTGGACCAGGCTGTGCTCATTGAGCCGCAGATGAGGGATGCCGCGATCAGTTGCCGCGGCCACCAGCGATGCGGTGCTCGGACCCAAGGCACGGCGCTGGGCGTAGCGGATGAATTCGTCGCGGCGCTCGGGCCAGTCGAAGGGCTCGGCATCTTCCGGTTGCAGGGATTCCGGGAGCAGGGCCAGCAGCAGATCCAGCCCCAGCTCGCCCGCGGCGAGGCCGACATCCCGCGATGCGTATTCGTAGACGACGTTGTAGACGCCCGATTGGCCGTCGATGCTGCGGGTCCGGCCGAAAGTGACCTCGAAGCCCGCCATGCACTGGAGTTCGATGACGACGTGCTCGTAGACGTGCCCCAGCCAGGTGCCCTCGTCTTCAGTCAGGCGCCGGAGAAACCCGCCCGGCTCGCGATAGGAGCAGCCGTGTTGAGCCAGACCCGGGAGCGCATTGGTAAGTGCTTCGATGAAGGAGTCCCCGAGCTTGACCGAAGGCCATGCCTCGAGCTCTCCGAGGTCGATGACCTGGCGAATGACGGGAAACAGGGCGAAGTGGTTCGGCCCCCGGTAGATATTGGTCTTGGTGATCTGCATGTGCCCCTCGCGCCGGAATTCTGCTTCCCGGTCTAATTGTTAGCGAAAAAAAGCGCGCAATACTAGCAAAGACGGGGCTTGCGGGCGAGTCCGCACTCACGCGAAAACTAGGGAACCATGAAATACATGAAAAGTGTGCGATCGCGTTTTCGAATCGAGACGTTCCCCATTTCATGCATTTTCATGGTTCGCTTTCGCTAATTCATCTGATTGTCGGGCGGGGTGGCGAGGCGCGAGTTGATGTCGTAGCGGCTGCCGGGGGTCAGGATGTGCAGGCGGAGGTCGATCATGCAGACCGCCCGGCCTTCAGCCGTTTCCGCCGCGCTCGAGAACTTGAGGTGGCTCGGGTCCAGGACTGTGACCGCCCCGGTGCCGACAACCTCGACGTGATCTTCGCCGTCGATGAAGGCCGCCGTGTCCTCGTCGATGCCCAGGCCCAGGGGGAACGGGTTGTAGGAAATGGCGGCGAGCAGGCGCCCGATGCGGTCGCGCTGTCGAAAATGCTGGTCGACCAGGATCTTGTTGGACAGACCCAGCCCCGGCACCAGCGTGGTCATCTCCGCCTCGGGCGTGGCTCCGGTCTCGCCGCCCGCGATCATGTGTTCCGGCATGATCGCCGCACCGGCCGAGGTGCCCGCGATCGGCATTCCGGCCGCATTGCGGGAGCGCAGCATGCGGGCGGCGTGCGTGCCGCCGAGCGTGGTCGACAGGCGCAGCTGGTTGCCGCCGGTAATGAACACGCCGTCCACCGAATCCAGGATCTTGCGCGTTTCTTCCGAATCGCAGTCTGCGCGGGTTCGCAGATTCATCACGATGGCGCGCCGGGCGCCGAGCGACTGGAAGATATCCATGTACTCGGGGCCTGTTTCGGGCAGGGCCGACGCCGTGGGAATGACCGCCACCGTCGGTTCGTCCCCGCAGATGTTGATGAATCGCTTCAGGATTTCCGTGTTGTCGACGCGATCTTCGGCGCCGCCGATGGGAATGATGTATCCGCGGGAAGCACCGTTGGGAACCTTGGCTGGCATGGTTTTTCGAACTCCGGGTGAGCGGGCAGTCGGGCTGCCTCTTATTCAGACCGGTGGCGATTATACGCAAAATCGGCCGAAACATTGGCGGGCACTGCGACTACCATCTTCAAACTGCCCGGCCGGCTTGCTACCGTGCGAATTCAAACCAACGGATCTCATTGTAAAGCGATGACGAATGTGGCAGTGATCGGCGCCGCCGGGCGAATGGGCAAGGCTCTGATCGGCCTGATCCACGCCGCCGAAGATCTGGCGTTGTCGGAGGCCATCGTTTCACCCGATAGCGAAGCGAACGGCGAAGACGCCGGGTTGCTGGCCGGGCTGGGCCCGATCGGTGTCCTGTGCGCGTCGAGACTCACCGGGAATTGTGATGTGGCCGTGGAGTTTTCCACGCCGCAAGGGCTGGAAGCGGCTCTGGAAGCCTGTCGTGGTGCGACAGTCCCGCTGGTGAGCGGCACCACCGGCCTGGGTGACCGGCAGCACCAGGCGCTGGACGCTGCGGCTGCGGAAATTCCGGTGCTCTGGGCGGCGAACATGAGCCTGGGCATCCAGCTCTGTTACCAGCTGGTGGCTCAAGCCAGTCGGGCGCTGAGCGGCAAGGCCGACATCGAAGTCATCGAGGCGCATCACCGGCACAAGCAGGATTCGCCTTCCGGTACGGCGCTTGAACTGGCTCGCATTGCTGCCGACGCGCGCAATGTCCACTTCCCGGACAATGTAGTCCGCGGCCGATCGGGGACCGGCCTGGAGCGCGGGCCTGACGAGATCGGCGTGTCCGCCGTCCGGGCAGGGGACATCGTGGGCGAGCACACGGTCCTGTTTGCCCTGGATGGGGAACGCCTGGAGATCCGCCACGCGGCGCACGATCGCACCGTTTTTGCTCGCGGCGCACTCGCCGCAGCCCGCTATCTGCAGGGAAAGGCCCCGGGCCGGTATCGGCTGGCGGATCTGCTGGACCGCGGATAAAGCTCGAACCTACTTTGCCCACAACCTTGCTATACTGCGCCGCTTCGTTCGGGCACGATGAATCATGAGGCTGGTCCGCGATCTCGATCACCGCAATCTCTGCCCCGGCGGCAGTGTCGTCACCGTGGGCAATTTTGACGGCTTGCACCGCGGTCATGCGGCGTTGCTGGCGTCCGTCGAAGCGGCCGCGCACGGCAGCGGCCTGGCGGAGGCGGTGGTGAGTTTTGAGCCCCTGGCTCGCGAGTACTTCGCCGGAGACCAGGCGCCGGCGCGCATCTACAGCGCAAGCGAGCGCCTGCGCATCCTGCGCCAATTCGAACCGGACGTTGTCTGGCTTTGCCGGTTCAACGCGGCCCTGGTGAACATGTCGGCGGAGACGTTCGTTCGGCGCATCCTGGTCGATGGGCTGAATGCCCGGCACGTGATCGTCGGATCGGACTTTCGCTTCGGGCGAGGACGGGAAGGCGATACGGGTGTGCTGGAAAAGCTCGGCGAGCGCTTTGGCTTCACCGTCGGGATCGCACCGACGGTTACCCGTGACGGCGCGCGTGTCAGCAGCACCGCGGTGCGAGAGGCCCTGGCGAATTCGGACTTCGAGCTCGCCGAGGAGTTGCTTGGGCGGCCGTATACGATCTACGGTCGCGTGGTTCGCGGCAGCCGGCTGGGACACCGGCTCGGCTATCCGACCGCGAATATCAAGCTGCGCCGCCGCCGGCCGCCGGTGCACGGCATCTTCGCGGTGATCGTCGATGGCCCGGATTTCGAGGGCCGCCGTGGCGTCGCCAGCCTGGGATGCCGCCCGACGGTGGCCAAGACCGGGGAGACGCTCCTCGAAGTGCATCTGTTCGACTTCGAGGGCAATCTTTATGGTGCGCACCTGGACGTGCGCTTTGTCGCCAAGCTTCGCGAGGAAGAACGCTTCGAAAACGTCGAGTCCATGATCAAGCAAATGGACCGTGACGCGGCCCGGGCCCGCGCCCTGCTGGCCGCCTGAATCAGGAAAAGTGACGACCTGTGAGTAACAATTACAAGGACACGATCAATCTGCCCAAGACCCCGTTCGCCATGAAGGCGAACCTGGCCCAGCGCGAGCCGCAGATGCTCAAGGCGTGGGAGGAAGAGGGGCGCTACCAGAAGATCATGGAGGCGACCCGGGAGCGGCCGACGTTCATCCTGCACGACGGTCCGCCGTACGCGAATGGCGCCATCCACATCGGTCACGCGGTCAACAAGATTCTCAAGGACATCGTGGTCAAGTCGCGCCTGATGGACGGTTATCACACGCCCTACGTGCCGGGCTGGGACTGCCACGGGCTGCCCATCGAACACCAGGTCGAGAAGAAGCACGGCAAGGTTGGGCGCAAGCTGGACGTGGCCGCCTTTCGGGCAAAGTGCCGCGAGTTTGCGGAGAAGCAGATCGACCGACAGCGCGAGGACTTCAAGCGCCTCGGCGGCCTCGCGGATTGGGACAATCCCTATCGCACCATGGACTTCCGGTACGAGGCCGACATCGTTCGAGCCCTGGCGACCATCGTTGACAACGGGCACCTGCACCAGGGCGTCAAGCCGGTGCACTGGTGCTTCGACTGCGGATCGGCGCTGGCCGAGGCCGAGATTGAGTATCGCGACAAGGTGTCGCCGGCCATCGATGTCGGGTTTCCGGCGGTAGACAGCCCGGAACTCGCGCGGCGACTCGGGTACACGCCGAAGCCGGGCGAACACGTCGAAGTCGCAATATGGACCACCACGCCCTGGACCTTGCCGGCCAACCAGGCCATCACCCTCCATCCCGAGCTGGAATACGTGCTGGTGCGGCTGGATTCGCAGCGTCTCATCGTGCTGGTCGACGAACTGGCCGCTTCCGCGATGGCCCGCTACGGCGTGGACGACTTCGAGGTCGTCGGCCGGGCCAAGGGGGAGGAACTCGAGCATGGCCGGGTACGCCACCCGTTCTACGATCGGGTCGTGCCGCTGATCCTCGGGGAGCACGTTACCACCGACGCAGGCACCGGATGTGTGCACACCGCCCCCGGGCACGGTCAGGAGGACTTCGAGGTTGGCGAGAAGTACGATCTGCCGGTCCTCAACCCGGTGGGCCCGAAGGGAACGTTCACCGAAGAAGCGCCGCTGTTCGAAGGGGAGGGCGTCTGGAAGGCCAACGAGCACATCCTGGAGGTGCTCTCCGACCGGGGCGCGCTGTTGCACCATGTGGACTATCCGCACAGTTACCCCCATTGCTGGCGGCATAAATCACCCACCGCGTTCCGGGTGACGCCCCAGTGGTTCATCAGCATGGAGAAGGCCGGTCTGCGCAAGCAGGCGCTGGAGGAGATTCCCGGCATTCGCTGGGTGCCCGACTGGGGCCAGCAGCGGATTGCCAAGATGATCGAGAATCGGCCCGACTGGTGCATCTCGCGCCAGCGCACCTGGGGCGTGCCGATCCCGCTGTTTGCCGATGCGACCACCGGCGCTCCGCATCCGGATTCGGCTGCCCTGATGCGCCAGGTTGCCGACCGCATCGAAACCGGCGGCGTGGAAGCCTGGTACGACCTCGAACCGTCGGAGCTGCTGGGAGACGAGGCGGGCGACTACGAGAAGGTCACGGACATCCTGGACGTCTGGTTCGACTCGGGGGTCTCGCACGCCTGCGTCCTGGCGCGGCGACCGGAACTGCGCGAACCGGCGGACATCTACCTGGAAGGCTCGGATCAGCACCGGGGCTGGTTCCATTCCTCCCTGCTCACCAGCGTGGCAATGCACGGCCGGGCGCCCTATCGCCAGGTTCTGACCCATGGCTTCACGGTCGATGCGGAAGGTCGCAAGATGTCCAAGTCGGTCGGCAACGTCATTGCGCCCCAGGACATCATGAAAACCCTGGGCGCGGACATCCTTCGCTGGTGGGTCGCCGGAGCCGATTATCGTTACGAGATGGCCGTTTCCGACGAAATCCTGAAGCGGGTGGCCGATTCCTATCGACGCGTGCGCAACACGGCACGCTTTCTGCTCGGCAACCTGCAGGGTGGCGTGGATCCGCTGCCGCCGTCCGGTTTCGATCCTGACCGGCACCTCCTGCCGGCGGAGCAATGCCTTCCGTTGGACCGCTGGGCCATGGATCGCGCGCTGCAGGTACAGCAGGACGTCATCAAGGCCTACGAGGCCTACCAGTTCCAGCTGATCTACCAGCGCGTACACCAGTTCTGTTCCGTGGACATGGGCTCGTTCTATCTCGACGTGATCAAGGACCGGCTCTATACCTGCCAGACCGATTCGGCCCTGCGCCGGTCGGCGCAAACGGCCATGTATCACATCCTCGAAGCCCTGACCCGCTGGATCGCCCCTCTGCTGTCCTTCACGGCCGAGGAAATCTGGCCGCTGATTCCGGGGGAACGCGGCGATACGGTCTTCGTGGCCGAGTGGCATGAAGGCCTGGAACCGTTGCCGGACGACGTGACCTTCAACCGCGGAGTCTGGGATGACCTCCGCGGAATTCGCGAGGTGGTCAGCCGGGAGCTGGAACGTCTTCGCAAGGAGGGCCGGATCGGTTCGTCATTGGCGGCGACGGCCCAGGTCTTTCTGCCGCAGGCGTTGCACGAGCGAATCCAGCCGATCGACAACGAGCTTCGGTTCATCTTCATCACGTCCGAGGCATCCATCCACCCGTTGGATGAGGCGCCGGAGGGTGCGGTCGACGGCGAGGTGGGAGGCCACGCGATCAAGGTGGTGGTCGGGCCGACGGAGCATGACAAGTGCACCCGCTGCTGGCACCATCGGGCGGACGTCGGGATGGTCTCCAAGCATCCCGAGTTGTGCGGGCGCTGCGTGGTGAACGTCGAGGGCAAGGGTGAGACTCGCCATTTTGCCTGAGGGGGCTCAGGCTGGAGACAGGGTAGGTGCCCTTCCTTGGATGCTGCTGTCCGCGGTGGTCATCGTGCTGGATCAGCTGACCAAATGGATCGCCGTCACCCAGATGAATCTCTACGAGAGCATCCCGGTCATGTGGGGACTGAACTGGACACTGCTGCACAACTATGGTGCGGCGTTCAGCTTCCTGAGCGACCACAGCGGGTGGCAGCGCTGGTTCTTCACCATCATCGCGATCGTCGTCACCGCGGTTCTGGCCGTATGGCTGAAGCGCACGCCTCGTAGTGATTGGACGACCGCCGCTCCGCTCAGCCTGATCATCGGCGGTGCCGTCGGCAACCTGATCGATCGGCTGCGGCTGGGGTACGTGGTGGATTTTATCGACGTGTACTACCAGCAGTGGCACTGGCCCGCCTTCAATATCGCAGATTCTGCAATAAGTATCGGCGCTATATCGTTGATATTAATTAGCTTTTTATCAGAGAATCAGGGCGATAAACAGGAAAGCAGGAAAACAGGAAATTCGGAGCGCTGACGCGAATCAAAGCGAAAAGCGGGACCATGAAAGCCATGAAACGCGTGAAATGGTTTCTCTTCCTGCAGCTGAATGCTCTCCTCTCCGCTTTGGCGATCGGGGCCGGGAGTGAGGTGCTGGGGTGACGTTCTAGTCGACCCGGTCCGAGTTCTCGATCAGGAACCGGATCGTGTCATCCGTACCGCTGATGGACAGCTCGATCTTGAACACGTACTGACTCCCGTCATCACCAAACGCCTGCACGTCGTACTCCACCGAGCGATCCTCCCGCGGCACCACAAGAACGAGGCTCCGCCCGCGATCCAGGACTGAACCGGCGGTGAGCATGTCCACGCCCAGCATGCTCGAATCGGCTGGCGATACGAACAGGTAGGCGATGGTCGAATCCGTCAGGTTCTGGAGTTCGATGTTCATTCGTGCGAAATCACTCTGCTGGCCGGTCGCGGCCGCCGGTGTGAGCGTTACCGTGACCGGGTTGCCGTCGCAGATTTGCTGCCCGCCCAGCTCGTAACGCGTCCCGTTTGCGTCGATACCCAGGAAGTCGAACTGGTTGCACTGGTCCGGGTAGTGGACGAAGAGCGCCAGCTCATAACCGTGGTCTAGCACCGAGGTCGCGTTCAGAACATCCGGCCCCCAGTACTCGCTATCGCTGGGCGAGGCGAACAGGAACGTCATCTGGTTGCCGGTGAGATTGGCAATGGTGATGGAGTTGACTTCCTCGTCGATCTGCGCGGAAGCGAGGCACGACGCGAACAGGAACACGGTGGCGATCGAAAACCGCATGACAATTCCCCTTTCCCCTTGAAGTCTGCATGGTAGGCCGAGGGCAGGGTTCGGACAAGCGCCAAGGCGGGCCCGGCAGTGCTTGTCGCAAGCGCTGGCGTTGACTATACTCCCGCTCCCTTTGCCGGTGTAGCTCAGGTGGTAGAGCAACGCATTCGTAATGCGTGGGTCGGCGGTTCGAATCCGTCCACCGGCACCACTTCCCACTAGTCTCGCTCCGCTCGACCGTTCCAGTGGCGCCAGTGGAGGATCCCCGCCGGTTTTCGCGTGGTGTCTGCGACCTAACGCTTATGCGCGTCGGTTCGGGTTGGTCTCATGCGCCTGGGATCGAGGGTAGGGGCCGAACCGGGTTCGAATCCGTCCACCGGCACCATTTCTCTCTCCCTTGCGGTCGGGCCGAGCCGGGTTGCTAACAGAAAATACTAAATCAATAAGTTACGTTGAACATCTCGAGTCTCTGCGCGTTTCAGCTGAAACGTATCCTGGGTTGATTCAGTAGATCCAAAAACTGACAAGCCCGGCGAGTAACTCGTGCTACCTTGCCGCCGGTTGATAAATGAAGGTGCGCCCGGCCGGTACCACGGAGTTGGCAATCTCCGATCCGCCGGCGATGAACTGCCGGCCCTGCAGCGCCACGCCGCCGATGCCGTGCAGGGCGATCGGCAGGTCCGGGGCGCGGCGCCAGCGCTGCTCGGTGGGCACGTAGATCTCCAGGGTGTCGATGCTGACCGGCGAGCCGGCATTGGCGCCGGTGTTCA
>JAWVZU010000051.1:0-16597 GCA_033722075.1 Lysobacterales bacterium
ACGATCACGTCCTCGAAGCCGAAGTCGCGGTAGACCTCGAACAGCAGTTCCTGGAAACGGACCACTTCCTCGGTGATCTGATCCTCGGTACAGAAGATGTGGGCGTCGTCCTGGGTGAAGTTGCGCACCCGCATCAGGCCGTGCAGCGCACCGGACGGTTCGTTTCGATGGCACGAGCCGAACTCGGCCATGCGCAGCGGCAGATCCCGGTAGCTGTGCAGCTGCTTGTTGTAGATCTGCACGTGACACGGACAGTTCATCGGCTTGATCGCGTAGTCGCGGTTCTCCGATGAGGTGGTGAACATGTTGTCGCCGAACTTGTCCCAGTGTCCCGACCGTTCCCACAGGGACCGGTCGACCACCTGGGGCGTCTTGATCTCCTGATAGCCGTTGTCCCGCAGCTTGTCGCGGATGTAATTCTCGACCGCCAGCCAGATGCGATAACCGTGGTCGTGCCAGAAGACCATCCCCGGCGCTTCCTCCTGAAGGTGAAACAGGTCCAGCTGGGTGCCCAGGCGCCGGTGGTCGCGCTTGGAAGCCTCTTCCAGGCGATGCAGGTAGGCCTTGAGCTCCTTCTTGTTGCGCCAGGCCGTGCCATAGATGCGCTGAAGCATTTCATTGTCCGAATCCCCGCGCCAGTAAGCGCCGGCGACCTTGGTCAGCTTGAACGCCTTGAGGCGATCCGTGTTCGGCACGTGCGGGCCTCGGCACAGGTCGATGAAATCGCCCTGACGATAGAGGGAGATCGGCTCGTCGGACGGAATGCTGGCAATGATTTCCGCCTTGTATTCCTCGCCCATGTCGCGGAAGAACTCGACCGCCTTGTCGCGATCCATCTCGGTTCGCTTGACGTCGATGGACTCGTTGGCGATGCGCTCCATCTCGGCCTCGATCTTCTCCAGGTCCTCGCTGGAGAAGCCCTCCTCGTAGGAGAAGTCGTAGTAGAACCCGTCATCGATGACCGGGCCGATGGTGACCTGGGCCTCGGGATAGAGACGCTTCACGGCCTGGGCCAATAGGTGGGCAGTGGAATGGCGGATGATTTCCAGGCCATCTTCGTCCCGATCGGTGACGATGGCCAGGTCCGTGTCCTCGTCGATTTCATAGCCGGTATCGACGAGCCTGCCCGATACCCGTCCGGCCAGCGCCGCCTTGGCCAGGCCGGGGCCGATGTCCTGCGCCACCTCGGCGACCGTCACCGGCTGGTCATATTCGCGTTTGCTGCCGTCGGGAAGCGTAATCTGCACCATGGTCCTGCTCTGAAATTTCTGCCAACAAAAAAGGGCGCCAGCGCGCCCTTCGATCGAGGTACTCGCTGCGCGGAGTCGCTAGTTTGGCTCGGTAGTTCGCGTCATAGCTCGTACAGTCTAGCGAATCCGCCCGGTTGTACAAGGCTGTCTGGCCGCTGCCGCGGTTAACAGCGGTCAACAGGAAAGCAGGAAGGACAGGGAAGTATCGCTTCCGCGATGGCTAAAGCGGCAACAGGGAGGCATGCCATAAGGGGTGCCGTTCAAATTCGTCTCTTCTGATTGCCAGCCGTTTGCAGCACGATCCCTTTTCCTGCTTTTCCTGTTTTCCTGTTCACCGCTTTTTCAGCCTGAGCGATCAGTGGTACTTGGCTGCTTCGGCCTCGACCGCCCTCCAGACCCGCATCACGTTGCCACCCAGGATCTTGCGGATGTCCTCCTCCGAGTAGCCGCGATCCAGCAGGCCGACCACGAGATTGGGATAGGACGAGACGTCCTTGAGGCCGACCGGCAGAGAATCGCCCACGCCATCGTAATCGGAGCCGATGCCTACGTGGTCCACACCCACGAGCTTGACCACGTGGTCGATGTGATCCAGCACATCGCTGAGTTCCGCATAGGGATACGGGTTTTCCTCGCGATAAGCCTTGGCGAAGGCCTCCAATTCCGGGTTGCCGTCCTCCAGGCCGTGCTCCTCTTCGAAGGCATCGCGCGCGTCCCAATACGTCTGGCTGTACTCGTTGGCGGTCCTGGTGAGGAAAGCGGAACCGAAATTGATGGCGATCACGCCGCCGTTTTTCGCAAGCTTGCTGATGAGCTCGTCGCTCATGTTGCGCTCGAAATCCGGTGTGAAATGGCGCGCCGATGAGTGTGTGGCGAGGACCGGTGCAGTGCTGATCTCGATGACGTCTTCGAATGCCGCATCGGACAGGTGCGATACGTCCACGATCATGCCGAGGCGATTCATCTGGGTGACCACGGCCTTGCCGAAGGGGCTCAAGCCATTCCAGATCCGCGTATCGTCGTAGGACGAATCGGAAATGTGGTTGGACTTGGAGTGAGCGAGCGTTATGTAACGGATGCCGCGCTCATGGAAGTGCCTCAGTTTGCTCAGGTCCCCCTCGATCGGCGAGCCGTTCTCCATGCCCATGGCCAGGGCGATTTTTCCGTCGCCCACGATGCGTGTCACGTCCTCGGTGGAAACGGCCACGGCGAAGTCCTTCGGTGCTCGTGCCACCAGCGCCTCGACGTGGTCGATGAGCTGGTTGGCCAACTGATAGGCACCGCCCTCGGTTTCCTTCGATGCGGGGACATAGATGGACATGAACGGCAGGTCCAGGCCGCCGGCCCGGGCGCGCGGCAGGTCGAAGTCACCACCTTCCGTAGACCGGGTCACATCAACCCATGCCTCGGTGACGCGGTAGGGCACGTCGATGTGCGTGTCGGCGATGAGCGCTTCGTGAGCGATGTTTCGGGCACGCTCCAGGTCAGCTGCAGATGCCGATACGGCGGCGAGAACCAGCGTGATGAAGGTGGCAATTCGATACATGGTGACTCCGTGAAAAGATGACCACGAGGCGGCGAACGATACCAGATCGGGCAGTCTCGCGCCGCCAGCGCTTCGAGCATGCGTACGGGAGGTGAAGAAATCGTGCTTTCTTCGCCCCGGACGGCCTTGAAAAATTGCTCGACATACCCATCTTTCTGACTGCGGTCGCCTCGAGCAGGGGCCGCACGGAGAAACCGGTTGAGCCGGTTTCAAAATCAGGCCCGATCTGATGATGGGCCGCCTAAAACACATTGCTTCAACTGGAGGATAGTGTAATGACCACTTTCGACCTTTCACCCCTGTTTCGTACCAGTGTTGGCTTCGAGCGTCTGGCCAACATGTTGAACAATCCGTCACAGGCCGAGTCCGGCGGTTTTCCGCCCTACAACATCGAAGTCGTGGGCGAGGACAAGTACCGGATCACCATGGCCGTGGCTGGCTTCAGCCAGGACGACCTGGACATCACTTCCGAGCAGAACAAGCTCACCGTGACCGGCAACAAGACCGATCGCAAGGATGAGCGCGAGTATCTGTATCGCGGAATCGCCGAGCGCTCCTTCGAGCGTCGCTTCCAGCTGGCCGATCATGTGCGCGTGACCGGCGCCAAGCTGGAGAACGGTCTGCTCCACATCGAGCTGTTCCGCGAAGTGCCGGAGGCGATGAAGCCGCAGACGATCGAGATCACCGGCGGGAAGCCCTCGAAGCTGATCGAAGGCGAAAAAGAGGCTCAGGAAGCCGCCTGATCCGGATCTCATCTCCCACCCTGAAACGGGCGCTTTCGGGCGCCCGTTTTTTATGGGAGCACCGAACCTGAGCTACAATCGAAACGAGTAGCCGGAGAGCTTAAAACTGTGGAACACAATACGCCCCACCATGTCCGGGAACTGGTCCAGCAGCTGAAGTCGGAACTCGAGCAGGCCGACGTCGCGGATCCCGAAAAGCGCGAACGTCTCGAGCGGCTGGTCGAGAACATCGACGGTCGCCTCGAAGGCCACCTGGAAGAAGATCACCAGCAGGAACTGGTGGACGAACTGCGCGAGGAAGCGGTGGAGTTCGAGGTGGAACATCCGGAAATCGCCGGGGCAATCCGCAGCTTGCTCAACTTCCTGAGTTCGATCGGCATCTGAGCCTTTCTTGCCCCTCACCCTAACCCCTCTCCCCTCGAGGGGCGAGGGGCTATCCCAATCGCCTCCGGCCTGCAGCGGTGTGGTCAACCTCCGCTTTGCCCCATTGCCTGCCAACTTGCACTGAGCAGGTTTTTCTTTCCTCTCCGCCCATTTGCGATCCGCGCACCGCTCTCCTTACTGATTCCCCTCTCCGCCCCGGGGAGAGGGGTTAGGGGTGAGGTGGGTAGAGGACGGAACCGCGACCAACCTTGGCAGCGGCCCGGACTGCGCCTCGAGCGTGAAGTCCACCCAGTCGATGCGGCACGCCCATTCCAGGTCTTCCGCGGGAAACTCCGGTCTGGCGGGGTCGCTGAACTTTCGCGCGTGCGCCGCGTTACGAACCCGAGACGCGGCCTCGGCGAAATTCGCCTCGCCGCCATCGATCATCGTCTCGATCAGGTCGGCACACGCTTCGTCTTCGTCCGCCGGGGCTCCCGGGCGCTCGCCGGTAATCACAAAGGAGCATGCCCCGCCGGACTCGTTGATTCGTCTTGCCGTTGCGGTTGCGTTGGCCAGCGCAGCACAGAGAACGAGATCAGCCGCCTGGGCTCGAACAACGCCTTGAGTCCCCGAACTCGTGCGCATGATCAGTTCCCGGCCTTCCAGCGAGGCTTTGGACAACTGGCCCGGCGAATTGGAATAGTCGAAGCCCGGGACCGGCAGCGCATCGACTTCACCGACGGTCAAGGCGCCCGACCGTTGCCCTTGCAGTTCCCGGGCCCGATCGACGGTATCCACCAGGGCGATCGAGGCCGCGCCGCGGGCGAAGGCGACACATGCCGTGGTATAGGCCCGAAGAACGTCGACCACCACGACCAACCCCTTTGCCGAGGCGCAGGTTTCCAGCGTATGGCGGCGGCGTCTCACGACGCGCGTTCCGGGCATCGGGCGGTGACCAGGCCAGAAGTCACACTTACGATGCAAACCTCATGAAGCACTTCGGTTATCGCCGCAAGTCATTGGGTGATTTTGCTTTTCCACCGTTTTCCACAGAATCTGTGGATAAGTCTGTGTAGAAACCGGCCGGGGGAATGGTCAAACGGCCTGATCTCGTCAGATTCTACAGTTTGATTAAAATTTGAACAAGGCGATTTTTAATAGTAAAATCAATATGTTACGTTGCTCTTCGGAGATGAAAGCGCGTGAGTGTTGCAGAAATTTGAAGGTCGCATGACACTGGATGCGCGATGTGTATAACACCTCCGGCCACCGCAATTGTCAGCTCGGCGGGCCGACCGCGATTCCGACGAGAATCCGGATCGGCGATAAATCGGGGACTGAATCCCGGATCACGCCGCGTTCGGCCAGCAAGTGGCTCATTTTCGGGACATAAAAACCCTGCAAGGGTTGTGGATAACTCAGTGGATAGCTTTCGTGGCGAAACCTCTCGACGGAACGACCGTCGAAGCCGGCATCACGAGGCCGATTATTAGACAACCACGAAATAAAGAAAAATCAAAGGATTATGTGGCAATTCTTGATTGACTCGACAAAAGATTACGCAAATACTTAGCTTGTGACAGATTTGTGAGGACTGTGGACTACTTGCACAAGCGGTCAAGCCGAATACCATTACACCATGCGCTATGACGTCGTCTTCAGAGGCAAGCTCGCATCGGGATTTTCCGAGGATGTCGTCCGTAACAACATCGCAAAGCTCTTCAAAATCTCCCCGGAGAAGGCCGGTGCGCTGTTTCGAGGTTCCCGAGTCGTTCTTAAACGGAACCTCGACAAAGAGAAGGCGGACAAGTATCGGGAGGTATTGCGCAAGGCCGGCGCCATCGTCGCGGTAGTAAAACAGCGGGATATCGCACCCACTCCTGAGCCTCCGAAGCCGAAACCGGAACCGGCGTCGGCACCGAGCGCCAACCGCGCAAGCTTCCAGATCGACGAACCGACCGAAGAGAAGCCCGCCGAGAAGGCCGATTCCGGGCGCGCCAGTTTCCAGATCGACGAAAGTGATACCGAATCCGGCGACGAGGGCACGGAGGATGACGGTGATTCGGATGCTCTCGAAATGGCGCCTGCCGCGCAGAAGTCTGAACCAGGCGAGGAGACCCCATCCGAAGAAGCGACAGACGAGATTGGAGACACAGGGATTGCCGAACCGGGTGCTCAGATCGTCAAGCCGGAAAAAGTCCCGGAGCCGGAGATCGACGTCAGCGCCCTGACGATGTCGGAGGTCGGCGTAACCGTCGACGAATCACCCAGGCCACCACCGAAAGAGATCGATACCAGTCACCTGGAGTCGTCCGAGATCGAGGGCAACCTGGACTCGAGCGAACGGCCGCCGCCGCCCGATATCGATGTCTCGGACCTGGACATGGCCGAACCCGATGCGATCGTCGACGAATCGCCTCGCCCACCCCCGAAGGAAATCGATACCAGCGGCCTCAGCGCCACGGAAATCGAGGAACCACTGGACGCCAAGCCCAAGGCTGAAGAACCGAAGTTCGATCTCAGCAACCTCAAGATCGTCGACGACTGATTCCACCTCACCCCCAGCCCCTCTCCCCGGAGCGGAGAGGGGAGACAAGCGGCTTTTCTGCATATCGCGAAAGCGATCCCTTTCCTGCTTTTCCCGTTTTCCTGTTGACCGCTCTATCCCCGGGAGCGGAGAGGGGAGACAAGCGGTTTTTCTGCATATCGCGAAAGCGATCCCTTTCCTGTCTTTCCCGTTTTCCTGTTGACCGCTCTTCCGCGCCAGCACATGTCCAGTTCGGCGTACGCCGCGTACGCATTAGAACGCTTCACGTCTCCATGTCTTCACGGTTCCGCTCTGGTCCCGCACAGCGGTCTTTTCCTGTCTTTCCCGTTTTCCTGTTATCCGCTCTTCCGCGCCAGCGGCTTCTTTGCCACCTCACCCCCGACCCCTCTCCCCCAGAGGCGGAGAGGGGAGATAACCCGCGCTTGTGTGGAAGAAGCCGCAACGCTGGTAAGGCCGGCGGTCACACCCGCTCCCAGCGGCGCGCCAGAAGACGGGCGATCAGTAGAAACACGACCGTCGTTCCCGCGAGGACCGCGAGCTCGGGGGTGAGCCCGCTCACCGGGCTGTCGTACCAGAACACCTTCTGATAACCGTCCAGGGCCCACGCGTTGAAGGTGATGCGGCCGAGCGTCTGCATCTGTTCGGGCATCAGGAAACGCGGGAAGAGGTTGCCGCCGAGGGCGGCAAGGATCAGGACCACCACCATGGAGGTGGCGACCAGCTGCTCACGGCTGCGGCAAAGCAACGCGAGGATCATGCCGAAGGCCGCGGCCGCAGCGGCGGTCGCCAGCGTGATCACCGCAAAGCCCGCAAGATGCCCTGCGGTCCAAAGCGGTAGCCCGAAGGCCAACGCCGCCCAGATGAACATCACGGTAACCTGCAACACGCCGAGCGTAAGAAGAAAAAGCCAGCGGCCGAATAGCAGGCGATTGATCCCCAGACGACTCGTCAGCAGGCGTTCGAGCACACCCGTCTCCTGTTCGTCGATGAACTGGGCACTGCGGTTGCTCATGGAGAACAGGAGGAACAACACGCCCAGACCGGCCGCGAAATAGGCGATCGATGGGCGCTTTTCGCCCCGGCCGATGGCGTCGACCACGACGATATCCAGCGGACCCGCTTCGGGCTGACTCTCGAACTCCTCCTCCGCAAGCAGGTAGCCCGCTTCCAGCGTCGCGGCGTTCAGCAGCCCACTGATGGCC
Organism: Lysobacterales bacterium; assembly: GCA_033722075.1. Lineage (GTDB taxonomy): Bacteria > Pseudomonadota > Gammaproteobacteria > Xanthomonadales > SZUA-38 > JAWVZU01. The sequence continues at coordinate 7,653 of JAWVZU010000051.1, forward strand.
CGGACGGCGATCGGGTTGGAGGTATCGGCGAGGAGTTCCACCCGGGCCGTTTCGCCTGCGTCGATGACATCATCGAAATCCTCGGGAAGCACGATCGCCGCCCCGGCAATTCCGGCCAGCACTGCCTGCAGGGCCTGCTCGCGACCGTTCTCGTCGCCAGGCCCCGTGCGAAGGACCACCTGCAGCTCACCCTGTTCCGCCAACCGCTCCATCATCTGGGCGCTGATCTCGCCCCGGCTCGGATTGACCAGCGCGATGTCGATGGTCTGGGCGCCTGCCTCGTCCAGATCGCCGAACACGGCGGCGAAGATCGAAAAGAAGACAATGGGCAGCAGAAAGGTCAGCACGAGCGCGGTTCTGTCCCGGCCCAGATTCATCCAGCTGACCAGAAAAATGGCCCGGATCATGACGGACGCTCCGCAACCGGTTCGCCGGTGAAGTGCACGAACACGTCTTCCAGATCCGGGGGATCGACGGATACCTCGACCACCTCCAGGCCAGCGTCTGAGATGGCCTCCAGCAGGGTCGCCAGGTCTGCTGCGATGGACGCCACCTGCCCTTCGATCCGGCGTCCGTGGAGCCGGAACCCGGCCGGCAGTTGCACCCCCGCCGGCTCCGACGCCAGCGTCACCCGGCACCGATGGCGGGTTAGCCGTCCGGCCTGGGCCAGCTGTCCCACCGTGCCCGAGGCCAGCACCTGTCCCGCCCGCATGATCAGCACCCGGTCACAGCTGGCTTCGACGGTTTCCAGTTCGTGGGTACTTTCGAGAATGGCCACGCCGCGATGGCGCAGGTCGCTGAGCAGGCGATGGATCTGTTCCCGGCTGGGCACATCCAGGCCGACGGTCGGCTCGTCCATGAGCACCAGGGCCGGCTCGTGCAGGATCCCGCAGGCGATGTTCAGCCGGCGCTGCATCCCGCCGGACAGAGTGCCCGCGGCGTCGGACGCCCGATCCTCCAGGCGGGTCCAGTCGAGTGCCTCGGACACCCGCTCCTGAAGCCGCGCCGGCGGGACACCGTGAATCCGCGCAAACACGGCAAGATTTTCGCGCACGCTCAGGTGGGGATAGATGGCAATCCGCTGAGGCACGATTCCGAGCCGCTCCCGCGCCTCGGGGCTACCCGCCGGATTGCCGGCCAGGCGGATCGAGCCGGCGTCCAGCGCGACCCGGTCGGCGATGGCTCGCATAAGGGTGGTCTTGCCGGCCCCGTTGGCGCCCAGCAGGGCGACCCACTCGCCGGGCGCCACGCTGAGGTCGACGCCGTCCAGGGCCGGTGTGTCTCCGAAGCGGCGACTTGCACCAGCGACCTCGAGAGCCGGGCGGTTCACGCCGGCGCCCGCCCCTTCCAACCCACCGGCCGCCCCCGGATTCGCCGCCACAAGGCGTACCACTGGATGGCGACGATGAGGATGATGCCCACGGGATGCAGGGCCACGCCGAGCCACGACTGCCGAAACCGCGTTGCCAGGATCACCCGTGCGCCCAGCGTGAGCCCGACTGCGGTGAGGGCCATCGGGAGCCGGGGATCGCCAAGGAGCGCCAGCGACAGGACGAACGGCAGGACGTGGCCGCCCAACAGCAGGACCGTCCACGGAACGATGGCGCCGGCCGATCCCATGCCCTCATGCGCGTTCTTGGCAAAACCCTGGAACAGTTCACCCAGCCCCCGGTACATCCGACAGTTGGCCAGGCCGGTCAGGTCCACGAGGTCGGTCCGGAACCCGGCCGTGCGAAAGGCCTTGGGGAGGCGTACGCCGTCGTGCATGGATTCCCGGATCACACCGTGACCGCCAACCTCTTCGTAAGCCTCGCGACGGGCAAGAAACAGCTGACCGCAGCCGGCCGCGAAGGCCACCCGCCGCGAGCACCGCATGCCGATCAGCGGCAGGTAGCCAAGCAGGACCAGGTGGATCAGCGGAATGACCGCTTTCTCGCCCCAGGTCCCGGTCTTCTGGTAGGGGAAGCCGCTCAGCAGGTCGGTCCGGCGCCGGCGCGCTTCGGCGATCAGCCGCGGTACGGCCCCGGGTGCAATTCGCACATCGGCATCGAGGAACAGGAACCAGCCATGGCGCGCAACGCCGGCCAGCTGGCGACAGGCATATTGCTTCCCGCACCAGCCCTCGGCCAGCGCCTTGCCGGAAATCAGGCGCACCCGGCCATCCGCCTCGGCCAGCTCCCGAACCCGGTCGGCGGTGCCATCCGAGGAGCCATCATCCAGGACGACCACTTCCAGCGGACCGTCGCTCGCGGCCAGCGCCGAGCGGACCGCGGCCTGAATCCCAGGCGCCTCGTTGCGAGCCGGAATCAGGATCGAAACGCCGTCCGTCTCACCGGGGCCGGCCGGACCGGGCGGGCGATAGAAGAACAGGTTCATCATGACCATCAGTGTCGGGATGAGCGCCAGGATGAAAATGATCCACAGGAGCGTCATTTCTCACCCCGCTTCGATGCAGCAGCGTGGGAAGGATCGAAGGAGCGGCCGGTCAGCCAGGCCTTGAGACGCTTCCCGGCATCATAGATGCCGCCCACCCCGGTGCCGCCCTCTACGATGCTGACGAACGCTGCAGGATCCCGAGCCATGGCGCCCTCTGCCAGCCGATCGAGAGTCTCTTCGAGGCGATGCTCGAGGTACCGATTGAGCTCCTCTACCGGCATCTCTGCCCGGCGCTCGTCCGCCTCGATCAGGTTGCCGAAACGCACCAGGGCTTCCGGCGCCCGCTCGTCCCAGAACGGATACTCGATCGCCACCGGTACGGCGGGCACTTCGGGATGACGTCGCAGCAGGTGGGCCACACCGGGCTGCAGGCGAACGGGCCGCGCCCGAGGGTCCCGGAATTCGCCCTCCGGCGTGATGCCCAGGATCGTTCGCGGGCGGGCGAGAATCGCGTCCGCGGTGCGCAGAAACCGGCTCAGACCGGTGCGGCTGTCGGGATCCACGCCGAACAGTCCGAGACGGCCGAGGAACTTGTAGCGATCGATGACGGCAGAGTCGATCGGTCCGTAGCCGTCCCGGCCGGGATAGTACTCGCTCACAACCAGCATGAGCAGGATCGGATCCCACCATGAGGGATGATTGCAATACAGAATGAACGGCTTATCGCCGAACTCGGGCGGCCGGCCATCAAGGGCGATGCGCACGCCCGTGAAGTGTCGCGCAAAGTAGCGCCGGAGGTAGCGGGTGAAGAACCTCAGGGTCCGGCGCGAAATGGGCGGGGTATTCATCGGCTTCTCAGCAGGCCGGAAGTGGATTGCTGTGGCCGCTAGTGTACCTCGGCCTCCACCGCTTCCGCAGCCTTGGACGCCTCCGTCCACCCGGCACTGCGGGCATCCTGGTCCAGGGTATCTCCCGCGATCCACCCGGACATCAGCACCATGGGCATGCCGGGCCCGGGATGCGCCGCGCCTCCTGCCAGGTAGAGATTCTGCACGTCCCGGGAGCGGTTTCCGGGCTTGAACGCGCCATTGAACAAACCATGGCTGGCAAGGCCGTAAATAGCCCCGTCCAGCACCCGGTAGCGCTCGTGGATGTCCTGAGGCGTGAGGGCTGATTCGGTGACGATCCGGTCCTCGATATCGTTCATGCCCGCGCAACGCTTCAGCTTGTCGAGAATCACCTGGCGATATTCCGGGAACATCTTCTGCCAGTCGTGTTCGGGTCGAAGGTACGGCGTGTGGACCAGCACATACAGGGCTTCGCCGCCGTCCGGAGCGACGCCCGTTTCGGTCCGTCCGGGTGCTGCCAGATAGCAGGTCGGATCCGGCGCCGGAACACCGCGCCCGTAGATGTGCTCGAACTCGATCTCCGCGCTGGCCGAGAAGACGAAGTTGTGGTGGGCCACCTGCTCGTAGGCTTCCTCGAGACCCAGGTAGAGGACGACACCCGAGCAGGCCGGTTCATGCTTGCGCCGCTTCAGGAACCGTTGCGCAGGCGCTCCGCCAACCAGTTCGCGCATGGTCCGAACACTGTCCATGTTCGAGACCACCGCGGCGCCCCGGATCACTTCCCCGTCCGCCGTCTTGACGCCCTTGGCGGTTCCATTTTCGACGAGAACGCGACTGACCTCGCAGCCGGTGCGCAGCTCGACACCCTGCTCTTCCGCCAGCTTGATCAGGGCCTCGGGCACCGCCCGGGTTCCACCGATTGGATACCAGACGCCCTCGGCAACCTGCATATGAGCGATGCTGCACAGCACCGCCGGAGATCCGAACGGTGAGGAGCCGACGTACTGGACGAAATGATCCAGAAGCTGGGCCACACGGTGGTCATCGACATGGGAGCGGATTGTCTGAGCGACGGACCGCCCCATGCGCAGCGCCATCACGTCTTTCAGGGTCGACAGCTTGAAACTGTTCGACGCATTGAAGGTGTCCTTCATGTCCTCGACCGACTTCCAGAAGAAGAAGCGATCCGAGATGGCATGAAGTTGCTCGGCAACCCCGATGAACTCGCGGAATCCCTTGGCGTCGTCAGCATCGGAGTAGCTCTCGATGGCGGCGGCCATGGTGTCGATGTCCTCGACCAGGTCCAGCACCGAGCCATCGTCGAAGAAGCAGCGCCACTGGGGATCCAGTTTGCGCAGGTCCAGGTAATCGTGCATTGATCGGCCGGCCTCCGAGAAGACCCGCTGCAGCACCTTGGGCATGGTGAGGATGGTCGGGCCCATATCGAAACGGAACCCATCCTGTTCCAGCACCGCCGCCTTTCCGCCAAGCCAGTCGTTGGCCTCGAGCAGCGTCACGGCATGGCCGCGCGCCGCCAGCGTATTGGCCGCGGCCAGGCCGGCAAGACCCCCGCCGATGACGATAATCCTGTCGTTGCTCATGATCCGTTCTCCGTGGCCGGCTCAGCCGGTCTTCTGTAGTGCTTCCGGCATTACGGCTGCCGGATATGATTCGCTGTCCGCAATACCCAGGTCCTCCGCGAGCAGGTCCGTGGCGATCTTGGCCGACTGAAAGATCGTCGGCAAGCCGCTACCGGGATGTGTTCCACCGCCGGTCAGGTAAACCCCGTCGAGGTCTTCAAAACGATTGCGCGGCCGCAGACTCAGCATCTGGTCCAGCGAATGGGCCATGCTGAAGGTCGCCCCGCGATAGATGTTGAGATCGGCCGCCCAGTCCGCGGGGGTGCACACATGCTCGACACGAATTCGTGATTCGATGTTCTCGATACCGAGATGTTCTTCCAGCTGGTGCAGGGTCTGGCGCCGGAAACCCGGCTGCTCGACGGACCAGTCGATGCTGTCGTGCATGTGCGGTACGGGGACCAGCACGTAGAGCGCCGTGCATCCCGGCGGCGCCATGGTCGAGTCCGTCACGCACGGATTCTGGACGTAAAAGGACGGGTTCTGGGTCAGCTCGAAACGCGTATCGATGTCCTTCAGGTGCTCAGCGTAGCCGTCGGCCAGAAAGATCGTGTGATGCGCCAGGCCGGGGCATTCCCCTTCGAGCCCGAGATAGAGCATGAAGGTGGAGCATGAGTATTTCTTGCGCGCCAGTTTTCGGTCCGTCCAGCGGGTACGCGCGCCGTCTGGAACAAGGGTATGCATCGCCTGGGCAAAGTCCGCATTGACGATCAACGCATCGCAGTCCAGCTGCCGCCGGTTGGTCCGCACGCCCGAGGCACGCCGACCATCCAGGAGGATTTCCTCGACCGGTTCCTCCAAGGCAATCTCGACGCCCATCTCGCGGGCGACCCGGGCCATCGCCTCGGACACGGCCCCACAGCCACCGGTCGGGTGGAACACGCCAAATTCGTATTCCATGTAGGCGAGGATGGTGAACAGGCTGGGACACCGGAAGGGCGACATGCCGAGATACTTGCTCTGGAACGAAAAGGCCAGGCGAATGCGTTCGTCGTTGAAGAAGCGCTTCAGATCCCGGTCGACGGTGGCCCAGGGCCGCATCAGCGGAAGCAACTCGAGAAGTGGCAGCTTGAAGAAATCCCGATGGCGCAGAAACGGCGTTTCCAGGATGGGGCGAAAACGATCCAGCTTGACCTTGTTGTCAGCCATGTAGGCATCGACGTGGGCCGCATCCTCGGGCGAAATCGTCGCAATCTGCTCCTTGAGCCGCTCGACATGGCAGGTCGAATCGACCTGGCCGCCGCCCTCGAAGACCAGGCGGTAATTGGGGTCCAGGCGGGTCAGCTCGACTTCATCATCGAGGCTGCGCCCGCAGGCCTCGAAAATGCTGCGCAGAATGTCCGGATAGAGAAAGAACGTCGGACCACGGTCGAAGCGGAAACCGTCCGTCTCGAGAGTCGAAGTCCGCCCGCCCACCTGGCCGGCTCGTTCAAGCACGGTCACCTTGCAGCCCATCCTGGCGGCCAGCATGGCACTGGCGAGACCGCCCGGCCCGGCACCCACGATCACGACGTTTCTGTCCATATCAGTCTTCTCCTTGGTCGGCCCGGTCGCGATGTCTGAGTTCCAACTCCAGGGTCATCGATCGCTCGCCGAACTCGAACGCAGCCTGCCGAAAACGCGGCGGTTTTCCGCGGCGCCGGGGCTCACCCGAAAATGCCACCGGCTCGGTCGGCCGGCCGCGGTCATCCAGGTCGAGCTCTCCGTTGCCGTTAACGTCATGAAAGGCCAGCACAGCGTACTCAGCGTAATCCAGCTCCGGCAATTCCCAGCGAATCTCCGAAGAATCGGCCGGGATTCGCCCTGCTCGGAACTCGCCCTCGCGCTCGCGGTAGCTGCCCTCGTCCGCATAGAGCGCAAGCGCAACTTCGCCCTGCTGTGATCGCAGACCTTGGACCACGACGGTGAGCGTACCGAGCGGTTCCGCGAAAGCGGAAGTCCCGATCAAAGCCAGCAGGAAAAAAATCCGTCGCATACCCAAGCGTCCTGTTTAGTACGTTCATTATGTCTCAGCATGCTCCACAAGGCCTGGATCAAGGCGCGCGGCGCAGGCAATGGCCTGAGTCCTCAGCAAGGCACGCAGCGCCGGGTCAGGCCTTGCCTTGCCTGCGGGACTCGTCTGGCGGGCGGCGCTCTGGCAACCACTGAGACGCAACGACCTTTCCAAAAAGGACACTAGAGCTTGGCAACGGGCTAGATTTTTTGCGCAGAGCCGTGATGGAAGTGTTGACGGGAGATCAAGAGTTCATTCGTGGCACGAGCGGATAGCTGGGAGATCAGTTCTCGCTGATGTTCCAGTAGCAGCGGCTCCGGTCACAGCCCGACTTTCCCTCGGCGTCAATGAACGAGAAAACGAAGAAGTAGGGGACATTGGGTTTGAGGAAGCAGCCGACCGGTAAGCCACTGAGTTTCATGGCGAAGGAGCCGGACACCGCGTTCCCCTGGAAATAGCAGCCCTCCGAGACCGCGGTCTCGACCTTCGGTGCACCGGCACACTCGCTGACCGAAATGCGAACCTGCGTGGGCGACCGGAAAATCTGGTCCCAGATCATGATCGCGAAGTCTTCGTCGGGTGCGGGACCAATGGTGAACGGAAGCGCCGCGTAGTGATCGTTGGACACGGAAATATGGCGCGTCCCCGAGTTTCGGCCCCAGGCATCCCAGATGTCCTCATAGGTCCTGGCGTCCGCCGTCTGCGCCACTTTGACGACTTCCTCATAGATCGGGCCAGGAGGCAACACCGGGCTGTTTTCGAAACCACTACCAAATACGAACGGAAAACACAGGGCAAGGAATTCGTTCATGGACAAAGCTTACGCCAAGTCTGCGATTAGGCAAGTTCGCGTTTGAACACCCGGGCTCACCAGGCAAACGATGCTTGCGCCGATTGGCTGTTGCCGGTTGAGGGATTACTCCGTGCGTCCCTGCACTCCGCCCCACCGGGGCCTGCTGCGCAGTTCAAAATCGTTCCCGACGATTTTGTGCTCCGTCCATCCATGGACTCGCCCACAAGGGGCTCACGCTGGTCGCGTTAGATCGTTCCCGACGATCTAATCGAACCCTCGGGTTCTCATCCCTCAATGGCTGGTGCCGGTTGAGGGATTCGAACCCCCGACCTACTGATTACAAATCAGTTGCTCTGCCAGCTGAGCTAAACCGGCTATTTGACAGCTGTTGCGATTTTACGGCTTGTGGAGACGTGGGTCACGGGTCTCTACTCCAATCTAATCCCCCTCAATCCCCCTTTATCTTCAAAAAGGGGGAGGTGATTTTCCCGACGGCCCCGGCTCCAGTCGAGCCTTTCACCCCCTTTGCTCGACAAAGGGGGTCGACGGTGTGGCCTGTGGCGGCACGGTCGGGGGGATTGCTCCAGCGCCTGTATAGCCGCCTGCGACCACTACTCCAATCCAATCTCCCTCAATCCCCCTTTATCTTCAAAAAAGGGGGAGGTCATTTGCCCCAATACTTGCGAGCAACTAGCCCGCTTCCGGCTCGATGGTCCGGATGATCCCGCCGCACGCCTGGTAGCAGCCGTCGTACTGGTCCTGGCAGTACGAGGTTCGCGGCGGCTTGCAGGATTCGGGCTTGATGCAGAAGGTCCCGCCGCGGGCGACGCAGTCGCGATAGACGCGCTCGCGGTATTCATAGTCGTGACGGCAACGGCGGTATTGATCGTGAGCGTAGGCCGCGCACTGGGTCTTGTTGGACTGGCAATCGCCGATGCACTCCTGCACCGAAGGATCCTCCGGCGCAACGTACTCCTTCTTCGGTGCCGAGGTGCAGCCGAACAGGACTGCCAAGATGATTGCGATCGCCAGCTTGCGCACGGTTGTCTCCCAGAACTCCTTCAGCGCGTATTCCAGCACGCAGAAAGCGCCATGCCAAATCCCCGGTTGCAGGACCCGCGTAAAGGCAACTTCGGCAACAGGGGCCGGACGGGACCGGCCACCTTGGGCTAGCTCGGGTCCAACACCGCAAGGACGTCGGGACGATAGGTTCGCGAGCAGCGCAATTCGGTGCCGTCGGCAAGTTCGACCCAGCCGTCACCGTGGGCGTTCGGCCGAAAGGCCTGCAGCCGCCG
>JAWVZU010000052.1:0-16563 GCA_033722075.1 Lysobacterales bacterium
CGCACCCCACACCTTCCAGATGATCATGAGCATCGCGATGTTGACCACGGCCATGAGTGCGACCGTTCCACGAACGCCAAGGCAAAAGGGGGCCTGGGCAATGACCACGATCAGCAGGATCGGCGCCGTCGAATGGCGAGACAGATAGATCACCACGAGAGCCGCACCGGCCTGGAGAAGCAGGCCCATGTGCACTCCTCGAAAACGGGGCAGGCGTTCGTCGAGCGCAAGGCAGGCAGCGAAAACGGCCATCGCCAGGTGAATCAGCAGCGGATGCTCGGATGGCGTGCCATAGCCTGCGATTGCAAGCCACACCAGACCGGTCGCGCCGAAGCCGGCGATCTGCAGGCCCATCTGGCGCGCGGGGAAGCGGGAAAAGTCCATGGTCACAGATTACGACCAGCGCAGTGAGTTGGCGAGCCCATGGGCAAGCCAGTGACTTTGGTCACTCGGTGGAATGACCGGATCGACCTGTGTGCCGCCAGGTGTCTCGACACAATAAGCCCATCTTCAGTCAGGAAGCGAAACAATGCTGCACACGGTCTTTTCAACGCTGCTGGGTATCCACGTCTTTCTCGGCGGGATTGCCCTGACGAGTTTCTGGATTCCGATTTTTGCACGCAAGCGTCGCGGCAATCATACCCGCTACGGCAAGATTTTCGCCTACGCCATGATGGCAACGGCAGCCAGCGCCGGAATCGTCTCGTGCATGACCCTGCTGGCACCGGCAGCGACGCACCCCGAGGTTCCGCCGTCCGGGATTACCGGCTTGCGCATCGTCGGCGGTCTCATGCTGGGCTACCTGGCCGCGATCACCTTCGTGTCGGCCTACAGCGGACTCAGGGCCGTGCGACTTCGCGGCGATCACTCGGGACATCGGGCCCCCGGTGAGATCATCGCAAACGTCGTCGCGCTCGGTCTTGCGGTCGCCACACTGGTGGTCGGCATTCGCTACGAAGTTACACTGATGATCGCCCTAAGCATCTTTGGCCTCGCCGGCATTCCCGGCAATTTCCGGTTCATCTTCAAGCAGCCGAAGACCCGCCAGGAGTGGCTCTTTCAGCACATCGGCTCGATGTTGGGCGCGGGAATCGCGGCCCACACGGCATTCCTGGTCTTCGGCTTGCGCAACATCGCGCCGGCCCTGGCCAATGAACCCCTGGCCTGGCTGGCCCCGGCGATGCTTGGTGTCCCGGCCAGCGTGATCTGGCAGCGCCACTATCGAAAGAAGTTCGCGGCGCGAGCGGTCGGCCAGCCGGTCAGGACCGGTCAACTCGCAGCGGACTAGGGCTCTTAGATCCGGTACCATTTCCCCCCGATTCCGTCCGGGGGAATGGCGTTGAAGAAACTTCTGAAGTGGTGCGGCATCGCCCTGGGCGGTGTCCTGGTCCTGGGGCTTCTGGCGGTGCTGGCCGTTTTCGGAATCACCGAATGGCAGCTTTCCCGGACCTTCGAAGTCGCCGCGACGCCGATCGCCGTCCCCGAAGACCCGGCGGCCCTCAAGGAAGGAAGGCGGCTGGCTGCCTTGCGGGGATGCAACGGCGGTTGCCATGGTCCCGAAGGCGCGGGGCGGGTGTTCTTCGAGGTGCCTGACGGAAGCCGGGTCATCGCGGCCAACCTGTCGCAGGTGGCGGACGACTATTCGGATGCGGAACTTGCTCGGGTCATCCGCCACGGCGTACGACCCGATGGGACGAGCGTTTTCGGCGCCATGCCGTCGGAGATGTTCAATGGACTCACCGACGGGGATACGGCACGGATCATTGCCTGGATGCGCAGCCTGCCTGCAGGCAACACGGAACTCCCCGAAACACGCTTCGGCCCCATGCTCCGGGGCATGATGCTCTATTTCCAGCGGGAAGGATTCGAACCGCTGGCCGCTGCGGGAATCGAACACGACGCAGGACCACTTCCGCGGGGCGACGATCCGGTAGCGCGCGGCCGCTATCTGGCGCTGACCGTGTGTACCGAGTGCCATGGCTCGGACTTGGCGGGCATGAGCGTCGGCCTGGCCGCGCCTTCGCTTGAAATCGCCAAGGCCTACAGCCCCGAGGCCTTCGACAAGCTCATGATCGAAGGCCTGGCGCTAGGAGACCGGGAAGTCGGCATCATGAGCTCGGTCTCCCGGGGACGCTTCGCTCATTTTACGGCGCAGGAGCGAGCAGATCTGTTCGCGTTTCTCCAGGCGCGCTGAATCGTTTTCATGGATCGGCTTCGTTTTCTGCCAGAACCGATTCGAACCATTTGCGCGTCTCAGCATTGGTTCGTCTCTCCAGTGCATCCAGCAGCGCTGGCGTCGTGTTGATCGGCGCCGTCATGTATTCCCTTAAAAGCCCTGAAAACCTTTCCTCACCGATCCGCTCGGCGAGCCGGTGGAGTGCCAGCGGACCCTTCTTGTAGTTGACTTCGAACGGACGACGCGTCGAATCTTCCGGAGTCCAGATGGAGGGTTGCCCGGCGGCCCGTTTGCGCCAATCGGCGAGCTGGTCCTTGTAGGCATGCTCTCCGAACATCTCTCGCGTGGCTCGCGCTGCGACGAAGACCGCGAAAGACTCGTTGAGCCAGTTTTCCACGCTCAGCGGTCGGGCGCCGGTGCTCCAGAAATGAGCCAGCTCGTGGCACAGGAAGGCAGTGAGCCGCTCCTTGGATCGGCCGGCGACCCGGGTCAGGGAAATGAAATTCTTGCGGGCGAACCCCCCTGTCTCACGGCTGGTGATCACGAAGCGACCGTCGGGAAGCGGGCGCTCTTCGCCGAAACGTGAGTCGAGGTAGGCACGACACGCCAGTGCTGCATCCAAGACCGCGTTGACCGTGTCCGGCGTCTCGTCGCGGTGGTAGACCACGTAGCCGCCGCGCTCTTCTCGGGAAAGACCGGGCGCTGCCACAAAGGCAATGTCCGTTTGCGGAATCTGGTTGGTGATGTGCCAACGGTTCCGCGCCACGACTGCATTGCCGCTTGTGACGAAAGACCAATTGGTCGGCAGGTCGACCGAGATGTCCAGGGTAAACTGGTGGGCCAGGGTGGCGAGGATCGGGTGCCAGGCGCTATCCAGGGTGAGTTCGACCCAGTCGGAGCTGATCTGGTTGATGCCGTTTTGCGGCATCACCGGCTGGCCGCCATAGCGGAAGGTAAGGGTGACGTCCTCCGTCCCGCGGGTCGGCTTCAGCCGCACCGTGATGCGATCCCAGGTTGCGCCGGGCTCCATCGGCTCAGAATCGAAGCCTTGCACATCCTTACCCGTGACCTCTGCCAGTTCCAGTCCTCCGCTCAGCAGGAAGACCAGTGTCGATTTGGACGTGGTCATGGAAACGTGGAGTTCCGCGTCAAGCGAACCTTCGCTGGGATGGATGGCAACCTGTCCCGAGTAATGCATGCGAGCCGAACTGGCAAAAGCGGAGAGCATGGCAAGGACGAAGAGGATTGCCGGTAAACTTTTCATCGGCACAGTCTATCGGAATCTCGCGCACCCGGAGTTGTTGTTAGGATGCGGCTTTCAACATTGCCGGAGGGCCGATGCAGGTCGGAATCGCAACCACTTCCCGGCTGGCCGCAGATGCCGGCGCCGCCATTGCCGAAGCTGGCGGCAACGCCATCGACACGGCAATTGCCGGCTCGCTGGTCTCGCTGGTCAGCGAGCCCGGGATGGTCTCGCTCGCCGGCGGCGGGTTCCTCACCATCTGGCCCGCCGAGGGAGCGCCGGTGACGGTTGACGGGGGCGTTGCCATGCCGGGACTGGGTGGCGATCGGAGGCCCAACGAGGCGAAGCTGACCCGAATCCGCATGGAATACGGTGGGGGGCTGGATACGCTGATCGGTCCGGGGAGCGTGGCCACGCCGGGCATCCTGGCGGCCTTTGCGGAGGCTTCCAAGCGGTTCGGCCGGGTACCTTGGCATGAGCTCTTCGGGCCCGCCATCGAGGTGGCGCGCAACGGCTTCCCCCTGTCCTCGGCAGCGCACCGGTTCATGACGCACGTTCATCAGCAGATCTATGGCCTGGACCCGGCGAGTCACCGGGCGTTGCATCATCCCGACGGGACCTTGAAGGGTATCGGCGAAACGGTGTTCGTGGAACATCTCGCCGAGAGCCTCAAAGGCATTGCGGACGAGGGCGCCGAGCTGTTCTATGCCGGCGAGCTGGGACACCGGATCGCCGACCACCTGCGGGAATCCGGCGGGTTCCTGGGACGCAAGGATCTGGCCGGCTACCGCGCGGCGCTGCTGGACCCGGTGAGTCTGCCCATGGGCCGCTGGACGGTCGTCTCGTCCCCGCCACCGTCGCTGGGCGGCCCGGTACTGGCCGCCATGTTGTGCCTCGCCGGGGATCGCCCGGTGGAAAGCTGGAGCGCGGCAGAGGTCGACTTCCTGATCCGACTCCAGGTGGCCGCCCTGGATCATCGCTTCGAGCGACTGGACCTGAGCGCGGACCTCGAGGCCGATGCGCGTTCGCTGCTCGAGCTCGCCGCGGAACAGCCCGAATTGCTGTTGTCACCCAGCACGGTACACACGTCGGCGGTCGACGCGCATGGGTCGGCGTGTTCGATCACCGCCTCCGCCGGCTATGGTTCCGGAGACCTTCCGCCAGGCACGGGGATCTGGATGAACAATACGCTGGGGGAACTCGAGCTGAATCGGCGCGGCCTGGAAGCCTGGGCACCAGGCGAGCGGCTTTACTCCAATATGGCCCCGAGCGTGGTCCGGCGCGACGACGGGACCATTCTCGCCATTGGCTCGCCGGGGGCCGATCGGATCACGACTGCCCAGGCCCAGGTCATTCTCAATCACCTGAATCTGGGGTTGTCCCTGGAGCGAGCCACGGCCCACCCACGCCTCCACGTGGAACGGGTCGAAGGTCGCCACGTGGTGGCGTTCGAACCGGGACTGCCGGTCTCGGGGCTGGACTATGACCAGCGCCCCTTCGACGCGCTGGATGCCTATTTCGGAGGGGTCGCCGCGGTGAGCCACCACCCCCTGCGCGGCTTCGAACTGGCGGCCGATCCTCGCCGCGCGGGCGCGACGGCCCTGGCGGGTTGAGCATGCGCGAGGGCGAATTCGAAGCAGCCTGCGCGCGATTTCGTGAGGCCATCGGCGTGCTCGCATCGGTGCCGGATCGCGAATGGTCCTTTCTCCGTGCTCGATTGAAACCGGCTGCCTTCCGGCGTGGCGAGGATCTGGTTACCGCCGGAGATGACCCGCGTCATTTCTGGTTCCTGGACAAGGGATTACTGCGTTTCTTCTACGTCTCCGAAAGCGGCCGAGAGTTCAACAAGGCCTTCGCCCGGCCTGGGGAGGTCTTCGGAGCGCTGGTCGCGACGGTGACGGGCGAACCCTGCGGATTCTCCATTCAGGCCGTCAGCGATGCATTTACGGTTGCGGTGCCCAATGCGCTGCTCGAAGCGCTCTATGAACGGCATCCCTGCTGGGAGCGGATTGGCCGGAGGCTGGCCGAGCAGGCGACGGTGCGCAAGGAGGTCAGGGAGCGGGAACTGCTGATCGATGATCCCCTGGAGCGTTACCGGCATTTCCGGGAGCGCTATTCGGACATCGCCGGGGACATCCCCCAGCGCCAGATTGCAGCCTATATCGGGATTTCGGAGGTCCAGCTTTCCCGGCTGCTCAATCGATAGCCTGGACCTTGCAAGCCCGCGTGGGTCCTGGCTCGGGAAACAAGGCCTCGCCGATACTATAATTCACGTCGTGTAGCGCGCTAAGGGATCGACCGGTTGTGAAATTTCCTGCTCATGGGGATGTTCAGGTCAGGGCGGATTTCCCCCTTCTCATCAATACCGCTTCAGGCCCCTGGAATCGTGAACTTGTCGACGCCTGGGCTGAAATCGTCTTGCCCCATGCAGAGCTATTCGCTGCCCGGGGGCCTTGGGTGGGTGTTGGCGTCATTCGTGAATCGATGTTTTGCACCGACGAGGCAATCAAACGTCATCGAGAGATTGCCCGGTTCATGATCGAAAGCCTCGGCGCCGTCGGCGCAGTCCACGTTGCCGCTCCAGAGGTGGAAGGGGAGAGCCTCATGCGCGGGGTTTATGAAGAGATGTTCGAAGGCCTCTGCCCCTTCGCCCACTTTCAAACGCTCGAGGAGGGAAGATCCTGGGCGCTGGAGTTGCTTCGCGGCCACTCGGGGGATTAGCCTGCCGGGGCCGGTGAAGTTGCTGTGGCGGGTGCCGGCGATCAGATCATACTCTCTGGCAACGAAAAAGCCCCGACGCGTGGCCGGGGCTTTTCAACGGCTATCCACCTGGCTCAGGCTCGGGCGGCTTCGACGATCTTGCCACGGGCCTGGGGCAGGGTCTTGTCCAGTGCGATTGCAAGTTCCTCGCTGAGAAACTGGAGTGATTGTTGGAGATGCTTGCGGTCGGCAACGCTGAGCTTGCCTTCGCGTCTCAGAGTACGGAGGTTCTTGTATACCTCGGCGTATTCCTTGGGATCACCGCTGTCCAACTTCTTCTGGTGCCGCGTCGCGCGAGCTTTCCAAGATGCGGCGACTTTACCCTTCCAGCCGCGCATATGGTCCAACAGCTTCTCCGCGCGCTTGCGGCGCATCGGCGGGCGAACGGTCTCGGACAGATCGTCCTCAGGAAGCATCACTTTCAGTTCGTCTGCCTCGAAGTGAATCTCCGCGAAGCGATCATCGCCGGAAAAGCTCCGCTTGCGAATGGATTTGACCTTGCCGATGCCGTGGTGGGGGTGGTGTACGAAATCTCCAGTCTTGATACTGATAACCGCGCCTCCGTTTAAGATAATTAGGAAAAACAGTTACTTATATCACAAATTTGCTTTCCGGTCAATTGGAGGGGCCGGGCTGCGGAGTCAATAGTGGGGTGGTGGCTCGTGTCCGTCCGGTGCATCCGCCAGCCGCTCGGCCATTTCACTGGTGCGCTCGGAGAGTGTCTTCACCCGTCGCTTCAGCGCGGTCAGCTCCTGCTCCTGGCGATAGACCGTGTCGCTGAGCTGTTCGATCGCCTGCTCCTGAAAAGCCAGGCGTGCCTCCAGGTCTTCGATACGGGCTGCCAGGCCCTCGTCGGTTCCCGCGCTCATGCGATGGGTACCTCGATCGATCCCTTCTCGAGTAGTTTCTCGAACGCCTCCGTATCGACCGGCTTGCTGTAGTAATAACCCTGGACTGCGTCGCAGCCATGCGCCTTCAGAAACTCCACGTGCGCGAGGCTCTCCGCACCCTCGGCCACGACCTCGAGGCTGAGCCCCTTGGACAGTCCGATGATCGCCTTGGCCACCTCGGCCGTGTTGGTACTGGACTCGATGCCGTGAATGAACGCGCGATCGATCTTCAGCGTGGTGATGGGGAACCTCGTTAGGTAGCTCAGGCTGGAGTAGCCTGTGCCGAAGTCGTCGATGGAGATGTCGCAGCCCAGATCCCGGATGGCCCGCAACTGTTCGACCGTTCGGTCGATATTCCTCACCAGCATGCTCTCGGTAATCTCCAGCTCCAGGAATTTCGGAGTCAGTCCCGACTTGGCCAGGGCGTCCGCGACACTCGAAACGAAGCGGCGGTCCGCAAGCTGACGCGATGCGACATTGACCGACAACTTGATTGCCGGCAATCCCTGGCGCTGCCACTCGGCGTTCTGCAGACAGGCCTGGTTCAGCACCCACAGGCCGATCGGATCAATCAGGCCGGTCTGCTCTGCCACCGGGATGAAGACGCCCGGCGATACATAATTGCCATCCGAATCGATCCAGCGCAGGAGTGCCTCGGCGCCTACGATCCGGCCAGTGCCGGCGTGGACCTTGGGCTGATACTGGAGAAGAAACTCGCCGGCGTCGATGGCGTGGTGAAGACGGTTTTCAATCTCGACCCGCTCCCGGGCATTGGAGTTCATCTCGGTCGAATAGAACTCGTAGCGGCTGCCGCCCTTGTCCTCGGCGTGCTCGAGCGCGCTCACGGCGAACTCACGAAGCTCTTCCGCATCGTTGCTGTCGACCGGGGAGATGCTGATTCCGATGTTGGCGTGACAGTGCACCGATCGACCTTCGACCTCGAAAGGCGGCGCCATGGTCTTCAGCAGCTTGCGCGCGATGAGAACGGCATCCTCTGCTGCCGTGATCTGGGCAACCAGGGCGAGCCGGTCATAGCGGTCGCGGGCCAGCGTGTCGCTTTGTCGCACGCAGTGTTGCAGGCGGTCCACGACGCGCCGAAGCAACTCGTCGCAGAAGCGGCTGCCGTACGCCGATCGGATGTCGCCGAAACGTTCGATGCCCAGCAGGACCAGGACGAGTGATTTTTCGACCCGTCCAGCGGCAATGATGCCCTGGCTGAGTCGGTCATCGAGCAGAGAATGGTCCGGAAGGCCGGTGACTTCGTCGATGTTGGTGTCGTGCGCATGAGCACCGAAGGTCCAGTGGACCAGCCAAAGCCGTTCCGATTCGGAGAGGGCCGCCGGAGAGGCGTGCAGCGTCGCCAGTTCGACATCACCGTCGGCCAGTTCCAGGTCCCCGGTCCATAGACTCTCGGTTCGCAGGGACTCGACCAGATCCGCTTCCGTACCCGGTTCGGCCACCTTGATCACCGAGCTCAAGGGCGCCCCCGCAATTTCGGCAGGCGTTGCGCCTACCAGCTTGCAGAAAGCGGCGCTGGCCCGTTGCACTCGGTACGCCTGGTCCACGACCAGCAATGGTTCATCGACCATTTCCAGGACGGCCTTGAGCAGGTGGGTATCCGTGTTCACGGTTGCCTCCTCAATCTGGATTCGACCTCGCTACTTTAACCCGAAGATCGGGCCCGGACGGAATTTGGATATCGACAGTCTGGTGTGGCAGAGCGCGACATGGCCGTGGCAGCCGCGCACTGGCAAGGGTTGCCGCTGCGGCGATTCAGGTGCCGCAGAAGGTCTGATAGCCTCGGTCGCCGTCGGCCGGGGGATCCTGATAACGCGAGGCTTCGGGTCCCGGATCATAGGGCGCGCGGAGAACGCCGAGAAACGGCTCAACACAGCTGCCGGCTCGGGATTGCGCGCAGTCGGCGAGTACCGCCTCGACGTGGTGGTTGCGGGGTATCACCGCCGGGTTGGTCTTGGCCATGAGGCGCTGTGCCGCCTCGATGCCGCCCTCCTGTCCGCTGACCCGTTTCCGCCATGCAGGAATCCAGTCCGTAAGTTCAGAAGCGGGGATTTCGTCTTCAGAATCCGCTGCTTGCGCGAGCTTCCTGAACGTATTTGTGTAATCGAGTTCGTGCGTTTTCATCAGTTCCAGCAGGTCGTCCACCAGTGCCTGGTCGCTGTCTGCAAAGTCGTCGATGCCGAGCTTGCGGCCCATCATCGAATACCAGCTGTGCCGAAACTTGTCTGCGAATGACTGCAGGATCGGATTGAGCCGGTCCGCGGCGGCCTTCGGATCCGGGTCGACCAGGGGCAGCAGGCACTCGGCCAGGCGGGCCATGTTCCATTGGGCAATCGCCGGTTGGTTGCCGAAGGCATAGCGTCCCAGCGTGTCGATGGAGCTGTATACGGTTGCCGGATCGAACGCATTCATCATCGCGCAGGGACCGTAATCGATCGTCTGCCCCGACAGGGCGGTGTTGTCCGTGTTCATGACGCCGTGAATGAAACCGATGCGCATCCACTCGGTCACCAGCCTGACCTGTCGGTCCAGCACCTGTTCCAGGAGCCCGAGGAACCGATTCGGCCCGTTGTCCTGGAGCCCAGGATAGTGGCGTTCGATGGCGTAATCGGCAAGCGCCTGGACCTGCTCCTGCTGGTCCCGGGCGGCGAAATACTGCAGGGTGCCCACGCGCAGGTGGCTGGTCGCCACGCGGGTGACCACGGCACCGGGCTGTGCGGTCTGGCGCAGGACCGATTCCCCGGTCAGGACCACGGCCAGTGACCGGGCCGTTGGCACGCCCATCGCATGCAGGGCCTCGCTCATGATGTATTCGCGAACCGCCGGACCCAACCC
Source organism: Lysobacterales bacterium (assembly GCA_033722075.1). GTDB lineage: Bacteria > Pseudomonadota > Gammaproteobacteria > Xanthomonadales > SZUA-38 > JAWVZU01. The sequence continues at coordinate 9,923 of JAWVZU010000052.1, forward strand.
GCAACGCCCGTCACCGCCGCGCGAGAACCGGGTTCGTCCCGATCCCTTCAGCTGGATGTCCTGAGCAATGCCGTTCGCGTCGGTCAGTTCCCCCAGCAGGTGCGCCCGCCCGTCGCCGAGTTGCGGCACGAAATGACCGAACTGGTGACCCGCATAGGCCAACGCGACCGGACTTGAGCCCGGGGCGGTCCGATTGCCCGAGAAGACCTCGGCCAGGTAGCCGGCATCCGCGTCGGGATCCAGCTCGATGCCCAGTTCGGCGGCAAGGGGTTCGTTCCAGAGCAGCAGCTTTGGATCGTCGACCGGCGTCGGCGCAACCGACTCGTAGAACGGTTCGCCGAGTTGCAAATAGGAGTTCGAAAAGTTCATGGAACAAAGAAATGGGGGGCAACCGGCGAATTTGCCAGTCGAGAGGGCTGGCGGTGGCCGTCAGGCGCGTCCCGCAAACTCCCCGCTTTCGGTATTGATTCTGATCCGGTCGCCGGTACTGATGTACTCGGGGACCTGCACTTCCAGCCCCTCGGCAACCGTCGCCGGCTTGGTTCGCTTCGTCGCCGTGGCGCCCTTGATCGAGGGCGCCGTCTCCAGGACCGGCATCTCGACGGTGGTGGGCAATTGAATGCCCACGGGCCGGTCGTCGATGATCATGACCTGCACTTCGAGACCCTCGCTCAAATAGGGCAGTTCCGCGGCGATGTCGTCCTCCACGAATCCGTGCTGGCTGTAGTCTTCGCTGTCCATGAAAACATGCAGCTCGCCATCGAAATACGAGTAGGTTGCCGGACGCCTGATGAACTCCGCTTCCTCCAGCACGTCCTCGCCCTTGAACGTATGGTCGATGTTCTGCCCGGTCTGCACGTCCTGCAGGCGCATCTTGTAGAGCGTATTGCTGCCGCGGGACGAGGGCAGCTGCACCTGCAGATTGCGGACGGCGCATACCTGGCCCCGGAACTTGACGATTGCACCTTTCTTGATGTCGCTGGCTTTCATGGCACGCGGATTCTACGGGATCCTCGCCGGAATCAGTAGATGATCTCGACGAACTTCTCGACAAAGATGGCGTGGGCCTCATGCTCCGCCGTCCCGCTTGCATAGCCCGTGGCCCCGACAGGACCCACCAACACACCGTTGGCCCCGAGTTTGCCCGCCTGCCGCCGCAGGGCCGCATGTTGCTCGGCAACCGGCAGGTTTGGCGGCGCCGCTATGGCCGCGATCAGCTCGTAGTGGCGATCTGGCGGCTGATGGTAGATCTCGACCAGGGCCGGGTTGATCTTCTGACGGGTATCGCCCAGCAGGACGGCCGTCTCGGAAGCACAACCGCAGACCGAGGCGAGCACGATCAGAACCCAGAAGGATCTCATGCTGTTTCCCCGTGCTTGTGTGCAAGCCGGCAGGTCCTTCCCGGACTGTGGCGCCGACCTTCCCTGGAGATTAGCGCAAGACCGTGACTTCTGGCCTAGCTGAAGTGTTGCAGAAATCGATGACTGGGCCGGACTGCTCTGACCAACCTTCGATCAGCAGTCGCCGATCCGCTCCGACGTCCAGTCCATCTTCATCTGCATCTGCATGCCGCCGGCATTCATGTCCATGGTCATCTCGCCGTTTCCGCTGTCGCCGTCAGACTCGAAACGGCCCCGTACCAGCGCATCGGTACCGTCCATGTTGCATTCCATGATGAAGTTGAGCTCGTTGCCGTCGACTTCGTTCCTGGTGAGCTCGCACCCCTCGGAGTCCTCCATCATGCGCGCCGGATCAAAGCTGTCTTCCTCGACGCATTCTTCCGTGGTGCGCGTGTTGACGCCGCCACCGAAGGGGCTGGTCATGTTCATGGTGGTCTTCCAGAGGCCGGGCTTGAACGGCAGTTCTTCGGCCTGAGCGGTTGCCGCGAATGCAAAAGGAACGCACAAGGCGGCGAGTTTGAGAAATCGCATCGAGTCACTCCGTTTCTTTCCGAAACCCGGAGCATACCGGGGCGGCCGGACTCAGGGCAATTTGTGTATTATCTGAGGCAGGAACAGCACCCAGGGGGGTATGGCCTTGACACGCAAGCGCACACTTTCGCTCGCCATCCATTTGGCGATCAGCACGGCCCTGGTCGCACCGGCGGCGGCCCAGGAGCGTACGATCCAGCTGTCGGACGTTGGGGGCGCCGAGCGGGGCTTTCGCATCGACGGGGTTGATGCGAACGACCAAACTGCAATCTCTGTGAGTGGTGCGGGCGACGTCAACGGCGACGGGATCGGGGATGTCATCGTCGGTGCGTGGTTTGCCGATCCGGGCGGGGCGAGCGACGCGGGCGAATCGTACGTGGTGTTCGGTAAGACGGACGGAACGCCCGTCGACCTGGCCACCATCGACGGCGGCGGCGGTTTCGGATCGACGGCGTGGATGCCGGAGATCAATCGGGCTTCTGGGTTTCCGGCGGCTTTGATGTAAACGGCGACGGATTGGACGATCTGGTCGTCGGCGCGGTGGCAGGCGATCCCGGCGGCAGATTCAATGCCGGCGAAACCTACGTCGTATTCGGCAAGGCCGACAGTGCCCCGGTCGATCTTGCCGCGCTTGGCGACGGTGGATTTCAGATCAACGGGGTTGTTTCCCGCGACTACTCGGGGCGATCGGTCGCCAGTGTGGGTGACGTAGACGGCGACGGGCTCGACGATGTTCTCGTCGGCGCCAACGGAGCCGACGGTTACAGCTCGTGTTTCGGGTACTGTCGCGGAGCGGCGTTTGTGGTCTTTGGCAAGACCGACACGAACCCCGTCGAACTCGGCAGCCTCGGCATGGGTGGATTCCGCATCAACGGGGCCTCCGCGAGCGACGAGGCGGGTATCGAAGTGTCGAGCGTCGGAGACGTCAACGGTGATGGTCGGGCAGACCTGCTGCTCGTTGCCCAGCGAGCTGACCCGGGTGGCAGGGTCGACGCAGGCGAGGCCTATGTCGTGTTCGGCAAAGCCGATACCACAACCATCGATTTAGCCATGATCGATTCGGGGGGCGGGTTCCGGATCAGCGGCATCGATTCCATGGATTTGATGGGTGCCGTCGGCGAAGCGGGTGATGTCAACGGTGACGGTCTGGATGATGTGATTGTCGGTGCGCGGAGTGCCGATCCGTATGGTCGCACCAACGCCGGTGAAGCCTACGTCGTGTTCGGCAAGGCCGACTCCACGGCGGTCGAACTCGCAGCGCTCGGCACCAGCGGTTTCACGATCAACGGCGTCGAGGGTTTGGCCGGAACTTCGGTCAGCGGCGGCGTCGACTTCAACGGAGATGGGCTCGATGACCTGTTGGTCGGGGCACCGACCGCTTCTTCGGTCGGTGAGGTCTATGTCATCTTCGGAAAGACGGATACGGCGCCGATCGATGTGGCCAGCCTTGGCACAGCGGGCATTCGTTTCCAGGGTATCGATGCGTCCGATCAGGCCGGTTTCCGGGTGTCCGGTGCCGGTGACATCGACAAGGACGGCTTCGGCGACATCATCATCGGGGCTCGCCTTGCAGACCCTGGCGGGGCTACCGATGCCGGCGAAGCGTATGTGGTCATGGGCCGAGACATTGCCTTCGAGTTCTCTGTGCCCCCACCAGCTTCATTGGCGGCCGGCGATCGTTTCGGCGGTGCCGTCGCTGCGGACGGCAGCCTGCTTGCAGTCGGGCTGCCCAATGCAGACGGTGCGACCGTCGATTCCGGGCAGGTCGTCATCTACCGAACCCAGGGCACGACATTGATCGAGGAACAGGTCATCGACGTGCCCGCCGGCTTTTCCGCCACGAACTTCGGCGCTGCCCTTGCCCTGGAGGGCAATCAACTGGTCGTGGGTGCGCCGGGAACGCCGCCCGTCGCCGCCAAGGGAACGGCGCTGCAGGCGGCGATCTTCGAACGCGCCAACAACGGACAATGGACAATCAAGTCCACCCTGATGCCGATGAACGGCAATGCCGGAGACGAGTTCGGTGCGTCGGTCGACATCGATGGTGGGACGATCGTGGTCGGCGCACCGGGAGATGCGGAGAACGTCGATTCCGGTGCGGCCTACGTCTACGCGAGCGCAAACCAGGCGGAGCTCATGCCGATGCGCAAGATCAAGCCGACGGGCGGCGCGTCCGGTGAGCGCTTTGGTGCTGCCGTCGCCACAGACGATGGCAAGCTCGCCGTCGGCGCGCCCAACTCGCAAATCAACGCGGTGGTTGCCGGCAGTGTGCGGATCTTCGACCAGATCCAGGGCAACCTGACGGAGGTCCAGTCGCTGAACGGCATGGCGCCCGAGGCCGGAGACGGCTTTGGAACCGCTGTCGATCTCGAGGCGGGCGCGCTCGTGGTGGGATCTCCCGGTGAAGACGGGGGCGGGGCTGACAATGCGGACCGTGGCGCGACCTATGTCTTCGATCCCCAGTCCCTGGTTCAGCGCAGCCGCCTGGAAATGGAAAATGACGGCGCGCGCATGGGCCAGTCAGTCAGCGTCAATGCAACTTCGGTCGCCACCGGTGCCCCGGGGTTGTCGAGCGGCGCCGGTGGTGCGTTCCTGTTCAGCGTGGGCAATCTCAGCCTGACCCAGCAGACCGAGGCCGTAGGAGGACAAAGAGCGCTCGGCGCGGCCGTGGCCCTTGCCGGGGACGCCCTGGCGATCGGTGCGCCGGAAAGCGACAGCGAAGCCGGCGCGGCGCGGCTCCAGCGCAGTCCGACGCTGGTCTACCGGAGCGGGTTCGAATAGCGCTGAACGAAAAACGCCCCGGATTCCGGGGCGTTTTCGTGTGCCTGGTCAGTGCCTTGGGCTCAGCCGACGAAGGCTGCCCGCTCCGGCTTCTCTTCCGGTGCTTCTTCGCCCTTCATCCAGGCCAGCATGGTGTCGGCGTCGGACACCTCGAACGGATCGGTCGGACAGTTGTCGCCGAAATCCGGCTCGATGAACATCTTCTCGATCTCGCCGTCATTGACCAGCATCGAGTAGCGCCAGGAGCGCATGCCGAAGCCCAGGTTGTCCTTGTTGACCAGCATGCCCATCTTGCGGGTGAACTCGCCGCTGCCGTCCGGCAGCATCTTCACGTTCTTGGCCTCGATGTGCTTGGACCACTGGAACATGACGAAGGCATCGTTGACCGAGAGGCAGTAGATGTCGTCCACACCCAGGGCCTTGAACTCGTCGTAGAGCTCTTCGTAGCGGGGCAGGTGCGTGGATGAGCAGGTCGGCGTGAAGGCGCCGGGAAGCGCGAAGACGATGACCTTGCGGCCCTTGAAAATGTCGTCGGTGGAAGTGTCCTGCCACTTGAACGGGTTGGGGCCGCCGACGGACTCGTCGCGAACCCGGGTCTTGAACACAACTTGCGGTACATGATTTGGAATCATGGTGATTTCTCCACTTGGTTTGAATTACAGAAAAGAGTCTAGCTAAACGCGGAAACGATACGGTGACCTACGTCAACTTGGAATGATGAATTCGCCAGCTCATGTGCCTCATGGCCCATTGCGCGAAGGCTCCTTTCGGCTATCGTGCGCGCCTCTGCCTTACTGAATTGTCATGATCAAGAAGTTTTTCAAGTGGTCCCTGATGGTTGTCCTCGCGGTCGTGCTGCTTGTCGGTGCCTTCGGCGCCCATGAGTGGTACGCGGACAAGCCCTTCTACGCCAACAATTTCTACAACCGGGCCTTTCTGAAGTACGTCCTGAAGAGTCCCGAGCAGCTCACCTCCATGGGCATCCTCGAATCCATCGGGCTGCATGGACACAATGCGGAATGGGATGATGAATCCCTGGCCGCCCGGGACGAGCAGTTCGAGTATCTCCAGGACGTCATGGCCAGCATGGCGCTGTACTCCGACGAGGAGCTGACCGAGAACGAGCTGATCTCCAAGCGCATCGTGATGGAACTGCTGGGGAACCCGGAGCAGCAACGCAAGTTCCGCTTCCACAGCTATCCGGTCAATCAGATCTCCGGGGCGCAGATTTCCATTCCCCGCTTCCTCGACACGTTTCACCGGGTCAATACGGTGGAGGACGCCGAGCACTACATCGCCCGGCTGTCCAAGATCGACACGAAGCTCGACCAGATCATGGAGGGACTCCTGGTGCGCGAAGAGATGGGCATCATCCCGCCGACCTTCGTGATCGACAAGTCGGTCGAGATCATGCAGGACTTCGTCGACCAGCCGCCGCAGGAAAACGTCCTCTACGAGTCGTTCCGCGAGAAGCTGGAGAAGGCCGACGAGGTGCCGGCCGAGGCCCGATCCGATCTGCTGGCCCGCGCGGAGCAGGAGATCGTCGCGACCGTCTACCCCGCCTATCAGGGCTACATCGACTACTTCACGGGGCTGCGCGCCAAGTCCACGACCGATGCCGGGGTGTGGAAGTTTCCGGACGGCGCCGAGTTCTACAACTATATGCTGAAGGTGAGGACGACCACCGACATGACCGCGGACGAGATTCATCGCATCGGTCTCGAGGAGGTCAACCGGATTCAGAGCGAAATGATGGCGATTCTGGACGAACAGGGCTACGACACGACTCAGGATTTCACGACCCTGATCGGGCAACTGGCGGACGAGGAGCGTTTCTACTACCCCGATACGGACGAGGGACGCGAGCAGATCCTGGCCGACTATCGGACAATCATCGAGGAGATCGACTCGGGACTGGACGAGGCATTC
>JAWVZU010000053.1:0-16433 GCA_033722075.1 Lysobacterales bacterium
AAGACGCGCACCATCCCTCCGGCGATCCGGCGTGCGCTGAAGCAAAGAGATGGGGGATGTCGCTTCCCGGGATGCACATGCACCCGATTCCTCGACGCTCACCGTATCGACCACTGGGCCGATGGCGGTGAGACCAGCATAAGCAACCTGCTGTTGCTCTGCCCCTATCACCACCGCCTGGTTCACGAGGTTGGCTATCAGATCCTCAAGACCGATGGCGAGTTCGAATTCCGGACACCCACGGGAGCGGTCATTCCGGAGGTGCCCGAAACGCGTTTCCGCGAAAACGTCGAATCGATTCAACGTCAGAACCAGCAAAGGGGCCTGGTGATCGACTTTGCGACTGGTTTACCCCGCTCTCCCGGGGCCTATATGGACTACGGGATGGTGGTTGATGGTTTGATCGTGCGGGAGTAAGGAAGAACAGGCCGTCCGGGACAGACGTTCCCGTCGACAGCCATCGACATCGATCCAGACTATGTTCGGGCTCACGCGTCGCTGGCCTTCGCACCGCACGATCTGCTGCAAGACGGTCGGCAATAAGCTTTCGGTTGACGCTATTTTCGGCCGGTCCCGTTACCATTGATTCTAAGGATTCGCGTGGGATCAAGCTCATTCCCGAGATTTTCGACGAACAATTCCTGTGGTGGCTCGGTGGCGTCTCGGCGTTCATGTTCGTGGCGACGCTCCTCGTCATCCCGTGGTTGGTCATTCGCATTCCGGCCGACTACTTCGTTGACCCGCACAGGCACAATCCGGTGGTTCTGTCGGGGCGACCGATCCTGCATGCGGTGTGGCGGATATTCGCAAACCTCCTCGGCGTCGTACTCGTGTTTGCCGGCGTAGCTATGCTGGTCCTGCCAGGGCAGGGCATTTTGACCATCGTGGTTGGCCTGTTGCTGATGAACTTCCCGGGAAAATACGAGTTGGAGCGTTGGCTGGTGTCCTTCCGTGCCGTACATCGATCAATCAATGGAATCCGGCGACGCGCCGGGCGTCAGCCGCTGGTGGTCCCCGCCACCGACGAGTAAGATGCCCACCCTTGACCGAGCACCGATCACTCGCTGATGCCCGATCCAAACCCCTGGAAGACCATCTGGCTCAAGCCGCGCTACACGATCCGCTGGCTGCTGGACAACGATCCGGAACGGCACGTGCTTCTGCTGGGCGGCGCTGCGGGCATCGCCGGGAGCATCGATCGGGCGATCGTTCAGGGCACCGGTGATCACCTGAGCTGGCCCGGGATAGTCATGATCAGCGTCTTCATCGGCCCGATCTTCGGCATCCTCGGTCTGCTCATCGGATCCTGGCTGCTCCGGGTAACCGGCGGCTGGCTGGGTGGCACGGCAAAGACTCGCGAAGTGGTGACCGCGTACGCCTGGTCCGGCGTTCCGACGATCGTTTCGACGTTGCTGGTCATTCCGGCCGTCGCCGTGCTCGGCCAGGAACTGTTCAATTCGCAGATGCCCAGTGTGCAGGCGGGCGGTACAGCGATGCTCACCTGGTACGCGTTTCTTGCCGGGGATATTCTGCTGATGCTCTGGGGGATGGCCGTGTTTCTCCTGGCACTGTCGGAAGTGCAGGGTTTTTCGGTGGGAAAAGCCTTCTGGAGCGCGTTCCTGGCGGTCCTCATCGTCATGTTGCCGTTCTTTGTCCTCGGCTGGTATGTCGCGGCCAGTCTGGGCCCGCAGATGGGGCTTTAGCGCCGGATTGGGACGGGTGCTATTCTCAGCCTGATGTCTCAGGTCGATCTTTCAACGCGGATTCGCATCGCCGAGGACGTGCTCGTTCAGGCCGTGGGCGGTGAACTGGTGATGCTGGACCTGAATCAGGAGAAATACTTCGGTCTGGACCCGGTGGGTGCACGGATCTGGGCGCTCATTCAGGACCATGGTTCGCTTGAACAGGTCTATCGGGCCATGCTGGATGAGTACGATGTCGAGGCGGAGCAGCTCGAGTCCGATCTCCTTGAACTCGTGAACGATCTGCTCGATGCTGGAGTGATCGAGACCGCTGATTAGTCATGGCGAGAACGGCCCTACAGGACTGGCTGGCGGCGCTGTTGCGATCGGAGACGCCTGGTTTCCCGACTGACGAAGACCCCGGCGATCTGGAACAGCTGGTAACGGCACACGGTGTGGGCTCACTCGTTCACGAAGCGTTGGCTGACAATGCCGTCGGGCGAGAAGTGCCCGGACATTTTCGCGTTTGGCTGAAAGAGCTGGCCATGGCCGAGGCCGCGGCTGAACTGGCACGTGCAGAGGAAATCAAGGGCGTGCTCGCAGACCTCCGCCGGTCGGGTGTCGAGATGCTGGTCATCAAGGGTACGGCCCTGGCTTATTCGCTTTACCCAAGGCCGGCGCTGCGACCTCGCGGCGATACGGATCTGTGGATCCGCCCGGCGGATCGGCAGAAAGTCGACCAGGTGCTACGTAAACGGGGCTACGAAACGGGGCTCAGTGCCGGCGGGGAGACGGCGGTCCGCCAGCTCGCGTATTCCCTACACACCGCGAAGGGCATTGCCCACAGCCTGGACGTGCACTGGAATCTGACCGACAGCCCATTGCTCAGGGAAGCTTTCAGCCGGGACGAGGCAGTCCACGCCGCGTTGCCCGTTCCCGCGCTTGGGGAAGAAATTCTTACCCTGGGCCATGCCCATGCCCTGCTGTTTGCCTGCGTGCACCGGATCAAGCATCGTCATTCACCCTATTATGTCGGATCCAAAGCGCAGTTCGAGCCGGATCGGCTGATCTGGCTCTATGATCTCCGCTTGCTTGCGGAGGCTCTGGATGAACCCGGTTGGCGCGTTGTCCTCGACAGTGCTGAGCGGGGGCGTGTGCGGGCGGTGGTGGCCGACGGTCTGGCGGCGGCCCGGCAACTCGTGGGCGCTGAAATACCGGACTGGGTCATGAGCACGCTGACGGCACCCGGAGTGGGAGAGCCCTCTTCACGCCTTTTGCGTTCCGGACACGTTGGCGCCTTTTTCGCCGACCTTGCGTCCTTCAAGCCGGCTGATCGCGTCAGATACCTCCGCGATGTGCTGTTTCCGCCGCGGGCTTACATGCGGGAGAAGTATGCGAATTCCCGTGCCCCGCTCGCCTGGCTCTACCTGAGACGGATCATTTCAGGCGTCGGCAAGCGCATATCGGGCAACCTGTGATACCATCCGCCTGAGATTTTTCAAACGAGTGTTTGAATGGGCTATCCGAAACTCCTAGAACCGCTGGACCTGGGTTTCACCACGCTGAAAAACCGGGTGCTGATGGGCTCCATGCATACCGGGCTCGAAGACCGTCGCAAGGACTACCCGAAACTGGCCGCCTATTTTGCCGAACGGGCTCGGGGTGAGGTGGGTCTGATGGTCACCGGCGGGATGGCCCCCACCTGGCGGGGGTGGCTGGCGCCGCTGTCGTCCAGCATGATGTTTCGCCACCAGGTCAAACCTCACCGACTGGTCACCGCCGCCGTGCATGCGGCCGGCGGAAAGATCTGCATGCAGATCCTCCACGCCGGGCGTTACGGTTATCACCCGTTCGTGGTCTCCGCTTCCAGCAAGAAATCGCCGATTTCGCCATTCAAGCCGAAGTCCCTGTCCGCGAAGGGCGTCGAGAAACACATCAAGACCTTCGCGCGGGCCGCCGCGCTCGCCCGGGAGGCGGGTTACGACGGCGTGGAGGTGATGGGCTCGGAGGGTTATTTCATCAATCAGTTTCTGGCGCCGCGGGTCAACAACCGCGATGACCGCTGGGGCGGGGATGCCGAGCGTCGCCGGCAGATTGCCGAAGAGATCGTCGGGGCAACCCGGGAAGCCGTTGGATCGGATTTCATCATCATCTACCGGCTTTCCATGCTGGAACTTGTCGAAGGCGGCAGCGACTGGAAGGAGATCGTTGACCAGGCCAGGGCGGTCGAAGCCGTGGGCGCCACCATCATCAACACCGGCATCGGCTGGCACGAGGCGCGTGTCCCGACCATCGCCACCATGGTGCCTCGTGCTGCATTTACCGGGGTGACGGCCAAGCTCAAGGGCGAGGTCAGCGTGCCGCTGGTCGCCACCAACCGGATCAACACGCCGGAAGTGGCCGAACGGGTGCTGGCCGACGGCGAGGCCGACATGATTTCCATGGCCCGGCCGCTCCTGGCCGATCCCGATTTCGTCCGCAAGGCGAGGGACGGGCAGGCTGACCGGATCAATACCTGCATTGCCTGTAACCAGGCCTGCCTGGACCATGTGTTCAAGAATCGGAAAGCCAGCTGCCTGGTCAATCCACGGGCGTGTGCCGAAACCGAGCTCAACTGGGGTCCGGCACGGTCTGCCCGCAAGATCGCGGTCGTCGGCGCGGGCCCGGCAGGATTGGCCGCGGCAACGGTCCTGGCGGAGCGGGGCCACGCCGTCACCCTGTTTGATTCGGCGGACGAGATCGGCGGCCAGTTCAACATGGCCAAGCGGATACCCGGCAAGGAGGAGTTCTTCGAGACCTTGCGCTATTTCAACGGTTTGCTCGACCGAACGGGGGTGAAGGTCCAGCTGGGGAAGGTGGTCTCCGCAGATGACCTCGTCGAGGGGCGTTTCGAAACCATCGTACTGGCCACGGGTGTCAATCCCCGCCGCCCGGAGATTCCGGGCATGGATCATCCCAAGACCCTCTCCTACGTGGATGTCCTGCTTGGCGGCGCCGAGGTCGGCCCGAGTGTGGCCATCATCGGCGCGGGTGGGATCGGCTTCGATGTCGCGGAGTTTCTCAGCCACGGTGAAGAGAATCCCAGCCTCGACCGCGATCTGTTCTTCAAGGAGTGGGGCATCGATCCCGGCTTCGAAGTGCGGGGCGCGATCGAGGGTATCGAGCGCGATCTGCCGGCCAATCCGCGCAAGATCTACCTGCTGCAGCGGAGCGAGGGCAAGCTCGGTGCGGGTTTGGGGAAGACCACCGGCTGGATCCATCGCAAGAGTCTGCGCGACCGGGGCGTCGAGATGGTCGGCGGATGTCGCTACCTCAAGATAGACGATGCCGGGCTGCACCTCGAGGTGAGCGGCGAACCGCGCCTGCTGGAAGTCGACAATGTGGTCATCTGCGCCGGGCAGGAGCCGCGTCGGGAGCTGCAGGATGAGTTGGAGGCCGCAGGTTGCACCGTCCACCTGATTGGTGGTGCGGATGTCGCCGCCGAACTGGATGCCAAGCGAGCCATCGCTCAGGGGACCAGGCTCGCCGCCACGCTCTGAGGGATGATCAACCTTTATCCGCGCGGGGAATCTGAACCCGGAATGCCGTTCGGCCGTCCTGGCTGCTCAGCGAGTAATCGAAACCGTGCTTGACCATGACCTCCTTCACCAGGGTAAGGCCCAGGCCCTGGCCGTTGGGTTTTGACGAATAGAATGGGGTAAACAGCTCGTCCTGGCGGTCAGTATCGAGACCGCAGCCGTCGTCGATGATTGCGAGATCCACGCCCTCGTCTTTCACCTCGGTGACAAGTTCCACATGCCCGGCTTGATCGATGGCTTCAACCGCGTTCTTGGCAACATTGATAAGCGCTTGCTCGAACTGCTCCGCGTCCACGAGGATTTCCGGGAGATCCATCTCGCCGGTCCGTCTCCAGACGATCCCGCGCTCTCGGCATTGCTCCCGAAACACCAGGCTGAGGCTGTCGAGGATCTGGTTGAGGTCAGTGCTTCGCGGTTTGGGCGAGGGCAACCGGACGACCTCGGCGAAATCCCGCATGAAATGATTCAGGTGCGCATTGCGCTTGACGACCACGGAAAGCGCGCTCAGAAAATCCTCGCGGTCATCCTGCGCAAGCTGCGGTGCGTAGTGCGTGCACGATTCCAGCAGGGAATTCGTCGCCGCGACCGTGTTGTTCACCTCGTGGGACATGAGGCGGATCAGCTTCTGGTAGGCGGCGCGCTCGGACTCATGGAGGATGGCCGTCAGCTCTTCGATGACCAGAAAAGTGCGCTCGAAGCCTCGGTCCAGGAAAGCCTGGCGTTCGACCCGGAACCGGCGGGCACCGAGGTGGACCATTTCGCCGGCACCCAGGTCCGGCGCGGTGAGCCGCCGGGCCAGATCGCCGTCCAGCTGGCGGAGCGTCCGACCGTACAGGGAATCGCGCTCGATGCCGAGAAACCCCGCGGCCGCAGCATTGGCCAGGGTGATCCGGCCATCGAAATCGAAAACCAGTACGCCCACGTTGGTGGCTTGCAGGAAGCGCTCGACGAATCCGCGCTGTTCGCCGATCTGGATGCGTTCCCGGTAAAGGTTGTCCAGCATCCGGTTGTAGGTCCGGATCAGTTCGTCCATCTCGGGCATGCCCACCGTCGAAAAGCGGGAGGAGAACTCGCGCTCCTTCAATACGTCGGAAAAGGCCTGGATGAAATTCAGCGGCGCCAGCGCGTGGTCGATGAGTCGATAGCCCACCAGGAACGAACAGATCAGCGCCGCCTCGATGGCGAAGAACCAGTTGCCCAATTCGGCGTGAAACCAGGCAGCCACGCCGAGGCCGGCAAGGTGGACGGCGACCAGGTAGACCAGCAATCGATGACGCAGCTGCATGGGCCAGAGTCTAGCCCGATTCGGGTTAGCCCGGATCGGATAGTCCGTATTTTTCCATGCGCCGGTAGAGTGCCGGTCGGCTCAGGCCGAGGGCTTCTGCGGTCTTGGAGACATTGCCCTCGAAGCGGTCGAGGTTGCGCTCGATCATGAGCCGTTCCATCTGCTCCAGGGTCAGATCCGCCGCCTGCGCCGGAGAAGCCGCTTCGGCGCCCGGTGCCTGGGAGAGCGCATCGGTGAAATGGCTGCGCTCCAGGCGTTTCGCGCCGGACATGAGCGCCGCCCGCTCGATCGTCTGGCGCAACTGCCTGACGTTGCCGGGCCAATCCTGCTGCTGGAGCCAGGCCAGGGCACCGTCCGAGAGTTCCAGCAGGCCGGTCCCGTAGGTGTGTGCGGTGTGTTCCAGGTGCAGCTGGGCAATCAGCGCGATGTCCGAACGCCGCTCGCGAAGCGGGGGCAGGTGCAGGGTGATCAGGTTGAGCCGATACAGTAGGTCCTCGCGAAAATCGTCGGCCTGGACCATGGCGCCGAGGTCCCGGTTGGTCGCCGAAATCACCCGCACATCCGTGGTCAGGGTTCGGGACGACCCGACTGGCTGAAAGCTCCGGTCCTGGAGTATCCGCAGGAGCTTTACCTGGGAGGCTCGATCCAGGTCGCCGACCTCGTCGAGAAAAATCGTTCCCCCGTCGGCCGCCTGGAAACGACCGGTCCGGTCCCGGTTGGCGTCGGTGAAGGCGCCCTTGACGTGGCCGAACATCTCGCTCTCGAAGAGCGTCGCCGGGACGCCCCCGAGATTGACCTTTACGAATGGACCCTCGCTGCGGTGGCTGTTCTGGTGCAGGGCGTCCGCAATCAGTTCCTTTCCGGTTCCCGATTCCCCGAGGATCAGTACCGGTGCGTCGGTGCGGCAGACGCGAGCGACCTTGGACAGGACGGATAGCATGCTCGGGTGGCGACCGATGATCTGACTGAAGTCGAAGTCACGATCCAGCTCCTCACGAGACAGGGACTGATCCGCCGCAGAGGATGCGAGGCTGAGCGAGGTCTGGATGAGCTGCATCAGGTGCTGGTTGCGCCAGGGCTTGGTAACGAAGTCGGTCGCCCCCTGTTTCATGCCCGCCACCGCGAGTTCGATGGAGCCCCAGGCGGTGATCAGGATCACCGGCAGGTTCGGGTGCTCCCGACGGATCCTGGCCAGCAGTTCGAGCCCTTCCTCGCCGGTGGTCTTGCGTGAGAAGTTCATGTCCTGAAGAACCAGGCTGATCGGCCCGCGTTCGAGTTCGCTCAAGGCGTCATCGGGATTGGCCGCAGCGCGACAGGGCAGGTTGGCCTGCTTGAGAAGCAGACGAATGGAAGCGACGACCGACTCGTCGTCGTCCACGATCAGGATGGGATCCGGTCGCCGGCTCATGCTATTCGTAGTGTAGCGCGTCCGCCGGTGATCGCTTCGAGGCCAGCCATGCCGGATAGAGGGCACAGACCAGGCACAGGGCGCTGATCAGCGCGCCGCCGACGAGCAGCGCTTCGATCGCGGACTGCCAGTTCAGGGCGGAGAAGGTGCCGAGCATGGGAAACTGGATCCCGATGAGGCTGCCGGCGGCGACGGCCAGCAGCGCCAGGACCAGGATTTCACCCACGATCTGGCGATAGATCCGGTGCCGCGTCGCACCGACCGCGCGGCGCAGCCCGAGTTCGTCGGTGCGCCGGGTTACGTTCTGCCAGAGCACGCCAAAGAGACCGAAGGCCACCATCAGGAGCAGGAAGCCGGCGACCAGCCCGGCGACGGTCAGCGGCAGGATCACCTCTCGGTTCTGGATCCGCTTGAGGCTCTCGAGCGACGTCACGGTGACGACCCAGTTTCGGGCAATACCCTGGATCAGTGATTGCAGGTCTTCCTCGATGCCCGCATCCAGGCCCGGCTGGACCTTCACGAGCATCGTCAGGGCCCGCTGTTCCTTGTCCTCTATCGGAAACCTGCCGATCGTGTAGTTGCGCAGTTCCGCCAGTTCCCCGCGCTGTCTGAAATCCCGGAACACGCCGATGACCCGGTAGCCGATCTCGGGATTCTCGGTATGCTCGCTGCGGTTGCGGATGTCGACCCCGATCGGATTCTCATCGCCGAACAGCTGGGCTCGCAGGCGCTCGTTGATCAGCACCACGCGGTCGGGATTGGCTGCGTCGGTTTCGTCAAACCAGCGACCTTCGACCAACTCGACACCTAGATCCTGCGGAGCGCCGTCGGTGAACTGGTTGAACATGGAGTCGACGACGCGACCGTCGTGGGTCACGTCGCTGGTCCACTGCCAGTTTCTGAACGGGCCCATGTGGGCGACGTGGGCCCACTCGACAAGGTCATGGCTCCGTACGGCTCCGAGCACCTGGTGCAACGATTCACCATCCTGCTCGCTCCAATCGCCGGCCAGGCCGCCGATCCGGATTTCATAGGTGTCCTGATATTCGAAACCGAGCGGTTGGCGATATAGCCACCAGTTGTGCGCGGCTTCGGCTGCGATGAAGAAGATCACCAGAAAGGCGGTAACGAGCTCGATCAGCACCAGGGCGTTTTCGCGCTTGCGGTTCCAGATCATCTTGAAGAGGTGTTTGAACATGGCGTCCTCCTTCCAGCCGATTCGTCATGCGCGCCGCAAGGCGGCAACAGGGTGCATCCGAGCCATTTTCAGGGCCGGATAGACACCGGAGATCAGCCCGAAAATGATCATCATGAAGAGTGCGGCGCCAAAAACGACGAGATCAATCTCAAAGTTGGCATAGGCAATCAGGCCGCTGGCTTCGATCAGATTGAGAAAGGCGACGCCCAGGAAGAAGCCGATGACCCCGCCGAGCAGCGACAGGACCAGGTTTTCCACCAGGAATTGCGCAACCAAAGCGGTTGTTGGTGCGCCGAAGGCCTTGCGGACGCCGATCTCCGAAGCGCGCTCCAGGATGCGACTGATGTTCAGGTTGATCAGGTTGATGGTCGGCAGAAACATGAAGGCGATCATGGCGCCAAACATCGCCAGCAGAAAAAGACCGGCCTTGCTGTCCTCCTCGAAACGGCTGTTCATGAAATCGCGCACCAGCATTTCGAATTTGGTGTCCGCGGTGGACTCGACTCGCTGGTACTGCTCCGGGTCGTCATATTCGAAGTAGGCCAGCCCGTCCACGAACTCGTCCCGGATGATCGGCAGACGATTCGGGTCTTCGGCGTAGAGGAGTGCGGTAAAACCGCCGATCCACTCATTGCGGTAGTTCTGGTCGGCGGTACTCGAGTGCGGTACCCAGATTTCCCCGGAGGAGTGCATTCGCATTTCCGGTTCATCCTCGACCACTCCGACCACCTCGAACGGTCGACCGTTCAGCGTAAAGCGTCGCCCGACGGCATCCTGGTCGCCGAAAATCTCCGACTGCATCGATTCGTTGAGCACCGCAACGGTCCGACCCTCGGTCTCGTCGTCGGCCTGGATCGGCCGACCGCTGATGAACTCGTAGTCCAGGATCTTCCAGAAGTTCGCGTCGGTCCGCACGACGGTGGGCGACAGCTTGGTGCCGTCGATAAATACCGTGCCCTCGGAACCCGACGAATAGAAGCCGATCATGTCGGGCGTCTCGAGGTTCAGCACGTGTCGCTCGAGAAACCGGTACCCCGCATTCCAGGTGGAGCTGCTGGTCCGTTCCTCGTTGGTGAGCCGGACATTGCGGACCGCAAGAAAATGCGGGCTGCGTGACTCTGCGCCGATCGGTTTCACATAGTTCTGCAGCATCGTGACGATCACGGTCAGCACCGCCAGCGTGATGGCAATGCCGAACAGGTTGACGAAGCTGAAGAACTTCCGTCTTAACAGCACCTTGTAAGCAGTAACGAGATAGTTCTTGAACATGGGTCGTCCCTGTCAGTGAACGAGCTGGCCGTCGAAGATGCGGACGATGCGACCGGTGCGTTCCGCCTTCTCCCGGTCGTGGGTGACCATGACCACGGTGGTGCCGATGTCGGCGTTGAGGCCGGTGAGGATCTGCATGATCTCGTCCCCCATATGGCTGTCCAGGTTTCCGGTCGGTTCATCGGCGAGGATGATCTTCGGGCGTCCGACGATGGCCCGCGCAATGGCCACCCTTTGCTGCTGGCCGCCGGAGAGCTGGGTCGGGAAGTGGTTGACCCGGGAGCTCAGGCCGACCCGTTCCAGCGCCTCCAGGGCCAGCTTGCGCCGCTCCTTGCCGCCGAGGTTTCGATAGAGCAGCGGAATCTCGACATTGTCGACCACGCGCAGGTCCGGGATGAGGTGGAAACTCTGGAACACGAAACCGATCGCATCGTTGCGCAGGCTGGCCATGCGCTTGTCGCTGTGATTGCGGATGGTCTCTCCGAATAGCGCGATGTCACCCTCGGTGGGCTCGTCCAGGAGCCCGATCAGGTTGAGCAGCGTGCTCTTTCCACAGCCCGACGGTCCCATGATGGAGAGCATTTCCCCGGCCTGGACTTCCAGGTCGACGCCATGCAGCGCAACCGTCTCGATTCGTTCCGTGGAATAGGTCTTGGAGACCTGATTGAGTTCGATGATGGACTGGGTCATTGGATACCTTCCAGGTCGATGGTGTCGAGGTGATTGAATTCGGTTGTTGCGGAAACGATGATGCGGTCGCCGATCTCCAGCCCTTCCAGGACCTGGATCTGACTGCGGTTCGAGAAGCCGAGCAGGACCGGCGTGCGGACCGCCTCGCTGCCGTCGATCAGATACAGCTCGTTGCGCCCACGGCCAGGCACGCCGGGACCGCGTCGAACGTACAGCGTGTCCTTGCTTTGATCGGTCACGAGCTGGACATCCGCGCGGAGCTGCGGACGCAGGCCGTCTGCATCGGGATCGACGAGGTCGAGCAGGACCTTGATGCTGCCCTGTTCAACGGCCGGCAGCACCGAGGCCACCTGCGCCTCCAGTTCCTGACCGGCAGCCGAGACGCGCGCGATCTGGCCTTCAGCCACCTCCGTGGCGTAGAAATCCGACACGGTCGCTTCGACCCGGTAGGTGCTCAGGTCGGCAACCCGGGCCAGGGGCGCACCGAGTCCGACGCTGGCGCCGGGCTCTTCAAGGACCCAGGTCACCACGCCGGCGTGCGGCGCCCGCACCGTGGCCAGTTCCCGGAGGCGCTCCTGCTCGGCCAGCTGCTGCTGCAGGATGGATGTCTCCAGGTCGATTTTCTCGAGCTGCGCCTGGTGCGAAAGCCGCTGGTTGTCGATCCGCCGGTTGAGTTGGGCAAGCTCGACCTCCGAACGGCGGACATCAAGCCGAGCTTCCTCCAGGTCTCCCTTGGATATGGCGCCGATGCCCGCCAGCTGCTCCAGGCGCTCGGCGCGGGTCTTCCGACTTTCCAGGTCGATCTCGAGCAGCGCCCGGTTGCCTTCCGCTTCCGACAGGGCCTGGTCAAGTTCGAGGCGCCGCGTCTTGCGTTCGTTCTCCTTGAGCGCGAGCTTTTCCTGGAGCTCGGAAATGGCCACGTCCAGGGAACGATGCTCGACGCGCAACAAGGCATCGCCGGCGGCAACGGAGGTGCCGGGCGGGGCCATGATGGCGCGGACTTCGGAGGCAAACGCGGCGGAGACGACCGTCTCGTTGCGCGGAACGAAAACGCCGGTGACGTCGATTGCAGCGACCATTTCACCGCGCTCTACGGTGGCGGTTCGCAGCTCGTTCACGTCCACGGAAGGGGTGATGGCCGCACGCAGGCCGATGAAGCTGAAGAGCAGAAGTACCCCGATGCCGACGCCCTTCAGAACAGTTATCGTTCGACGTCGTCGTTGCAGGTGAGGGTTGATTTTCCGGTCCATGCCCCGCTGAGGGAGCAGGAACCGTGCCAATTAGCCTTCAGGCAATCGAATCAGTCACTTGTTCAAAGTGCCCTGTGATTGGCCGTCCGACTGTGAACGATTCTGTCTGGCAAGGTGTCCGGTTTCGGACAGTGCTCGAACACACTGGGGTCGTGCCATGGAAAACGATCAGTCCTGGCGCAGTGCCTCGTCGACGGCCATGGGTGTCGGGTAGCGCATGATGATCCAGTAGCTGGATACGACAAAGGAAATGATCGTGGTGAGCTGGATCAGGTAGCTGGTGGCCGGCTGAACGACCTGGTGGTGCAATGCGACCGCGGCGATCAGCAGGCTGAACTCGCTGACTTGCCCCAGGCGAACACCCATCTCCGTGCTCAGCCGGGGTTGCTCCCCGTAGGCGACCAGGATGCGGGCAAAACAGATCGGCTTCAGCAGCAACATGACGGCGGCTAGGACCAGCGCAGGAAGCAGTACTTCCGAGGCGAGTGCCGGGTCGATTGCCGCACCCAGGGTGAAGAAGAAGATCACCAGGAAGAAGTCGCGGATGGGGCGGAGACTCTCGGCGATGAATCGTGAGATCGGACTGGCCGCCAGGGCGACTCCGGCGACGAAGGCGCCGATTTCATGCGAAAGACTGAAAACCGCTGCCAGCTCCGCCAGGCCGAGACACCACCCGATCGCCAGCAGGAAGATATATTCCTGAATCTGATCGAAGCGCCGCCAGAGTGGCCGCAGCACGTAGCGCTCGGCGAGAAATGCCCCGCCGATGAGGGCAGGCAGGCCGATTCCGATCCGGAGCAGGCCCTGGCCCAGACCGCCGTGAGCGCTTTGCAGCATCAGCAGGATAAGAATCGCGATCAGATCCTGGATCAAAAGCACGCTGATGATGATCTCGCCTGCATGCCGGTGGTGGAGGGCTGTGGTCGGCAGCAGCTTGAGGCCGAGAATCGTGCTCGAGAACATCATGGCGGCGGCCACCACCAGCGAGTCGAACAGCGGAAAACCGAATGCCAGGACGATCGCGAAGCCTACCGCGGCGAAAGCCAGCGAGGTACCGAGCGTCAGCAGGGTGGCCTGGCGCAGCATCTGGAGCAGCTTCTGGGGGTAGAGGTTCAAGCCCAGCAGGTAGAGCAGGAAGATGATGCCGATCTCGGCGATGCCTTCGATCATGGCCGGTTCCGCCACGAGGCCGGTGGCCGCCGGGCCTGCGATTGCGCCCATCACCAGGTAGGCCAGGATCATTGCCTGGCGCGCGAGCAGCGCGATCGTGGCCAGTACCGCTGCGCCGGCAAATATGAGGAAAATGGTGAAGACGACCTGGTCGGAACCCATCAGGTCACCGGTCCCGCGGCACGCGGTCTGGAGGGGAAGGTCCGTACGGCCTGGTGCAGTTCACCGAGCAGCTCATTGCTCTCGGGCTGACGGGAGTAGCGCAGGCGAATATACAGATCGGTGATCGTGCGGATCGATTCCGCCAGGCCTGGTACGCCCCGGACTGCCCGCGCCTCGAAAGCCTTGGGCCCCTCAGAAGGCTGGCGACCGATTCCGGCGCGGGCCAGCTTGCGGCAGAAACGAGCATATTCCCGGCCGGCTGGATCGAGGCCACCGATCCACTGGGCTTTCAACAGCCAGCGCATTACAAGGGCCACGAAAAGGGCGGCCAGGATCATCAGCACGATCAGACCGTACTGGGCCTTGAAGTCCTCGACGCCCGCCGGCTTGAATAGGGAACGCTGGCGCTCCCGGTCGAACTTCAGGACCCACTCGTTCCAGAAATTGTGCACCGCGTCAAAGCGGTTGCGGAGTTGCCGAAGCCAGGCGTAGTCGAACACCCCGCGGCGAACATTGAGTGCCTCGAGCGCGCCATCCTGGACCCGTTCCGGCGCCACTGCCGCGGTCGGGTCCACCCGAACCCAGCCCTGTCCTTCCAGCCACACCTCGGACCAGGCATGCGCGTCGGACTGGCGAACGAGCATGTATCCTGCGCCCGCGTTGAACCACCCTCCCTGATAGCCGGTCACGACGCGCGCGGGTATCCCGGCTGCGCGCATCAGGAAAGTGAACGAGGACGAAAAGTATTCGCAGTAGCCCTCCCGGGTTTCGAACAGGAAATCGTCAACCGTATTGCGACCCAGCGGTGGTGGTTGGTAGGAGTAGACGAAGCTCTCGTTGAACATCCGCAGCGCCGCCTGGACGATGGCATTGTCATCGGCACCGTATTCGGAACGCCACTGCTCGGCCAGTTCAATGCTCCTCGGGTTGAAGCCTTGGGGAAGTTCCAGGGCCGCCCGGCGGCGCAGCAGTGACAGTTCCTCGTCGATGCGGTAGTCGGGATCGGAGGCCATCTCATAGGCGATGATCTCGATGATGGGTTCGCGTCTATACATCGTGTGGTCGAGCTGAATGCGCCCTCGCCGGGGGCGTTGCACCGGTATGTCTAGCCCGAACACCCAGCGGCGTTCGGTCGGTTCCATGGTAACCGTATAGCGATAGGGTTCGTCGATATCGGATTCGTCTATGGTTGCCGGCGAGCGCAGGGCGAAGTCCGGACGGGTCCAGGTCGTGCCGTCGAAGTTCCACAACACCGGTCCACGCCAGTATCGCTCCTGCGGTGGGGGAATGGCCGCCTCGAAGGCAACCCGGAATGCGGGCGTGTCGTCGATAAATAGTCCGAGCACCTCTCCGGGCGCCATCTCGCCGCTGATTCCCGTCTTCGCATCCAGCGCGTCCTCCGGCATGCCCCAGAGGGGGGATGACAGACGCGGAAAGAATACGAACATAGCGACCATCAGGGGCACGGCCTGGAGCAGAATCAGGCCGACGTTGCGAAGAATGGAAAGGATACCGCCCAGCGCGGCTCGTCGGCCCCGGACCCGGCTTGGCTGCACCTCGCTCACTATGAGCGTCCCGGTGATAAAGAAGACCGAGGCGAAGATGTACACCACCAGGTAGATGGCCTGGCTGAACAGGAACTGGGTGATGGCAACGAAATAGCCCAGCGCGATGAGCAGGTAGACGTCGCGGCGCCGATAGGTCTCGATCAGTTTCATCGCGATCATGACGCACAACAGGGCGACGCCGGCCTGGCGCCCGAGAATGGTCCCGTAGGTCAAGGCGACCGCCCCGACGGCGACCAGCGTCAGGACAACGCGGATCCAGCCGGGAACCGGCGGTCGCCGGATATATTCGTGGGACAGCCGCTCCAGGGCCGCCAGGGCGAACAGCACGGAATACCAGGCCGGCAGCCGGACGATATGCGGAACGATGACCAGAGCCAGGCCGGCGATGAGCCAGATCAGCGTGACCCGGTCCGGAGCCAGCCCCTTCGCGCGGGCCTGCCAGGCAGCGCTCTGGGGCGCGAGTGTGGCCACGCCGGCGGTCATGGCTTGAACTCCGCCAGCGCCCGCAGGCACGCATGGGCATGGGTTTCGCCGTGGCCCGGGCCGATGACCCGCTCGGGAAGCTTCAGCGTGTAGAGGAGTTCGGCGCGCTCGGCTTCCAGCACCCAGCGGGTCAGGCGCGCCAGGCGGGTCTCGAGATTCAGTTCGACCAGCCGCGCATAGTCGAGTTCGATCCGTTCGCTTTCATGCTGGGCGAAGGTCTTGGTGACCATCTCGCCGGTTCGTGCGACCGCCTTCCACGCGACCCATCGCGACGGATCACCCGGCTGGTATTCGCGCAGTCCGGCCCACTCCTCGTCGCCGCCACGTTCCGACTTCCCGGTTCCCCGGTCCGTTCCACGGGGCAGTCCCGGTCCGGATTTCTCCGGCTGCGGGTAGACCAGGCATCGCGTATCCGGCTCGACCCATGTCCACGCGAAGAACAGGCCGGCGGGGTAGCGGGTCATGATTCGCGTGCGTTCCATCGGCATCCAGCCCCGCCGTTGCGTGGCTTGCTCGATGCTCACGTTGGCCCGCCCGGCAGCCGGCACATCGGTCACATCGGCGTCGTCGGCCCGGCTTGCCCACACCACCTGTCGCGGCTGGCTGGAGTCGTTGACCAGGCTGAGGGCGAAGGTCGCCGGTTCGCCGGCAAATACGGGTTGTGCGCTGATCTGGCTGATCCGCAGGTCG
>JAWVZU010000054.1:0-16338 GCA_033722075.1 Lysobacterales bacterium
CGCGCCGCAGTGATCACCTGGCGCTACAAGTTTTTGTGGATTTTTGGTATTCTGATGGCCCTCTGCGGTCAGGCCGGTGGTGGCCAGCCGCAGTTCCAGACGAATTATCGAACGTCATTTGATCCCGCTCAGGGCATGCCGGAGTTCCCGGCCTACTTTCCCGCCCCGTTCGGTGAGGTGCCGATGGCGGTTTACGTGGGCGTGGTCTCGGCACACCGTGACGAGGCGTTCCGGGCATGCCGCTATATCATCGACGAGATCAAGCTGCGGCTGCCGATCTGGAAAAAGGAGTTCTACAGGGACGGGGATTCGGGCTGGGTCAACTGCGAACGCTGCGCTGAATCACACTCGCATGATTAGCGCGATCCTTCAGAGCCGTCAGTTAAAGCGGTAACCATGAAGGCATGAAGTGAAATGAAGCCATGAAGAAAAAGGACGAGGGTCGGTATCAGCCATTTCAAATCAGTAATTATTTACTTTAAATAAGTAATGTTATTTACTGTTTTATCTACTCTTTATTTCTTCGTCCCTCCTCATGCCTTCATGGTTACCGCTCCAATACTCGCTTGGGAAGCGGGTAACGGAGTCAGGCGGACGAGGGGAAGTGCTCCTGCAGGCGGTCCAGGTCCTCGGGGGTGTCCAGGTCGAACTCCGCATGCGGCAGGTCGATGGTCGCCAGCTTGCCGTTTCCGTTGATCAGTCGCTTTGCGCCGTTGTCCCCGTCAAGGGTATCGATACGGCCGAACTGGCTGCGCGGAAAGATGACCGGAACTCCCAGCGTATCGGCATAGCGAGCAGCAACGCAGGCTGTGGGATCTTTCTGCCACTCGTCGACCAGGCGCTGCAGGTCGGCGGTTTCCAGCTGCAACTGATCGCAGGTCATGATGAGGGCGCCGTCGGCGGTGCGCGGCAGGGCGTGAATGGCCATCTTCAGCGAAGAGGCCATGCCGGTTTTCCACTCGGGGTTGAAAACGATGTTGGAGTGCAGGTCGCGCAGTTCCCTGCGCAGCCGCTCGTGGTGACACCCAAGGACGACGATGGTCCGGCGGCCGGTGATCCACTCGAGTAGGCGAGTGGATCTTTTCAAGGCGCTCTCACCGGCAACATCGACCAGTTGCTTCGGTTTCTTCAGCCGGGTGGAGCTGCCGGCTGCCAGGAGAATGCCCCATAGTTCAGCCATTGCTGCAATCCTCGCAATCGGGTTTGCGCCTTGACTTCAGACCTTGCCATTCCCAGGTGGCCGCGTCCAGTGCCATGAACCGGTTTCCCGGGTCTCCGCCGGCCAGCAGCGTGAGCGCATGGGCGGCCATGGCACTGCCGATGATTCCGGTCACGGGTCCGAAAATGCCGGCCCCGGCGCAGTCCTCCAGCTGGTCCGGGGCATCGCCATAGACACACCGGTAGCACGGCCTGTCGGGAAGGTCCGGTCGAAAAGTCATCAATTGCCCCTCGGTGCGAACGGCCGCACCCATCACCCAGGGCGTTCGTTGCTGGAGGCATGCCTTGTTGACGTGCAGGCGCGTCGCGAAATTGTCGCTCGCATCCAGCACCAGGTCGGCGCCGGCGGCGAGCTCTTGCGCTTCTACGGCACCGACCCGCTGCTTCTCCCGTTCAATCTCCAGATCCGGCCGGAGCCGCAGGAGCGAGCGGGCAGCGATATCCACCTTGAATTGCCCGACGTCGTCCGGCCCGTAGAGGAGCTGACGGCTGAGGTTGCTTTCCGCGACCCGATCGAAGTCGCAAAGAGTGAGGCGTCCGATGCCGCCTGCCGCTAGATACAGGGTCGCCGGGCAGCCCAGGCCACCCAGCCCGATGACGGCGACATGACTCGCGGAGATCCGGTCCTGACCCTCCGTCCCGATGGCTGGAAGCGCCTCGTGTGCGGCGTACCGATTGTCCGCCTTCATGGCGGTGTGAGTGGTCGGCCGCGGGCGGCATGCAGGAAAGCCTGGATTTCGGCGGTGATGCTCAGCGCGATCTCCTCCGGTAGTTCGCCACCGAGGTCCAGTCCCACCGGTCCCCGGAGGCGATCCGGCAGTGACTCATCGGCGAGTTCCTCGAGTAGCCTCTCCCGCCGCGCGGTCGGACCGAGCGCGCCGAGATAGCCGATTTTCGTGCCGGCCAGCGCGCGCAGGTAGTCCCGGTCGGCGTTCAGGTTATGGCTCATCACGACCGCCGCGTCCGCGCGCGCCATCAGCGGGGTGAGCGCGCCATTGAAATGGGCGACCTCGGCGTCATCGGGAAACCGCTCGGCGCGAACGTGTCCTGGACGATGATCGAGAACGGTGACCCGCCAGCCCAGCTGCAGCCCCTGGCGGGCGAGGGGAACGGCATCGACGCCGGCGCCGCAGATCAGCAGTCGGGGTGGCGGACGAAACCCATCGACGAACACCGGGGGCGTCCCGCTGCGAAAGCCCGTTTCCTCCCCATCGATGGCGACCGGCCCTGAGGATCCTCCGGCGATCCAGCTGAAGCCCGGCGGTGAGCCGTTGGCGGATTCCAGCAGGGTGACGATTCGACCCGGCCTGTCGTCCGCCATCAGTTCTTCGAGGCAGAGCAGGGGGTTGCCTTCGTCGGAAAGCGGCTGCAGGAACAGGGTGACCTCGCCCTCGCATCCCAGCCCGAGGCCCCAGATCGCCTCGTCCGGAGAGCGCATGTCATAGACGAGGCTGCGCGGCTTGCCCTCGCGGGCCACGGCCTGGGCCTGCTCCAGCAGGTCGCTGTCGAAACAGCCACCGCCAACGATGCCCGTTGCGTCGCCCTCGGCGGTCATCAGCATCCGGGCACCGGCCTTGCGGTAGGTGGACCCGCGGGTGCGGATGACGGTCGCGAGGACCATGGGAATGCCCTCGCCACGGTACGTGGCATGGGCCCGGATCAGCGCCTGGGGACCGTGTGAACTCATTCCGAATCGTCCAGCAGACCCTCGGCGAACTCGTCGAGTCCATCGGGATGACGCCACTCGCCGGATTTTCCGCCCTCCTTGTAGAGCAGGCGAACCTGGCCTATGCCCAGCGCAGGCTCGATCGGCTTGGCGAGATCCCAGATGGTCAGGAGCGCAACCTGCAGCCCACAGAGCGCTTCCATCTCCACCCCGGTACGTTCGGCAATCTCGGCCAGGCAGTAGACATCGACGGCGTTTTCCGACTCCCGCAGGCGGGTGGTCAGGTGAACCCGGTTGAGGCTGATCGGATGACACAGGGGGATCAACTGGGGGGTCATCTTGGCGCCGAGGATTCCGGCAAACCGGGCCAGTGAAAGCGCGTCACCCTTCGGGAGTGTTCCGGCCGCCACCCGGGCGTAGGCTTCCGGTCCCAGGTCGATCCGGCCGACCGCGAGCGCGCGGCGCCGGCTTATTGGCTTGGCGCTGACGTCCGCCATCGCATAGGTGTTCTCGCCAGTCATGAACCCAGGATCTCCGCGAAATTACAGGGGCGGTGGCGGGCGTCCAGCTGTTCCCGCAGGATGCCTTCCCAGGCGGTGCGGCACGCACCGGTCGAGCCGGGCAGGGCGAAGACGAGAGTTCCGTTGGCGAGGCCCGCGAGCGGCCGCGCCTGGACGGTCGAGGAACCGATCTCCCTTTCCGAAATGACCCGGAACAGTTCGCCGAACCCCTCGATTCGCCGGTCCAGCAGGGGACGGATTGCCTCCGGCGTCACGTCGCGATCCCGATAGCCGGTCCCGCCGGTGGTGAGCACCAGCCGGATGGCCTCGTCCGCAATCCAGGTCGCGACCACGGCGCGGATGCGGTAGATGTCGTCCGGGAGGATTTCGCGCTCAAGGACCTCATGGCCCGCGTTGGCGAGTTCACGACAGAGGTAGTCGCCGGACCGGTCATCCTCCAGCGAACGCGTGTCCGACACCGTCAGTACGGCCGTGGGGAGGCTCAGGAACTCGGTGGCAAAATGGGTGTTCATGGGTCGGGCGTATCCTTCACGTTGGTTCAGGTCCGCATCCTGCGTAGCTCTTGGCCCATTATAAAGGCAGCGGCGCTTCTTGTGGTTGCTCCCCGGACTTCCGCACGGCATGCTTAACAGATCGGCTATCAAGGTCAATGGACGACATGGCGATCAGTGCTTACTTCGGCCCGATGCGGCCCAATTTTCTGCTCCTTCCCCCGATTTGCGTTGCCCTTGGCGCATCCGTCGCATGGCTGGAAACCGGCCAATTGAATGGCCTGGACCTGGCGCTGGCCTTGCTGGGCGCGATCCTCGCCCATGCCAGCGTGAACATGCTCAACGAATTCGAGGACTTTTCCAACGGATTGGACGCGATGACCGACCGGACGCCCTTCAGCGGCGGCAGCGGTACGCTCCAGGCGCACCCGGACCTGGCGAGTTATACCCGGACCGCCGGGATCGCAACGTTGATGGGCACCAGCGCGGTAGGCATCTACTTCCTTATCAGCCGAGGCGTGGGACTGCTGCCGCTGGGTCTCCTCGGGGTGATCACCGTGGCTGCCTATTCGAAGTGGATCGTGCGCAGCCCGCTGGTCAGCCTCGTCGCGCCCGGGCTGGGTTTCGGGCCGCTGATGGTCGTCGGTACGGCCTTCGTGCTGACCGGCCGCTATTCGCCGCTCGCCTTCCTGGTCTCGCTTTGTCCGTTCTTCCTGGTCAGCGGGCTGCTCCTGCTGAACCAGTTTCCGGACACCGAGCCGGACAGAAAGGTCGGTCGCAAGAACCTCCCCATCGTCTATGGCCGCGACCGCGCGGCAACGGTGTTCAATGTCATGCTGGTGGCGGCATTTCTGCCGACGCTGGTCGGCCTGCTCGCGGGATGGCTGCCGCCGCAGGCTGCTCTGGGTCTACTGCCGGTCCTGGCACTTCCCAAGCTGATGGTCGGTGCGGCGCGCCATGCAGATGATATTCCGGCGCTCATTCCGGTGATGGGCCTCAACGTGATTACGGTGCTTGCGAGTCCGGCGCTGCTGGCGATCGGAATTGCCTGGGGCGCGGCCGGGACCGGTCCATGATCCCGGTTCTCCTGAGCCTGCTGCTCTGGGCCCAGCCCGCCGCTACGGCGCTGGCCATGCACGAGCGCTTTGCCTTCGCGGCGCTGGTCAGGGATTCGCTCGTCCAGGGCAATCTTTCTCGCGCCCGCAACTATGCCACGCTGTACAGTTACGACGGCCTCTTCGAGGACACGGGACCTGCTGAAATGAACCGGTTGAACGCCGTGGCCGAGGCGGATTCGATTTCCGAGGCGGCGCAGATCCTGGGTGAGGTCGCCGTACTGTGCGGGTCCTGCCATGCGGCATCCGACGTACACGACGGCAAGCCCGAGGACTATCCCCCGATGGGGAGCAATCTGCTGGCGCGCATGGGTCGCCATGTGTGGGCGGCCGAGCGTTTGTGGGACGGACTGGTCTGGAAGAGTGACGCGAGCTGGTTGGCCGGTTCAGCGGCCCTGGGGCTGGATCCCTTCCTGACGCCGGCGGTGGAACTCCGTGGTCTGGAAGGACGCTTGTCCGTGGTGCAGAAGCTCGCGGCCGAAGCCCGCGGCCAGACCGGCTGGCCTGATCGCGCGGATGTCTACGCGCGATTCCTGGGCAGCTGTGCCGAGTGCCACCGGGTCTACGAATCCCGCTGAGAGAGGTCAGCGCTTCCTGAGCTTCGACTGAACCGCGACGTAGCCGCGGTGGAGTTCCTCCGCCGCGTAATGCAACGTGGCAGCGATGCCCGTATCCCCCTCGGCGTCGGCGATGCGTCGGTTGAGTTCCCGCCAGCGTTTCTCCAACGCATGCCACTCATCCCGCGCTTCCGCGCCCGCCAGGTGAATCTGCACCCGCAGTTCATCGCGCAGGCGCCGCAACTTGTCCAAGCTTTCTGTCCAGGAGATCGAGGATTTCATTGGCTTCGTGTCAACAGATTCGTGGAAGTGGATCGTCCTCCAGTTCGTCGAGGATGCGTTCTCCGCCCAATACGGTCTCCATGATCACGCCGGTGGTGTCGGACGCCAGGAATCCGATCAGGCGCGGGTCGGGAGCTGCGCCGCTCTGTCGCATCGCAGCGAGTGCCGCATCGGCATGCTCCGGGTCCACGACGGTAACCACCCGCCCCTCGCTGGCGAGGTAGAAGGGCTCGAAGCCCAGCGTCTCGCATACGCCGGCGACACTCTCGGAGACGGGCACGTCGGCTTCCCGGATCCGTACCCCGCACTCCGTCGCGCGGGCGATATCGTTGAGGACCGTAGCAAGGCCGCCCCGCGTCGGATCGCGCAGGAAGCGCAGGCCGGGCAGTTCCCGCAGGGCCTGGCAGATCGGCAGCACACTGGCCGAATCCGACTGGAGATCGCCATGCCAACCGAACTCCTCGCGTGCGAGCATCACTGCGGCACCGTGATCGCCGATGCTGCCGCTGACCAGGATTGCGTCGCCAGGGCGGATCTCGCGCATGCCCAGGCGTAAGCCACGCGGTCGGAAGCCGACGCCGGTGGTCGCGAGATAGATGCCGCCGCACTCACCGCGCGAGAGTACTTTCGTGTCGCCGGCAACGATCCTGGCGCCGGCCTCCTCGGCGGCTGCGGCGATGGAGCGGACGATCCGCTCGAGCAGTTCCAGGGGAAGACCTTCCTCAAGAAAAGCGTTGAGGGTCAGGTAGGCGGGATCCGCGCCGCCGACGGCCAGGTCGTTGACCGTGCCGTGCACCGCCAGGGAGCCGATGTCGCCGCCGGGATATTCCAGGGGCGCGACGGTGAACCCGTCGGTGGTCATCATCATGTCGCGCCCCTCGAGCTGGGGAACACACACGGCGTCAGCCTCCGTGTCGAGATGCGGATTCGCAAGGTTCGCGGCGAAATAGCGCTCGATCAGCTCACGCATGAGCCGGCCGCCATTGCCATGGGAAAGACTCAGTCTAGCGGTCATGGTTGGATTCCAAGGTGAGCAGGGCGGCACACTCGATCACCTGGCCGAAGCTGATGCCGGCGTCGTTCAGGGGAATCGCCTCCGGGAGGAGCACTTCAAATCCGCGTCTCTCCAGCCGGCGGGTCAGCATTTCGGTGAGAAGACGGTTCTGGAACACGCCG
The DNA here is from genome assembly GCA_033722075.1 of Lysobacterales bacterium. Lineage (GTDB taxonomy): Bacteria > Pseudomonadota > Gammaproteobacteria > Xanthomonadales > SZUA-38 > JAWVZU01. The sequence continues at coordinate 7,027 of JAWVZU010000054.1, forward strand.
CCGGAGAGTCCGATGCGGTCGGGACCCCCGTCGGCGCGGGCCCGGGTCGCTTGGTCGGCCATTGCGTGGGCCAGCGCTGCATGGAACGTCCGCGCGCGCTCGGCTTTCCCCAGGGACTCGTCGATCAGCATCGGAAGCAGGTCGGCCCAATCGATGATCAGCAGCCCGTCGGGGCCGGTGCGCAGGTCCAGGTGCAAGTCGAGCGTCCGGTCGGTCGATGCGGCCAGCGCCTCCAGCAGCATCGGTGCGTGTCCTTCAAAGGACGACGTTGCCCGCAGGCCGATCAGGGCGGCGGCTGCGTCGAAGAGACGTCCCGCGGAGCTCGTCAGCGGCGCGTTTAGACCCTTCTCCCAGGCGGAGCGAAGCAGCCCGAGATCGTGACTCCAGTCGGTCGGAGGGCGGGTGTCTGCTTCCCAGCAAAGACCCAGGGCGGCACGCCAGCCCTCGCGCGCAGCCCGGTCACCGCCGGGCAGGCGATAGGGCCGCAGGGTGCCCACCCGCCGCCAATTTCCCGGCGTGCCGAGGAGCAGTTCGCCGCCCCAGATGCTGCCGTCCGGGCCAAGACCGGTGCCGTCCCAGGTCAAACAAAGAAGCGGCCCCTCGACGCCGAATTCACCGTAGACCGCCGAGGCGTGGGCATGGTGATGGTAGACCGGCTGGGCTGGGCGTGACTGCCGATGGGCCCAGCGCGTGCTCGGGTAGTCCGGGTGGGCGTCGCAGGCGGTCACGGCCGGCTCGACATCGAAAAGGGAACAGAGATCATGTGCGACGGTTTCGAAGACCCGGCGACTGCGCGGCGTCGACAGGTCCCCGATGTGGGGCGAGACAATGATCCGGCGCCCATCGCCGAGGTCCACCGTCGTTTTCATGAAGGCGCCGGCGGCAAGAACCGGTTCCGGCAGTTCGCACGCGAGTTCCATTTCAAGCGTCGCCGTTCCACGACCCAGCCGGAGCGGTTGCAGGGCCTGGCCAATGCGGCGGTAGACGGGGTCATCCGCCGGACGGACGATGGGCCGGTCGTGATGCAGAAAGGCCTCGGCAATTCCGGCAAGACGCGCCTCGGCCTCGTCGATGTCGGTGAGCACCGGTTCGCCGCTGTTGTTGCCGGATGTCGCGACCAGCGGACCACCGTAGGAGGTCAGGATCAGGTGGTGCAGGGGGCTGTAGGGCAGCATGAAGCCGATCTCGGACAAGCCGGGCGCGATCAGACTCGAAAGCGGCGAGTTGTTTATCCCCCGTACCAGGACGATCGGGCGGCGGGGATCGGCCAGCAGTTCGGCCTCTTCATCGGTCGGATCGGCCAGTTCGCGAACCGCTTCGAGGCCGTCGTCGCCGCACTCCGGCACCATCACTGCAAGGGGCTTGTCGGGGCGCTGCTTGCGGTTGCGCAGGCGACGCACGACCCGGTCGTCCGTCGCGTCACAGAGCAGGTGATAGCCGCCGATTCCGCGGACTCCAACGATCTTCCCGCCTTGCAAGGCCTCGATGCAGGCAGCCAACGCTTCCCCGGTCGATGCCTGTGGCGCCGGCGACCAGACAAGCCCCGGACCGCAATCCGGACACGCCAGAGGCTGGGCGTGGAACCGGCGATCGAGCGGATCTTCATACTCCGCCCGGCAGGCCGGACAAAGCTCGAACCCGGCCATCGAGGTGTTGGGCCGGTCGTAGGGAAGACTCTCGATGATCGTGTAACGCGGTCCGCACTGGGTGCAGTTGATGAATGGATAGGCGTGCCGTCGATCGGCGGGTTCGGCCATCTCGGCCAGGCAATCGGGACAGGCAAACTGGTCCGGCGGCACGGTGATCCGGGAATCACCGGTCGAGTGGCTCGCGCGGATCTCGAAACCGCGGTGTCCTCGCGGTTCGATCGCCGTGCGGTCATCCAGGCGGGGTTTCGCAGCCGGCGGGGCGTCCTCGGTCAGCCCTCGGCAGAAGCGCTCCAGGTCCGCGGGCATGCCCTCGGCGACGATTTCCACTCTTCCGCTGCCGTTGAGGACCCAGCCACGAATGGCATTGGCCCGGGCCAGGCGATAGACGAAAGGCCGAAAGCCGACCCCCTGGACCCGGCCGGAAAGGGTCAGTCGGCATGCTTCCGTCACCTCGGGCAGAGTTTCGGCCGCGACGCTCATGCGGGCATTGCTTTCGCTTGCGGTTCCTGTCTCCCGCCGTCGTGGGACCGGTGAGGTGCCAGGTACAGCGGGGTCCAGGCATGGGGCTCATGGGTCACGAACCGATAACGGGCCACATGGTAGCTGGGATCGAAGCCGTAGAAGTTCATCCGCATTCGCGCCAGTTCGGCATCCCGGTAGGCCGACAGCGGTTGCTTCGCTTCATCGCCGGCCCGACGGGCCCGCTTGGCGGCAACGAATTGCCCGAAACCGGGGTCGGTCACCCGCTGCCCGACGGAGTCGAGTACGTGATCGAAGAACGTGCTCCCGAAGCCTTCGGCCAGTTCGTCGACCAGGCCCAGTGCCCGCGCTTCGGCAGCAAGCATCGGCAGCCGTCGCTGGGTGATCGACTCGGCCTGCTCGGAACCCACCCGCCGCGGCAGGACATAGGTCCAGTACTCCGAGCCGTAGAGGTTGCCCATGGATTTGTAGTGGGGATTCAGGACGATACCCCTCCGGGCGACGACGTGATCGGTGGCCAGTGCGAGGAAAACCCCGCCGGCCCCCGCGTTGCCGTGCAGGGCCGCGACGGTCAACCGGTCATCAGTTTCGATGATCCGGCGGCAAAGATCGTCCATGGCGTTGATGTTGCGCCAGGATGCGTCTGCCGGACTATCCGCTGCCTCGATGCAGTTGAGGTCCATGCCGTTGGACCAGAAGTCCAGGCCACCGCGCAGAATGATGGCTCGGGTCGGTCGCTGCCGCGCGTAGTCGTAGGCGTGGGCCAGTTTCCGGCACCGGTCGGTGTTCATGGCGCCGTTGTAGAAGTCGAACTCGAGGATGCCGATCCGGCCGAGTTCGTGGTAGCGAATCTCCTGGAACGGCTCGTGGTCGTCGACCAGCGGCGCCGGAAAATCCGGGAGGCCGGTGGCCAGCGAGCTGAGTGCCCGCGTGGCCGGCAGCTTGAAACCCGGATTGTCCGCTTGGGGGATTCGCACCTGGCGAACCCATACGGCGCTGTCCACGGTGGCCCGGCAGATGGCCTCGTCGCGCGTACCGAGGACTTGCCCGGGACGCTTTCCGGCGCCGAAACCGGGCGCCGGCTCCGCACCGTAGAGCCGCCACTCGCGCTCATGTCCGGTGTCCAGGGCGCCGGGTTGCCCATCTGCGGCGCGGACCTTGCGGAGAATGTCGGCGGTAGCGTCGCTTTCCCAGTCGATCCGCCGCAGATCGGCAGGTACCGGTCCCTGCCAGCCTCGATCGGGCGCCTCGTTCACCAAAGCCAATGGGCCGGCACCGCTCTCGAAGCGGGCCAGGGCTTCGAGCAGGCAGGCGACGCCGGACTCGGTGACTTCGTGACGATAGATGGAACTTTTCGGCGCCGCGCGCATGGGGAAATCGGCGGTGGCCCAGAGCGGCCCCGCATCCATTTCCTCGCGGGCTTCGATCACGCTGACTCCCCAGGTCTCCTCCTGGTTCAGAATCGCCCAATCGAGCGCCGCCGGGCCGCGATCGCCGCGCGGACCGGGGTGCAGGACCAGACAGGTGTTGTGCTGCCACACGTCGTCGGGAATGGCCCGCTTGAGAAAGGGAGCCAGCACCAGGTCCGGCCTGAACAGCGCGATGGCTTCGCGGGTGATGTCCGGGTGGATATCGAACTCGACGCTCACCTCGTGCCTGCGCTCGATGAGTTCGCAGTAGAGCCGCTGGGTGAGACTGTTGAAGCTGCGCGTGAGGAGCAGGATGCGCATCATCAGGCACCAGCGCCGGCGGTCGCGCGCTGAGCGCGGGACTGGTATCGGTAGTAGGCCGCACAAGCCCCTTCCGAGGAGACCATGCAGGATCCGATCGGGTTGCGCGGCGTGCAGGCCTTGCCGAAGATCGGACAATCGGTGGGCTTTTCGACGCCGCGGATGATGGCAGGGCAGCGGCACGCCTTGTTTTCCCGAACCGGATGCTCGGTCAGCTGAAAGCGGCGTTCTGCGTCGAAATCCGCGTAGTCCGCCTTGATGCGCAGCCCGCTGTAGGGCACCGTGCCGAGCCCACGCCACTCGAAGGTCCGGCGCAGTTCGAACACCTCGGCCACCAGGGCCTGGGCGGTCTCGTTGCCGGCGCGGGAGACGCCCCGGGTGAACTGGTTCTCCACCCGGGCTTCCCCGGCGTTGATCTGGGTGATGAGCATTTCGATGGACTGGAGCACGTCCAGCGGCTCGAAGCCGGCGATGACCACCGGCCGCTGGTATTCCTCGGCGAAATACTCATAGGGCCGGCTGCCGATGATGGTGCTGACGTGGGAAGGTCCGATGAACGCGTCGACCCGCACCCGGCCCAGTTCGCGCACTTCGGGCGAATCGAGAATGCTCTGGATGGCCGAGGGCGTCAGCACGTGGTTGCAATAGACGCTGAAGTTGTGAAGTTCGCGTCTGCCGGCCTCCTGGATCACGACTGCCGTTGGCGGGGTAGTGGTCTCGAAGCCGATCGCAAAGAAGACCACCTCGTGGTCCGGGTTTTCCTCGGCGATCCGCAGCGCATCCAGCGCCGAATAGACGATCCGGATGTCGCAGCCGTCGGCGCGCGCCTTCAGGAGGCTGCGTTTGCGCGAGCCGGGCACGCGCAGCATGTCGCCGTAGCTGCAGAGGATGACCCCGTGCTCGGCGGCCAGTTCGATTGCGCTGTCCAGCCGCGGTATGGGAAGGACGCAGACCGGACAGCCGGGCCCATGTACGAGCTCCACGTTCTCGGGCAGCAGGTCGGGAATGCCGTAGCGGAAAATGGCGTGGGTGTGGCCGCCGCAGAATTCCATCAGGTGATAGCGGCGGTCGGGGGCGACCCGCTCGCGGATCCGACGGGTCAGGGCCTGGGCGGCGCGGCCGTCTCGAAATTCATCGACGTAGCGCATCCTCACCCTCCAGGACGTCGGCAATCTCCCGGAACAGGGCCAGCGATTCCTCGGCCTGCTCGACATCAAGGCGCGAAATGGCGAAACCGACGTGCACGATGACGTAGTCGCCAACCGCCACATCTTCGACGAGAGCCAATGAAATCTGGTTGCGTACGCCGCCCACCTGGATCACGGCCTGGTTGCCGGGCAGCAATTCGATCACTTCCGCGGGGACGGCAAGACACATGGGCCTTACTCCGCCACGGCCACAGGCTTCTGGCTGCGGCGATCGGAAAGCCGCGCCCGCAGCCAGTTGAGCCATGGTTCGACGGCGACGGCGCGGCGGGCGGCAGTTTCCAGCACGGTTGCCGATGAACCGAGGCCTCGCAGCGCTTCCGTCGCCGCCGCCACGTCGAAGTCATCCAGGACCTCGATCAGGTCCGACTTGCTGATCAGCACCAGGTCGGCGGCCCGGAACATCACCGGATACTTGGCCGGCTTGTCGTCTCCCTCGGTGGTCGACAGGAGGGTCACGTTGAGGTGCTGCCCGAGGTCGAAGCTTGCCGGGCAGACCAGGTTGCCCACGTTCTCGACGAACAGCAGATCGATCTCCGCAAGGTCGAGTTCGTGCAGCGCCCGGTGCAGCATTGTCGCATCGAGATGGCAGGTCGTCGTGGTGCAGATCTGGACGGCCGGAACCCCGAGTCGGCGGATCCGAACGGCGTCGTTTTCCGTTTCCAGGTCGCCCTCGACGACCGCGATGCGACATTCCCCGCCCAGGCGCTCGATGGTCGCTTCCAGCAACGCCGTCTTGCCCGCTCCCGGGGAGGACATCAGATTGATCGCCAGGACGCCGGCCCGGTCGAAGTGCTCGCGATTGTGCGCCGCGACCCGATCGTTCTCCGCCAGCAGGGGCGTCATGACATCGACTATCTCCGGGTGAGCATGGTGCTGGTGTTCGGGCAGGCCGCAGCCGCAGTCAGTGCACATGGGCAGGTTCCTCGTTGCCGCTCGTGTCCATTTCCACCCGTCGCAGGAAAAGCTCGTCGCCGGCGATGACCCGGGTCCGCCAGTCACCGCAGGAAGCACAGGTGAGCCGGTTGAGCGGGACCGTCGACCGGACGCCGCACCCGCTGCAGTGCACCCGGACCGGACTGCTGTTGATGACCAGCTCGGCGCCGTCGGCTCGCGTGCCGGGTGAGAGCAGGCTGAAGGCCCGCCGCAACAGGTCGGGTTCAACGCCGGACAGGGGCCCGACCTCCACGGTTACCCTCCGAAACCGTTCGGCACGATGGGCGGCCGCCAGGTCGTCCAGCTGGCGCATGAGACTTTGACAAATAGCCGTTTCATGCATGGTCTGAAGGTACGCCACCAGCCGTCACCCCAGGTTGACCTCAGTCAAAGTCGGTAGCGCGCCAGGTCTCGGCAAGTTCCGTCGAGGAATTGATTTGAATCATCCGGGCGGATTTTGACCTGTGATTGACTTGCAGGAACTTGAAAGCCAGCTCAGGTCCTCTCATGACGACCGCCCAGGGTATCGATCGCCACCCCGACCAACAGACGGCACGACCGGCTGAGGGGGAGGTCGGTTCCTGTTCCACGGTAGTCCTGGGGCTGGGCAATACCCTCCTGGGCGACGACGGCGCCGGGGTTGCCACGGTCGGCCGCCTGAATCATCAGACCCGGGATGACGTCATCTGGCTGGACGGCGGGACCCTCAACTTCACACTCCTCGCTCATCTGGCCGCGGACCGGAACCTGATCGCCGTCGATGCGGCGCGCCTGGACGCGCCCGCCGGCACGGTCCGGGTGTTCGTTGACGGTGAGATGGACGCCTTTCTGAATTCCGGCCGGGCCGGAAGCATCCACGAGGTCAGTCTCGCCGAACTCCTTGACATGGCTCGCCTGTCGGGCGCGTTCCCGCGTCGCCGGGCACTCGTCGCAATCCAGCCGGCGAAGGTCGACTGGGATGCCGAACTGAGCTGCGAGGTGGCTGCCGGAGTTGAGGTGGCTGCGGAAGCCGTAATGAAACTGCTGGAGGCATTTTCCGATGACCAGGGTTGAACTCCCGGTGCGGGTCGCTACGCCCGCGCCACCACCGAATGCCGGCGTGCTCGCCATCCTGACCGAGATCGCCGATCGACTCCAACGGTTGGCGGAGACCGGGGAGCGCAGCGTGATCGAGCTTCAGAACATCCCGATGACCCGCGCGGATCGGGCGGCGCTGGAAGGATTCCTCGGTCCGGGCGAGGTCGACGCGAAACTCGATCTCATGGGGCAGTCCACGGTGCGGGAAACAGGGTGTCGGGGCGTCTGGTGGGTTGAGCATCGCAACCCGGAGGGCCGGGTCGTCTCCGAGAGCCTAGAGATCACGGTCGTTCCATCCATTCTGGTGACGCCAGCGGAAGACATCGTGGATGGCGCCGTCGAATTGCAGGAAAGACTGAACCAATGGCCCGCAAGCGCGGGGGGAGAGCAAGATGAAACGTAATACCGCAGCAGCACGGACCGTTGGCAGTTTCCTCGTCGACCGGGGGGTGAGCCGGCGGTCTTTCCTCAAGTACTGTATCGCGACGGCCACATCACTCGGCCTGTCTCCGATGATGGGGAGCGTCATGGCCGAGAACCTGGCCAAGGCCAAGCGCCCATCGGTGATCTACCTGTCGTTCCAGGAGTGCACCGGCTGCATGGAGTCGCTGACCCGTGCCTTCTCGCCGTCGGTCGAGAACCTGATCCTCAACAGCATTTCGCTGGACTACAACCACACGCTGATGGCGCCTTCCGGGCACGCTGCCGAGGCGGCGCGCGAAGAAGCCATGGCGGAGAACTACGGTAGCTACCTGGTCATCGTCGATGGGGCGATCCCCACCGGGGGGCCGGGATTCTGCACAGTGGCCGGCCACGATGCCCAGGACATCATGCGGGAGGTGGCCGCGGGCGCTGCCGCGGTCATCAGTATCGGCACCTGCGCGTCCTACGGCGGTATTCCCAAAGCGAACCCCAATCCGACCGGTGCCGTTCCGGTCAGCGAAATCGTGACCGACAAGCCGGTGGTCAATATCCCGGGCTGTCCGCCGATTCCGGAAGTGATGGCCGCGACGCTGGCGCATTTCCTGTCCTTCGGTTCGCTGCCGGAACTGGACGAGTTCGGGCGGCCGATGGCCTTCTTCGGCAACACGATCCACGATCGCTGCTACCGGCGGCCGTTCTACGACGAGGGTAAGTTCGCCAAGACCTTTGATGACGAAGGCGCGCGGCGCGGCTACTGCCTGTACGAACTGGGCTGTAAGGGCCCGACCACGTACAACGCCTGTGCCACGGTGAAGTGGAACAACACCACCAGCTTCCCGATCGAGTCGGGACATGGCTGCATCGGTTGTTCGGAACCGGATTTCTGGGACAAGGGCAGCTTCTACGCTCCGGTATCCGCCGGACTGTTCAGCGGTAAGGAAGGCCTGATCATCGGTACCGTGGCCGGAGCCGCCCTCGGAGCGGGAGCCGCCTGGAATGCCCGCCGCAAGCGCAACAAGCGCCTGGCCGAGCAGGGCGAGGGGGGCACGTCATGAGCCTGCTTGAATTTGCCAAGGGGCCGGCCCTCAATTTTGCACTGGTGGTTTTCCTTGTCGGCGTCCTCTGGAGACTGCTGGGCATCGCCCTGATGCGTTTTGTGCACCCTCATACGGAGGCCCGTTCCTCGTTCGGGAAGGCGGCGGCCGGCGGGCTGCGCACGGTCGGATCGAGATCCTGGCCGCATCCGGAGTTCGTGTCCCGAACCGGCTATGGCGAGGCACTGGGCTACAGCTACCACATCGGTCTGATCGTCGTTGTGCTGTTCTTCGCGCCCCACGTGCAGTTCTTCAAGAGCCTGTTCGGTGTCGAGTGGGCGAGCCTGCCGAGTGGGTGGATCGACGTCATCTCGATCGTGACCGTCGCGCTGCTGATCGCGGTGCTGCTGCGCCGGCTCACGAACCCGGTGCTGAAGCGAATCTCCAACTTCGACGACTATTTCAGCTGGTTCGTAACCGTCCTGGTGCTGGTCACCGGAATCCTTGCGACGCTGCATCTCGGCGGTCCCTACGAGACACTTCTGGCCCTGCACATCCTGAGCTTCAACCTGCTGCTGATCTGGTTCCCTTTCGGAAAGCTGATGCATGCCTTCTTCATCGTGCCCTCGCGCTGGATCAACGGCTACTTTCTCAACCGTAAAGGAGCCGCGTCATGAAAGTTGCCGCCCAAGTCAATCCGGACCGGCAGGGTGCGGTCGACCGGGCCCTGAAGAGCTTTGCCTACAACTATGACGCCCTGACTGCCCTGCGGCTCGAG
>JAWVZU010000055.1:0-16292 GCA_033722075.1 Lysobacterales bacterium
CGACGGAAGATGCTGACCGTGCCCGTATTCAGTCCATCCGAATTGTTGGGCGCGCCGACCGCCAGCAGGTTGCCGGCCAGAGCCACGGCACTGCCAAAGCGATCTCCGCTACCGATCGAAACCGGACTGGGCGCTTCTACATCATCCCGGTCGGGATTGGGGAATGGTCCCTGGGGCTGCCCGGTACGGAAGACATCGATCCGGTCCTCGGACGCGACGTAGAGCAGCTGATAGTCCGGATCGAAGGCCAGGACCGGATCATTGAAGCTGGCATCGTAATCCGAATTGACGAGGATGCTCGCCACTTCGGACTGGCCGCGGAATTCTCGGACCAGCAGCGGCCCGACGCTGGTGGAGAATTCGAAATCCTGGACCGGCACGAAGAAATGGCTCGGGTCCGATGGGTCGACCGCGACGGCCCGAAGGTCGCGGAAGTCGAAGAAGATTCCGTTGAGGCCGAAACTCGAGGTGTCCAGCTCGATGATCAGGCCTTCGTCGAAGGACTCGGCCGCGGTCAGCACGAGGAGGCGGTCATCGCCCGGCAGCGCATGCAGGCTCTGGGCGCCGGTGCCGAAGGACCCGGAGAGATCGAACACGTTGATGCTGGCCGCTTCCGCCGGTGCCCCGTTGACCTGGAACCGGCGCACCAGGAAAGGGTTGAAGAGGTGATCCGCCATGAACAGTTCATCCGGAGAGCGGCCCCAATCCAGGGCGAGCCCGCTTCCGTCGGGCGTGTCGAAGGAGCAGGAATAGAATGGCCCGGGGTCGATGTCCGGCCATTGGCAGGAAGATTCGTGGCGTGCGCGATAGGAATACCGGTTGATGGCCGTGGAATTGCCGAACTGATCGACATCCACTACGTGGAGATTGCCCTTGATGGTGTCGTCGATGATCAGCCGGGCGTTGGCGTTGCCATCCGCGCCGGCGGGCTTGAAGCCGATACCGTTGATGACGAACCGGAAGTCCTCGGGCGCCGAGGACGGTGTATCGCCATCCGGATTGATGAAGACTGCGCCGATGGAAGCGCGATCGCGGAGCGACCACACGAAGACTCGCTCGAAGTTGATGCTGAAGCTGGTGGTGCCACTGGATTGGCCCACGTAGTGAACCAGCCTGGATTGCGGATCGTAGAAGATGGCGCAATCCTGAAAGGTGTCGCCCGAAGAGGATACGGTTTCCTCGGCAAGCTGGAATGCGAACGTTCCAGCGAGCCGGTTGAAGGCAGCCTCGACAAAGCTGACCTTGTCGTTTTCGCACTCCCAGATGACCAGGTCATGAGTGTCCCGGTTGACCACTACGCCGCCGGGATCGAGACCCGGCAGGTCCAGGGTCGTGACCCGCTCGAGGGCAACGGGTCCACCGGCTACAACCAGACCGACCGCCAACGCCGCCAGTACATCCATCAGCGTACTCCCTTCCAGGCCGCTTCGACGCTAGCAGAAGAATGGCCGGCCCGGGTTGAGCAACGACAATTTTCTGGATCCGGCCGGCCAGGGGAGTCAGCCCATTACCAGAAGGGACGGTGATGCACTAGTTCCGGGGTGCGGGCTTTAGAAATTCGGAAACCAGGCCCAACAGTTCCTGCGGTTTCTCGGCGTGCACCCAGTGTCCGGCGCCCTCGATCCACTCGACTCGCGCGTCCGTGAACAGCGCATCGATGACCTCCCGATGGGCCTCGTCGAGATAATCCGAGTCGCCGCCGCCGACGAACAGGGTCGGTCCCGGAAAGCAACAGCGATCCTCGAAGGGAAAACCGGCGATGTCATCGATGGAGGCGGCAATGACCTCCAGGTTGATCCGCCATTGCCAATGCCCTTCATCGTCCCGCCGCAGGTTCTGCAGCAGGAAGGCCCGGACCCCTTGCTCGGCGATCGCTTCGCTCAGCAGTTCATCCGCCTGCTTGCGTGACTCGAGTTCATCGAGGGGCAGGTCGCGCATGGCGGAAATGAGCCGGCGGAAGGTTTCCCCGTGGCCGTAGTCCACCGGCGCAATATCGACCACGACAAGGCGCCGGACGTGGTTCGGATGGAGCAATGCGAGGCTCATGGCCGCTTTTCCGCCCATGCTGTGGCCGAGGACATCCGCGGTCCCGCCGCAGTGCTCATCGATGAAGTGGTTCAGGTCTTCGACCATGTCGCGGTAGTGCATCTCGTCGGCATGCGGCGACTCGCCATGGTTGCGCAGATCGACGACTAGGACGCGCCGATCATCGGCCAGCTTGCGCGCCAGCGTGCGCCAGTTGCTGCTGGACCCGAAGACCCCGTGGAGGATCACCAGGGGCATCCGCGGCCCGTCGCCGAATTCGTCGTAGTTCAGGGGCAGTCCCATTCGATAACTCCCGGATCTAGAACGAAACCATGAAGACGTGAAGGCCTGAAGGGACTTTCGCCAGGACAACGGCTTTCTTCATGCTTTCATGGCTTCATGGTTCCGCATTGATGTAGCCCATTTGGCGCCAGGCCTCGTAAACCGTCACGGCAACCGCGTTCGCCAGGTTCAGGCTGCGACTGCCCGGCCGCATCGGGATCCGCAGCCAGGTCTCGATGCCATCCAGAACCACATCGGGCAGTCCGCGTGTCTCGGGACCGTACAGCAGAACATCCCCGTCCTGGTATTGCCAATCAGCATGGCTGCGCTCGCCGCGCGTCGTCATGGCGACAATCCGACGCGCCTCCGAGGCTGCCAGGAATTCTGCGTAGTCCGCATGGCGGGTCACCCGGGCCATGTCCCTGTAGTCGAGCCCGGCCCGCCGCATCCGTCGGTCATCCAGCGAGAATCCGAGCGGTCCGATCAGGTGCAGGGCCGCCCCGGTATTGGCGCACAGACGGATGATGTTGCCCGTGTTGGGCGGGATTTCCGGCTGAAACAGTGCGATCTCGATCAATCGCCCCCCATGCCGACCGCCCGGTAATAGGTCGCCTCGGAGGTCGCCAGCCAGGAGCGGCTGCGATCCCGGAATTTCACGTAAGAGTCGAAGATCTCCTGCGCAAGTGGGTCGGCACCGGCCGCCTCGCGAACGACCTCCTCCGAGATTTCGCGAAGTCGGTCCAGCACGTCCGCCGGGAAACGACGGAGTTCGACGCCGTGTTCCTCGGTCAAGGTGTGCAGGGCGTCGGCGTTGCGGGCGGTGTATTCGGCCATGAGCCGATCGTTGGCCCTGTGGCAGGCGGCGTCGACGATGGCCTTTAGGTCTTCCGGCAGCGCATCGAAGGCCTCCTTGTTCACCATCGTCTCCAGGGTGGTGCCGGGTTCGTGCCAACCCGGGTAATAGTAATAGCTCGCTGCCCGAAACAGCCCGAAGGCCAGGTCGTTGTAGGGGCCGACCCACTCGGTCGCATCGATTGCGCCGGACTCGAGGGCTGTGAAGAGTTCCGCGCCAGGCAAGTTGACCGGCACGCCACCAGCCCGCTCGAGCACTTCCCCGCCCAGGCCGGGAATCCGCATCTTCAGACCTTGCAGGTCTTTGACCGAATTGATTTCCTTGTTGAACCAGCCGCCCATCTGGACCGCCGTATTGCCGGCGGCAAAGGGAACCAGGTTGAACGGCTCATAGAGGCGCTTCCACAGATCGAGGCCACCGCCGAAGTAGAGCCAGCCGTTCATTTCCGGCGCGGTGAGCCCGAACGGTACGCCCGCGAAGAACTGCGCCGCCGGGACCTTGCCTTTCCAGTAATACGGTGCGGCATGGCCCATCTCCGCGGTTCCGCTGGAGACCGTATCGAAGACCTCGAAGGCCGGAACCAGGTCGTTCGCTCCATAGACCTTGACGGTCAGGCGGCCCGCGGACATCCGGGTGACCGCGTCCGCCACTTCATTCGCGGCCGTGCCGAGGCCGGGAAAATTGCGTGGCCAGGCGGTGACCATCTTCCACTCCCGTTTCGGCTCGCCGGATCCCTGCCCCTGCGGCGACTCCGCACACTCCTGCGCCGAGCACGCAGCAAGCCCGCCGACCGCACCGACCACGCCTGCCTGCTTCAGAAACTGCCTTCGCTTCATCTCATCCCCTCTGCGAACACGAACTGTCGAAAGTGTAACGCGTCTAAGAATCGGCGGCTGAATCGCCTAAACTGTGAAGAAACCTTCAGGCAGACCGAGCAATGAACAGCGAAACGCATATCGGCCACTACAAGATCGTCGAGGAACTGGGCCGCGGCGGCATGGGCGTGGTGTACAAGGCCTTCGAGGACTCCCTGAGCCGCCACGTGGCGATCAAGATGCTTTCCCAGCAGCTGGCGGACCGGGCCGACGTCGTCGAACGCTTCAAGCGCGAAGCCAAGAGCATGGGTGCGCTCAACGATCCGCACATCATCCAGGTGTACTTCATCGGCGAACAGGACGGTCAGCCCTACTTCGTCATGGAGTTCGTCGAGGGCGAGTCGCTGAGCCAGCGCATGCGCCGCGAGGGAAAACTCCCGGTCAAGGAGGCCATGCGCATCCTCAAGGAAACCGCCAGTGGCCTGGCAACGGCGCATGACCGGGGCGTCATCCACCGGGACATCAAGCCCGGCAACCTGATGCTGGACACGCGCGGCCGGGTCAAGATCGCCGACTTCGGGATCGCGATGACCCACGATTTCGGAGACCGCCTGACCCGTACCGGCGAATTCGTCGGTACTCCCGGGTACCTGTCTCCGGAGGTCTGCACCGGAAAACAGGTCGACCAGCGAAGCGACATCTTCGCCCTCGGCATCGTTTTCTACGAGATGTTGACCGGCGATCTTCCATTTACCGAATCCAGCCCCCTGGGCATGATGCTGGAGGTTGTCCAGGCCGAGATTCCGGATGTCCGCGAACTGAACTCCGAGGTCGACGACCGAACCCACCGCATCCTCACCCGGATGATCGCGAAGGACCCGGACGATCGCTATCAGGATTGCCAAAAGCTCCTCGACGACCTCGAGCATGTAACCCAGCTCTCCATGTTCCCGGCGGAAGAACCATCCACGATGGTCAGCAGCCCCGGTGCGACGGTCGCCATGGCGACACCGCCGCCCTCGGCGCAGGAACCGGCGGCGTCCGACGCGTCGCAACAAGCGATTGCCCAGCGCACCGGCCAGGAACTCGCGGTCCGCGACGAGCCCAGGAGAACCGTCTGGCCGGCGTTTGCCATCATCGCGATCCTTGCCGTGGGCGCGGGGACCACCTATGCATTCCGTGACCGGCTATTCGGCGATCAGGAAGCGGCAACGGACAAGTCGCCCGAAACCGCGATGGCTTCGCGGGCCGTCCAGGCGACGGCAAGCGAAGCATCCCCGGCAGCAGAGGCGACGCCTTCTGCCGAGACGGAAGCCCAACCGGAGCAGGTGACATCCGCGGCCCGGGCCGAACCCGCCGATGCCCCGCCGGAGACGACTCCTCCTCCGGAGGAGGACGCATCCGGAGCCGACCCGGTCAAGCAATCCAGTGAGACGACGGTGGCGCTCAACAGTCAAGCGACGGTAGACACGCAGTCTCCATCCGAGGATCCCGGCGCCGCCTTGCGAACCTCCATTACCCGCAGCGTTGATCAGGCGTTCAAGCAACCCGTCGAGCAACCGCCCCCGCCACCCCCTGAACCGCGCGTAGTGGTCCTGAGCGTAGGGGACCCGGCGATTACGGGGCCGGTCTCGCGGATGCTGGAGAACAAGCTCATGGGCGCCGAGCTGGACGTGCTGGACTCGTCATTCATTTCCGGGCTGGATCGGGCCATGGGTCCCAACGGCGTGGATCTGGGCGCCGCCAGCAGCATCATCACCGATGCGGGGGGCACACTTCTGGTGCTGGCCGAAGTCGAGTATGTCGGGGAAACCGAGCTTCAGTACTACGGGCAATACAGCACGCTCTACACGGTCAATCTCAATGTCCGAACCTATGATCTGCAGCAGCGCAGGGCGCTGGGACCGGGCATCAGTGAGAAGATCGACTTCACCAGCCTGAATGCGGAGCAGAAGGCCAAGGAAGCGCTCTCGCCTCACCTGGCCCGGATCGCGGACTCGGTCAGGGCGAGGGCCGAAAAGAGTTAGCGCACGCGGCAACCGGGATGCGGCTCGCCCGTCCGTCGGTTGACGTTGACAAATTCTTGACGTGTTGCATCTGTTGCTGTATCCCATTGGGCCGTGCCGGTAGTGGGGTGCCGGCCGCAATTCGAAATCACAACCGATTTAGTGGGAGGGAACATGTCACCTAAGCACCTTGTGTTGGCCGCCGCCATCGGCGCGCTGGCTGCTTCACCGGCGGCTCTTGCCATCGGCGAAACCGACCCGATTCTCGATCCGGCGCAATGCAATCAAAGCAGCCTGTTCGGGGAATACAACGCACCCAAGCGCTTTGCATCTGCCGAGATGGAAATCAAGAAGGGCATCTCAGCCGAGGAGCTCGCCGCTCGCCGCGCTGATCTGCACCAGTGGCTGACGACCAGCCAACCGGTGATGGAGCGACTGCAACCACTCCGGATCGAGTTGACGCGCCAGGACCTGATCGACATGGGCGTCGAGCCCTGCCACAACTGCTTCAAGCTGCAGGCCGATCCGCGCCGCTACCAGGTCGGCGTCGCCAAGGGCATCGGTTTCGACATCGACTTTGGCGAACTCGACGTCGGCCAGGCCCAGAAGAATGGCGTCGCATCGTTCCGCAACGGCGTAGTCGGCACTGGCCCGGACGGCGAGTTGGTATGGACCGTTGAGGTCACTTCGCCCGGCGCAACGGCGCTGCGCATCGGCTTTGAGGACTTCAAACTGCCGCCCGGCGCGCAGATGTTCGTCTACAACGAACTCGGCGATGCCTACGGACCATATCGGGAGTGGGGCCCGAACGACACCGGCGTCTTCGCCACCAATGCAACGGTCGGCGACACCGCCTACCTCCAGTTGCACTACTACGGAGCCCAGTCTCGGAAGGCCCTCGACAACGTCCAGTTCACGATCGAGGACATCGGGCACTTGGGGCCGCGTTTCGAGAAGATCGCCCGGACATTGCGTCCGGAGGCCTTCACTGAAAAAGCCTTTTGCGAATGGAACGAGTCCTGTATCGAGAACGTCAATTGCACGTCCAGCTCGGTCGTGAACGATGCTCGCTCGGCGGTCGCCGAGATGGTCTATCGCTCCGGCGGCGGCTACTACATCTGCACTGGCGGACTGCTGGCGGATACGGACACCAGTTCGGTGGTCCCCTACTTCCTGACCGCGAATCACTGCGTGAGCAAGAGTGGCGAAGCCAACTCGCTGGAGACGTATTTCGACTTTGAGGTGAGTTGCGGTGTTTCAGGGAAGGACTGCCCGCGCTATGGCGAAACGGTCCCGATGCAGACGCTGGGCGCGACCATCGTGGCAACGGATCGCACCAGCGACTTCACCCTGTTGCAACTGGCGGCGACGCCCGGCGGCACCCGCGCCTACCTGGGTTGGAACAATGCCGAAATCGCATTCACCGATGGTGCCGGTCTACATCGGATCAGCCACCCCGGCGGATCGCCTCAGGCCTATTCCGCACACAACGTGGATACGTCGAAAGGGACCTGCCGTACCTGGCCGCGCGGCAACTGGATCTATTCTACGGACACGGTCGGTGCGACCGAGGGCGGCTCCAGCGGCTCGCCGGTCCTGAATAGCAACGGCGAAGTCGTAGGCCAACTCTCCGGCGGCTGCGGCACCAACGTCAACGTCTCGTGTGACTCCGAAAACAACGCTACCGTAGACGGCGCATTCGCCGCCTATTTCGGCCAGGTTCAGCCGTTCCTCGATCCGTCCGGTGGTGACGGTGGTGGTGACGGCGAAGATCCGCCTCCGGCATGCGACCTGCTGCCCAGCGGTTCCCAGTGCACCGACGACAGCCAGTGCTGTTCGGGCAAGTGCAAGGGCAAGCCGGGCGAACGAACCTGCAACTAGACCGTTTTTTTCGAGTAACGCTTGACCGCGGCCACAAGGCCGCGGTTTTTTCTTGCCTCCCCTGATAGCAGCGCGCGGGGGCAAGTAACTGAGCGCGAAACTCCTTCCGGCGGATCGATCACGGCTCACTCTCCCGGCCTGAGCTTCTCTGCCGCGTGGGCTGACCCGGATCTGGGCGAGGAATTCCGGAACCCGTGGCCAGCGGTATTCCCCCTTGCTCCTGGTCGGCGACATGGACCCGCGCACCCCGACTTGGAACGCACGGTAGGCCGTTGACCACCTTTCATAGGGCGAGCTGATTACGGTCCGTAATGCGTCTCACGCCTCCGACGTCTTTCGCACGCCGGAGATCCGCTCTGCACTCGAACGTTCTGGCCGGGCGCTGAAATAATTGACAGCGTTGTCATCATTTCCCATCATGGTCTGGTCAATCCATCAATCCAGGCACTCGAACCATGCGTCCCAGCAAGCTACTTCTCGTCTTCTTTCTGGCATCACCGGCCTTCGCGGGCGACCAACTCCTGTGGAGCGACGAATTCGACTCCGGGTCGGCGCCGAATCCTGCGGTCTGGTCCTACGACCTCGGCAGAGGAAGTGACGGCTGGGGCAATGCCGAATTGCAGAGTTACACCAATGATCCGGCCAACGTCCGCATCGAGGACGGCCTGTTGAAGATCACGGTGCAGGAAAACAATGGCTCATTCACGTCGGCTCGCATCAAGACCGAGGACAAGCTGACGTTCAGATACGCCACGATCGAAGCGCGCATCCGCGTACCCGATCTCGCCGATGGGCTCTGGCCGGCCTTCTGGACACTGGGCAATAACTTCAGCGAGGTCGGCTGGCCGTTCTGCGGCGAGCTCGACATCATGGAGATGGGGAATTCCGCTGCGATCAACCAGGGCGTGGTAAACCGGCGCGTTGCATCGACCGCCCACTGGGGCACCGACGGCTGCGTGCCCGGCGTGAGCTGTCCGAACTACGGCCTGTCGCTAGACGCAGCTCAGGATCTGACCGGCGAATTTCAGATCTACCGGATGGAGTGGACGCCTACCCTTGTGACGACGTATCTGAACGGTCAACAGATCTGGGCGATAGACATCACCCCGGACGAGCTCGACGAATTCCATGAGCCCCATTTCGCCATCCTCAACATGGCGGTCGGCGGCCGCTATACGGGGCGACTCTCAGCGAGTTCGATCACCGCGCCGATGCCGGCGGAAATGGCTGTCGATTACGTGCGGATCTATGACAATGGGTTCACCGAAATCGGCGGCATCGGTTTCGAGAACACGCCCCCGCCGATCGGTCCGGCGCACTCGGGTTCCTGGTACAACCCCCAGCAGAACGGTCATGGTTTCGCCATGCAGTTCGGCAACGACGCCGCCGGCTCGCTGTTCGCGGTCGTGTACTGGTATATCTACGACACGGACGGCAGCCCGCTGTTCTTCATCGGCACCGGCACACCGGACGGCACCGGCGTCGACATCGAGTTCCTCTCGCCGGTCGGAATGCGATTCGGGGAGTTCGACGCCGACTCGCTCAGCCTCGAGGAAGGCGGCACAGCGCGCTTTGAATTCGATACTACGACGACCGGGATCTTCTCCTACACCCCCTCTGATTTCTCGGCGACCACCTGGGGACACACCCCGATGGAGATCGAGCTGGAGCGGTTCTTCCCGGTCGACAGCTGATCGGGAGGGAAGATCAGGGAGAGCGGTCTATTCGACTGCCGCGTAGGCATCGGATCGACAGAAACACTCCAGGAACTGTCCGTGGCTCGGGCCGGTGTTGACGATCTTTGCAATCGTGGACCGGACCCCTTTCATGAGTCGTTGAAGTTCCTCATCCGGCATCGTGTCCGCGAAGGGATGGTAACTGCCGGGCTTCATCCCCTGCCCCAGCATCACGGCGGTCCAGGACACCTCCGAGAACAGTTCATTGTTGTCGCGGAAGATCCGTGCGCTGTCCGAGAACAAGCGCATCTTGTGTGCCAGTGAAGCTGGCACCGCCATCTCTCGGCACTCGTCCCAGTATGGCGTATCCGCCCGCTCGGTCACGTGGTAGTGCAGGATGATGAAATCGCGGATCTGCTCGATCTCCTGCTTGACCTCCCAATTGAACTGATCAACTTCGGACTGGCGAATCCCGTCGGCAGGAAACAGCTTGATCAGGCGGATGATGCTGTTCTGGATCAGGTGGATGCTGGTCGACTCCAGCGGTTCCAGGAAACCGCTCGACAGCCCCAGGGCCACGCAGTTCTTGTTCCACTGCTTGAGTCGGCGCCCGGTCTTGAATTTGATCACCCGGGGGTCCGTGATGGGTTGACCATCGACGTTGTCCAGCAAGGTCTTGGTCGCCTCGTCGTCACTCATGAACCGGCTGCAGTACACCAGGCCATTCCCGACCCGGTGCTGGAGCGGAATCTTCCACTGCCAGCCGCAGCTGCGAGCGGTCGCCCGGGTGTACGGCGCCGGCGGAGCCGTCGATTCGGTCTGGACCGCGACCGCGGAATCGCTGCGTAGCCATTGCGCCCAATCCTCCCAGCCCGTGTCCAGCGTCTGCTCGATGAGGAGGCCGCGGAAGCCGCTGCAGTCGATGAACAGGTCGCCCTCGATGACCTGGCCCGATTCAAGCACCACCGATTCGATGAATCCGGTGTCGCCGTTCTGGTTCACGCTCACCACCTTGCCCTCGGTCCGACGAACACCCGAGCCCTCGCTCAGGCTGCGCAGCAGCTTCGCGTAGAGCCCGGCATCGAAGTGGTAGGCATAGTTCGCCTTGCGCTCACCGTCGGTCCCGAAGCGATTGGCCCGGGCCATGCAGGCCTCGAGGCTGAAGTCGTCATAGGGTTCGGAGAGCCCATTTTTCCGGGCTCGCAGCCAGTAATGGTGGAACTGCGCGGCCCACCTATCGGTTCCGTGCGGCGCGAACGGGTGGAAGTAGCGCTCGCCCAGCTGCCCCCAATTGACGAACTCGATGCCCAGCTTGAAGGTGCCGTTGACGGCCCGCATGAACTCCGCCTCGTCGAGCTCCAGCAATAAATGGAAGTTCTTGATCGGCGGAATGGTGGCTTCGCCAACGCCGACAGTGCCGATCATGTCGCTCTCGACCAGTTCGATGTCCAGCACCCTGCCCATGGATTTGGACAAGGCCGCAGCCGCCATCCAGCCGGCCGTGCCACCGCCTACGATCACTACCCGTTGCACTCGTTTCATGGTTCCGTTACCGATTCAGTTTGTTGCGCAGCGTGCTCCGGAGCTGCCGGGCCGCTGTCTCGTCGAGGTCACCCAGGACCCCGCGGCGATCCTCGGGAATATGGGCCAGCTCGCCAGCGTCCGAGTTGAACACATAATGGTCGAAGATTCCCCGCCAGGCTTCCCGCTGGGCCGGTGGAAGATCGCGAATGCTGAGGATGGCGTGGAGCAGCGCATCCCCGGGAATTCCGAGATAATCCGGCTGGTCCCGCCACCAGTGATTGATCAGGATATTGAAATCGTCCAGAGCCTCGACCTGGTGCCACCACATGCAAGGAACATAGATCGCATCACCGGGTTCCAGGAGCGCGGACTGGGCGTGTTTCAGCGCCTCGGCGTAGCGGGGGAAGCGTTCCAGGTCCGGGTTGTGCGGATCGACCATGCTCACCGACTGTCCGGCGGGAGTGAAGTCCAGCGGCCCGACATACAGGTTCTCCAACTGTTCCGGCGGAAACAGCGTAAAGCGGCGGCGCCCGGCGCACACGCAGGCGATGTTGTCCATGGCATCGTAGTGCGCGGCCACCGTGGTGCGATTGCCGATCCAGATCCGCACCGTCGGTTTACGATCACCGTAGGGCAGGCAGTGCTGCTCACGAAGCCCCGGAAGACAGTAATCCAGCGCCATGGAACCCATGTAGATCGTGGGCGGCGAAGGGTCTTCCTGGTGACTCTGAATCCTGGCCAGCACCTGGTCCATACCGGTCTTGACCTGGCGGAAATTGGTGCCGCTGAGGTCATCGGTGTAGAAGATGCGGCCGCCGATGTCGGTCTCGCTCACGAAGGCGTTGACCGGCGCCTGGTCGTAGAATTCAAGCAGGTAACTGCTGGCGTCCTGCGGCGATCTCCGGGCTCGTTCCACCAGCGGCCAGTGCGAGGCGACGCCACGCAATACAAGGGGAACACCCTCTGCAACGACCCGCGCGAACAGGTCCCCCTCTTCGGGGTGCTTCAGCTCCGCGATCGGTTTCACCACACGATCTCCGCCCCTGACGCTCAGCCCGCGAGCGTCCGGTTCTTGCGCTTGATCAGTTCACCGACGTTGGGCAACGAGGCCAGCAGCATATAGACGTCGAAAAGGTGCCCCTTCTGGTGCAGGACCTCCAGCGCTTTCGCGCCCAGGCCTGCAAGCTTGTCCTCGTTGATCGTGTACAGGCCGGTGAGCGAATGCTTGGACCCATCGACGAACTCGACCTTGACGGTCAGGGACTCGATCAGCTCCAGTCCGACCAGCAACTCGGAAAAGGACTGCGAGGTCTCATGCCCCTGCTGGATGGCATGCAGCACCGAGGACATCTGCTCCAGCCACGGGCTCTCCCCGCCGTGCGGGAGGAACAGCGGCTCCCCTTCCGTCTCGCTGACCTCGGGATGGTCCAGGTCGATGTGCACTACGGGCACTCGGCGCGGTACGCCATCATCCACCTGCTCCTGGAAACCGATCAGCAGGGGCTGACGCTGAATACTGAGGGGGATGTGTGCCGCATCCCATCCGTTCTTGTCCAGAAAGAGGTTTTCACCCTGATCGAAACCCAGCAACGCGACCGTCTCGAAGTGTCCGCTTTCCTTGTTCTTGACGAAGAACAGCGGATAGTCCATCTGCACCTGTCGGAACTCCACGGGGAAGACCCGCGCCACGTTCACGTCGTAGGGGCCGCCGGGGCGATAGATCTTGTTGACCCGCAGGTCCTTGTGCGAAACGTTGTCGAGGAGAACGTGGTTGGTCATTTCGAATCTCGTTGTGCTGGGCAGTGGAGGCCGTTATCCGGCTTGAGCCACGGGTAATCCGCGTTCGTGAATTCGGCTCAGCAGCTCACGGTTTCCCGGCAGGTGCGCGATGATTCGGCTGGTTTGCTTGATGTTCTCCGCGAAGAGGCGCTGCGCCTGCTCAGCGCGGCGCTTCAATCCTGCCGGTCCGCCGGCCTGGGTCCAGAAGCCCATGCCGTAGAGAACGTACTGATAGCTGGCGGACGAGAAGATCTCGTCGGTCCGCGGAAAGTCGGCATGCCAGGGCACCTGAAAATGCCACAGCGCCAGCAGTTCCCGGAGCCGCTCTGGAATCGAACTGGCCTGCCGGTTGTCCTTCCAGTACTCGGAGTCATTTCGTCGGCTCAGCACGTAGTGCAGCTTCAGGAAGTCGATGATCCGATCCCAGCGGTAGAGAAAAGTCTCGTTGTAGCGCCGGGCCACCGTATCCATCAACGCCCGATTGGCCGGTAACGAATCACTGAGCATGCGCCCCGCCAACTCGACCAGCACCAGGGCGCTCGCCTCCAAGGGTTCGAGAAAACCGGATGACATGCCGACGGCGACGCAGTTCTGGTGCCAGAAAACCTCCCGGTGCCCGGGCCGGAAGCTGATCTTGCGCAGGTCATACTGCTTTCCCGATTGCCCGGACGTTGCACTGATGTAGTCGCGAAGCACCTGCTCCGCTCGCGCATCCTCGGTGTGCGCCGACGAATAGGTGTAACCCAGCCCACGCCTGTGAACCAGTCCGATGTCCCAGATCCAGCCAGCGTCCCGGGCCGTCGAATTGGTCTGCGATGCAATCGGCCCGGCCTCATCGGCATAGGGCACTTGAACGGCCAGCGCCGAGTCGTTGAACAGGACATCTTTTCGGTCCAGATAGCGGATCCCGTAGTGCCGGCCGAGCAGCATGGACGAAAACCCGGTGCAGTCGACGAACAGATCGCCCTCGATGTCTCCGCTCTTTTCCGTTGAAATCGACCGGATGTCCTGGTCGGCCTGACCATTGATCGCAGTGACGTGATCGACGATGTGCCGAACGCCCAGCCTCTGGGTGCAGTGGCGCTGCAGCAATTCCGCGAACTTGCCCGCATCGAGGTGGTAGGCGTAATTCACGACGCCCGCGTACTCCGGCGTGGTCTCCTGTTTGGGCGCGAGGTTGCGATCGCAGACCTGGCCCTGGACGGTGACCGCATTGACGAAGGACATTTCGTCCCGCCGCGCCTGCCAGAAAGGGACCAGGTTGATGTGGGCGAAACCGGTCGGCGCAGAGAAGGGATGATAGTAGATGTCATCGTCCTCGCCGGTCAGCCACCCGACGAACCGTGTCCCCTGCTTGAAGGAGGCGGAGCATTCGGTCAGAAACTCGGTCTCCGAGATACCGATCCGCTGCAGCGTGGTCCGCATGGTCGGCCAGGTCCCCTCCCCGACGCCGATGGTCTTCACCTGCGGGGATTCGACGAGCGTCACGCTGATACCGGAGTTCGGGGCAACGTGCTCGGCTGCGATGAGGCCGGCCGTGATCCAGCCGGCACTCCCGCCGCCGACGATGACGATCCGTTGTATTGACTTGTCTGCGAGATTTTCAGTCATGGAAAAAAGAAGCCGCTGCGGGGCAGCGGCTCAAAATGTAGCAACAAGCGAAGGTTATTAGAACCGATAGCGCAATCCGAGATTATAACGCGCGCCGTACTGGTTACCCCGCAGGAACTGCTCCGGGTAACGCGAGTAGATCCGCTGGGTTTCCTCGGTGATATTGAGCGCCTCGAAGAACACCGACAGCTCGTTGTTCACGTAGTAGGTCACGTTCAGGTCCAGCGGCGTGTACTTCTCGGTGAAGACCGGCGCTCCGAACTGATCGAAGCCGGACAGGAACTCGTCGCGCCAGTTGTAGGCCAGGCGGGCCGAGATCAGCTCGTTCTCGAAGAACACGCTCAGGTTGGCGGAATCGCTCAGGCCCGGCAGGGCGAACTGCTGGTTGATCACGTCGCGATCCGCGTCCACGTCACCATTGACGACTGTGGCGTTGGCCTGGAGGCCCCAGCCCGTATCGCCAAACATGTGCTGGACCGCCATTTCAAAGCCCCAGAGATTGCCGACTTCGGCGTTCTCGGTGGTGGTCACCTGAAACACGGCCAGAGGGTCGCCCGGTTCAGCACGAACCGGCCCGAGCGTATCCCGCCCGAGTATCTCGTTGATCCGCGCAAACACCGCCTGGTCGTCGGCCTGGATGCCCTCTTCCATCAGCTGGGCGCGAGCCTGCTCGGCCAGCGCGCCGATGTAGGGATCCAGCAACCCTTCGAAGGTCCGTTCGACGGTGGTCGACACCAGGAAGTTGTCGACCTTCTTACGGAAGTAGCCGATGGACGCATAGCTTCCCGGTCCGTAGTACCACTCAAGCGACAGATCGAAATTGTCCGACACGAACGGGAGCAGGTCAGGATTACCGGCACTGACCCGCCGGTTTCGGACGTTCGGATTGCCGATGAAGGTCCGGTTCGGGCTCAGGGCGCCGATGGGCGGACGGGAAATCGTCCGGCTATAGGCAAAGCGGGCGACCACGTCTTCCATGACTTCGAGGTCGAGATTGACGCTCGGCAGCCAGAAGTCATTGTCGCCCTCGCCACGGCGCAGGGAGGGGTTGTCCGCGAACTCATAAGAGAATTCGTTGCCATTGACCCACACGATGGCCGTAGCCGGCACTTCCTGGCCGAAGGAGGTGGTTTCCGTATCCTCGTAGCGAAGTCCGAGGATGGCGTTGAACGGCATGCCGTTGAACATGTCCTGGAAAACCGCCTGAGTGTAGAAGGAGTTGATGTCCTCTTCCACCAGGGCGAGACCGGAATTACCCAGCGGTCCGGGCCAGAAGCGTCCGCGGTCGCCCGACGGATCCTGGAAGTCCGGACCCCAGAAATTCGTGTCCGGCCAGTAGCAGCAGGGGAAGTTGTCGGCGCCGACCGTCTCGAATCCATCAATGATGTAGCCAAGATCAGCCGTGTAGTACTCATCAAACGAGAAGCTGCCGCCGTTGCTGAATTCATCCAGCAGGCCGCTGAAGCTCTCGAGCCTCCACTGGTCATCCGGCCAATGCTGAGCCGAGGTCAGCCAGAAGCCCGCCGGAAGCAGACCTGAGTAGGCATTCCGAGTATCGAACTCCTGTTTCTGGTGCTGGATGCCGAAGTCGATGCGGGCCAAGGCGCCGCTTTGCAGATTGGCCCAGCTGCCGCCGAGCTGGATCTGGTCGATGTCATTGTAGACATCCGTGTTGAAGGCCTGCCCGAACAGAGAACCGATATCCTGGGGCAGCAGCCCGTCCTGAGGACCCGCGTTGGGGCCAGTGCTGACGAACGAGACGTCGAAAGTGGGAATCCCGCTGCCCGGATAGAAGGCGGTCTGACGGTCGATGGTTGCAGTAAACGGTCCCGCCCCGGGC
>JAWVZU010000056.1:0-16239 GCA_033722075.1 Lysobacterales bacterium
GCGCCAGGCAGCGGAGGCTCACCGTCATATCGAGACCCGTCATACCCGGGGCAAAGTGGTGATCCGGTTTGCGTCCCGGGAGAATGAGAGCTAGGGTCGAACAGGAACCAGCACACTCGGAATTCCCATGGCGTCACTCCCCGAAGAACACCTGAAGGTCCTCAAATCCCTGGGCTACGAGCCCCTGGAAGACGAAACCGATCGCCTGCGCTACCGAAACGAGGAGGCCGGGGCGGAGATCGAGGTTGTCGAGGTCATGGGCCAGTACCATTTCGACTTCAACGGTTTCGACCTGCTGGGCACGCGAACCATGCTGGATGACCTGATCTTCTCGAAGGACGTCCTGGCCCGGATGACCGAGGAAAGCAAGACCGGCCAGGAACTGGCCGAAGGAACGCCCGGGGCGCCCGAATAGGCGAGCGACTCCCGGACTGGCTCCCCGACCCAGGCCCATGCTCTACTGACCGAATGAAGCCGATCATTTCGGTCAGCGGTCTCAGCTTTACCTACGGTGGCAGCGAAAGGCCGGCTGTGAGGGATCTCGCTTTCGACGTGGCGCGAGGCGAGATTTTCGGTTTTCTGGGACCCAGCGGGGCCGGCAAGTCCACGGTTCAGAAGATCCTCATTCGCCTGCTCACGGGCTTTCAGGGCAGCGTCTCGGTGCGCGGTCGCCCGGTTCAGGACTGGGACGCCCGCTTCTATGAAGACGTCGGCGTCGCCTTCGAATACCCGACTCATTTCAACAAGCTGAGCGCGCGCGAGAACCTGCGCTATTTCGGCGCTCTTTTCAGCAACCCGACCCTGCCGCCGGAGGAACTGCTGGCCTCCGTTGGCCTGGCGAGCGATGCGGACAAGCCCGTGGGCGAATTCAGCAAGGGCATGAAAACGCGCCTGAGCGTCGCCCGCGCCCTGCTCAACGACCCGGAGCTGATCTTCCTGGACGAGCCCACGGGCGGCCTGGACCCGGTCAACGCGCGCACCGTCAAGGAACTCATCCGGGAACAAACCCGGGGACGCCGCAAAACCGTGTTCCTGACGACCCATGACATGAGCGTCGCGGATCAGCTCTGTGACCGGGTCGCCTTCATCATCGACGGCCGGATCAAGGTCATCGACTCGCCTCGGACGCTCAAGCTGAATCACGGCGAGCGAACCGTCCGAGTCGAATATCGCAGCGACGGGAAACTCGAATTCAGCGAGTTCCCGCTGGAATCGGTCGGCGAGAACCGCGAATTCGCCGAGCTGCTCCGGACGGCCGACATCGAGACCATCCATACCCAGGAGGCATCCCTGGACGACGTGTTCGTGAAGGTCACCGGGCGAGAACTCCGGTGAGCCGACTGGCGGCCCGGTTCGCCCTGGACTGCCGGGTTCAGTTCCGGAGCGGCTTCTATACCGTGTCGGTGATCGTTGCCGGTCTGGCGGCCATCCTGCTCAGTTTTCTCGACGAAGAGGCATTGGCCTGGGTATTGCCGCTGGTCCTGTTCGAAAACACGATCATCAACACCTTCTTCTTCGTCGCCGGTCTGATCCTGCTGGAAAAGGCTGAAGGCAGCCTCGGCGCCGAAGCGGTGACGCCGCTGACGGACGGGGAGTACCTCATCTCGAAGGTGGCAACCCTGACGCTGCTCACGGTCGTGGAGGGCGTGGCGCTGACGCTGCTTACCTACGGACTGCCGCAGAGCCTGCCGCTGCTGGCGTTCGGGCTGACGACGGCCTCCCTGATCTTCACGCTTGCCGGCCTTGCGGTGATGACACGCTATACGAGCGTCAACGAGTTCCTGATGCCGTCAATCCCCTACACCATCGGGCTTTGCATCCCGATGCTGGTGTCCTTTGGACTGGTGGAAGGTCGCGCCGTCGTGTTCCATCCTCTGCAACCATCGATGGACGCGCTTACCGCTGCGTTCGAAGGCGTCGATGCGCGGCCTCTGGCTTACCTGCTCTTCGCGCCGCTGCCATGGATCGGCGTTGCGGTGTTGCTGGCCCGGCGACTGTTCAAGCGTCGACAAGCAGCAACGACACGATGAATCACGACGCAGGCCGTTTTCGAGCGCTGATGACCATCGATACGCGCAGTGTGCGCCGGGATTCCATGCTGCGGTGGATGGTCGTCGTCCCGGTCATCCTGGCTTTGATCACCCGCTACGCGTTGCCGGCCATTGATGCGAGGCTCACCGAGCGCTTTGATTTCGATCTGGCGCCCTACTACCCCCTGGTCCTCAGCTTCCTGATTCTCATGGTGCCCCAGTTCTTCGGCCTGGTGATGGGTTTCCTGCTCCTGGACCAGCGCGACGACCAGACCCTGGAGACGCTCCAGGTCACGCCCCTGTCGCCCGGGCAGCTTGTCGCCTACCGCCTGGCCGTGCCCGTGGCGCTGTCCGTTCCGATGACCGTGATCGTTCTGGCCCTGGCCGGTGTCCTGCCCTTTGAGTGGCCCGCAGTCGCCGCCGGGGCCCTCGGCGGCGCCTTGTTTGCCCCCTGCTATGCGCTCGTGCTGGCCACCTTCGCCAGCAACAAGGTTCAGGGCTTTGCGTTGGCCAAGGCTACGGGCATCCTGGTCATGCCGGCCATCGCCGCCTGGTTCGTACCGCTGCCCTGGCAGTTCCTCGTGGGGATCGTGCCCACCTACTGGCCCCTGAAGGCCTACTGGATCCTGCAGGCGGGACATCCGCACGGCTGGATCTATGTGCTGATTGCGGTCGCGTACTTCGGCGGGCTGATGCTCTGGCTCTCCCGCCGCTTCGATCGGCGGATCCGTTCGTAGCGCACATTGCCTTTGATGGAGAAACAGGGTGCTGGTTGGTTGCCGGAAATGGCAAATCCCGCGGCCCGATGGCAGACTTGAACCCCTGCTGATCCCAGGTTTGCTCACCCCATGCCGAAACTCCTTCACCTCCTCCCGCTGCTGATCCCGTTTGCCGTCGCCGCCGACGAGCCCCTGCGTACGGTTGAACCCAAGCGCCTGACCTCCTTCGAGGCCCGATCTGCGCCCCCCGATATGCTGGTCCTCAAGGCCGGGGCCTTCGACCCGGTGACCGAGCGCCTGTCAACCAAGGGCTTCGAGACCGAGTTCGAGGATTACGGGATCGTCCAGTTCGAAGAAGGGGTGAAGTTCACCCAGTCGACCCTGGAAGATCTGGGTGTCGACGTGATCGACCTCATCCCCAACCGCGCTTTCGTGGTTCGCTGGGATGCCGAATCGAGGGCAAGAATATCCAAGCACGCCGGCGTCCGTTACAGCGGCGCTTTTCGTTCCGTCTACAAGGTGTCCGCCGGCCTGCTGACCCGTTCCCCGCAACCGGGCCGGATCAGCCTGCAGCTGATGGGTTTTCCGGGCACTGACGAGGAACGGCTGGCGCTGACCGTTTCCAAGCTTCTTCCGTCCGTGCGCGTGGAAAAGACCGAACGCGTCGCCACCCGCCCGTGGGTCCGGGTCAGCCTGGATCGGTCTGTGCTCGCGGGCGTACTGCGCACGATCGCGGATATCCCTTCGGTCTATTTCATCGAACGCCACATTCAACCGCAGATCGAGAACGCCGACTCGGTCGGCGTGGTGCAAAACAACTCGGATTCGGGGGGACTGCCCCCCACCGCGACCCCGATCTGGGACCAGGGGATCATCGGAACGGGCCAGATCGTCGCCGTCTTCGATTCGGGCGTCGACCGGAATTCCGACTTCTTCTACCGCCTGGACCAGGGCAACGGCCTGATCGAGGAATATACGGACGCCAGCGATGTGCTGCCACCCACCCCGGGCCCGGTCTTTCCGAACCGCAAGATCTACGGCTATTTCGTCCAGCCGGATGCCAGCCCCTACGATGATGCGGGCGGTTGCCAGGGATCGATCGTCCTTTTTCACGGCACCCACGTTGCCGGCTCCGTCGCCGGCGATGCGGGAACGCCCTCCACCCCGGAAGAAGCCAACTACGATGACGGCGACGGCATGGCGCCCAACGCCCAGCTGCTGGTCATGGACATCGGAAACGACGACTCCGGGTGCCTCTCGGGCATCAACAGCGCCATGTACGAGCAGGCCTTCAACGCCGGGGCATTCATCCACTCAAGCAGCTTTGGCGGCGGCGTCGTGGACCCGGATACGGGCGAAATCGATCCGGACAGCCAGATCTACGCCGGTTTCGACTTCTTCGTCGACACCGAGACCTACCGCTTTGAGGATCTCCTGTTCGTGAAATCGGCCGGCAACGACGGAAATGCGGGTCTGACGACCCTGTCGCATCCAGGTTATGCCAAGAATGGCGTCGCCGTGGCGGCCAGCGAACACGGCAACAATCCCAGTCCCGCATCCTTCTCCAGCCGGGGGCCGACCTTCGACGGACGGATCAAGCCCGACATTACGGCGCCCGGAGTCGATATCGTCTCGGCCGCCGGGAACGATCTGGACGATGTGCCGCCGCCACCCTTCAACCGCGCCGGAACACGGCCGGACAGCGGAACCTCCTTCGCCGCACCGACGCTTTCCGGTTCGGCCGCGCTGGCTCGCCAGTATTTCACCGACGGCTTCTATCCGAGCGGCGTTCGCAATCCGGACGACGAACTGATTCCCACCGGTGCCCTGCTCAAAGGCGTCCTGCTGAACGGCACGCGCCTTTATGCCGACACGCCCAGCGTCAGCACCGGCTGGGGTCGGGTCTGGCTGGACAACAACCTCTACTTCGCCGGCGATGACCGTGACCTCCGGGTGTGGGACCTGGCCAACCTCAATGGCCTGCAGACCGGTGATCGCATGGAGTTCGACGTGGAGGTCCCTGCCGGCGAGCCTTTCCGTGCGACGCTCACCTGGTACGACCCGCCGGGTCCGGTGCTGAGCGCCGGGCGTGTCCTGGTCAATGACCTTGATCTGGAGGTGGTGACGCCTTCCGAGACCTTCCGAGGCAATCGCTTTTCCGGCGGACAGTCCGTTGCCGGGGGTAACGCTGATACGATCGACAACACGGAGCAGGTCATCCTGCCCCAACCGGAAGGGGGCCGTTATACCGTTCGGGTCAAGGCCACTGATGTGCCCGGAAACGGCGACCAGAACACGGATCTCCAGGGCTTTGCGCTGGTCGTATCCAAGGCCCAGTGCTCCTCGGGCGTGAGTGACGCTCCCGACCTGAACCTGACCCAGAACCCGGATTCGCTGGCCATCGACTTTACAGGGGTTACCGGTGCGGAGACGTACCAGGTCTACCGCGCCGTGGGCGGTTGCGGGGTGTCCAGTGAACAGTTCGAGTTTGTCGGCCAGTCCGATTCCCTGGCCTTCGAGGACCTCAAGACCCAGGGCGGCTTCGAGTACGGCTACCGGGTACGAGGCGTAGATGCCTGCGGAGAAGGACCGGCCAGCACGTGCAAGTCGGCGGTATCCACGGCAGCCTGCAAGCTGGTGCCCAAGTTCGATCAGACGACCGTGGACGTGACGCTCGTTGGCGACGGCACCTGCAGCGTCGATCTCAGCTGGGACGAGGGCCAGTCGAGTTGCCCGGGCACCGGTCTGACCTACTCGATCTATCGTTCGACGGATCCCAACTTCAGAATTGGATCCGATACGCTCGTGGCCAGCGGCGTGCAGGGCGACAGCTTCATCGATATCGACGTGGAGTCGCTCAAGACCTACTACTACACGGTTCGCGCCGAGGACACGACCGACGACGGCGCCGGCCCCAATCAGGGCAACGAATCGACCGGGCAGATCCGCTATCAGATCACCACCTTCGGCAACGAGAACGAGCCGGGGACGTTTGTGGACGACCCCGATGACATCACGCTCGTTCGCTTCGGCGAGCCGTGGCAGCTCACCACGCAGGAGGCGTCCACCGGGCGCTTCAGCTATCACAACGCGGCCGACGGTGAGAACTATCCGCCCAACACCTGTGCGCGCATCGTGACCCCGACCCTGGAACTGCAGGAAGGCTCGCCGGTGCTCAGCTACGACGCCCGCTTCGAACTCGAGGTCGACTGGGATGGCGTAATCGTGGAGATCTCCAACGATGACGGCGAGACCTGGTTGCCGTTGCCCCCGGATCAGGGCTACCCCGGCACCCTCAACATGACTCAGCCAAACGGCGGGGAACCGGTCAACGCATGCGGTTACCTGGCCACCACCGAGGCGTTTACCGGCGACCAGGAGACCTTCCGGAATTACACCTCGGACCTGAGTGACTTCGCCGGTCAGGATGTGATCCTTCGCTGGAGCTTCACCTCCGATCCCGGACTCGAATTCGACGGTTTCTACCTGGACAACATTCAGGTGACCAACGCCAGCAATCCCAGCGCCTGCACCGTGGCCGAGGCCAACACCGCGGTGAGCGGTCCCTGGTTCAACGTCGATCAGGCCGGCCACGGCTGGCTGATCGAGCGCCTGGCCGGCGTCAGCGAGGGCGATCCTGATCGCATCAACGCCTACTGGTACGTCTACCGGGACGGAAACCCCGTCTGGTTGATCGGCGGCGGCGACCTGGTGAACGGCTCGGCCACCCTGGACACGTTCATTACCGAGAACGGGGACTTCCCACCCAACTTCGAATCCGCCGACGTGATTCCCTGGGGCTCCCTGACCTTCGACTTCGATTCAGAGGACATGGGCACGGCGAGCTGGGTCCCGGTGGTGGAGGGCTTCGAGGCAGGCGAACTGCCGATTCAGCGCCTGGCCCCGCTGAGCGACTCGCCCCAGGCCTGCCGTAGCGGCAGCTATTACAATGCAGACCAGGCGGGGCATGGCTTCGTAGCCGAAGTGTTCGATCTCGGCGGCGTGGATAACGTGCTCCTTGCCTGGTACGTGTATCTGAACGGCGAGCAGGTTTGGCTGCTGGGACAGGCACCGATCGCGGATGGCAAGGCGGACGTGCCCATGGGACGCTTCAGCGGGGCCGATTTTCCGCCGGATTTCGATCCGGACGCGGTCATCAACGACGCTTGGGGCACGGTCTCCATAGAGTTCACCGGTCCCGACAGCGCGACCGTGACCTGGGACTCGGATCAGGAAGCCGACTTTCCCGATGGATCACTGGATGTGATCCGCCTGACGGAGATCAAGGGCAAGACCTGCAACTAGCCCGTCTCCGCTACGGGGAGAGGGATTGGGATGAGGTGCTACTTCCGCGCGGTCAGCAACCGGGCATCGACCAGATCCTTGTCACGCGCGGTGGCTTGTTTGTTCTTGATCAGCGCATCCAGGCCGATGAACGGGATACTGTGCTCGCCGATCTCGATGGTTTCGCGAGAATCCCAGGCATCCTGAAAGCTCACGCCGCTTATCGAAGTCATGAGGTCGATTCTTCGCGGCGGCAGACCGAGCTGATAGACCATGTTCTGACGCTCGAGATCCTCCGCCGCCAGTCCATGCGATCCAACCGGGGCGCCAAATAAAACCAATGCCTCCAGGACGCGTTGCGCATTGGCGCTGCTCGCCCTCACGAACAGATCCAGATCCCCGGTCGCGCGAGGTACGCCGTGTAGTGCCATGGCGTGAGCACCGACCACCAGAAACTCTGCCTGAGTTTCGTCAAGCGCAATCAGAATATCCAGAAAGTCCTGGTTGAACCCGGACTCGATCGTCACTGGCCGGACCGAAAAACCCGCCCAGGCATTGAGCTACGGTCGTATTCGGGCAGAGAATGTCCGGCAAGCTGCCAGGCTTGCAAAGCCAGTTCCCACATCATCGACAGGCGTTCTGCGGGTGTTGTCAGGTCGCTGAGGTTCTCGTTCGGGTCTTCACCCAACTCGAAACCTCGAACCGGCCAGTTGCAACGCCTTGCAGCGCGATCCTGCCTTTTCTGTGCCGTATCTGCCATGGCGCCCATTTTACCATTCTAACCGGACACCCGCGCTCCCAGCGCGGTCACCCGGAGCCTCTGCTGCAGGTCGGCCATGCTGGTGAAACCCCCGATCCGGAGGGGGACGTTGATCGTCTGTCCGGCGGGAACGGAGGGCACAGTTCTCTGTGAGACGCGAATTCGTCCGTCGGCTCCCATGAATTCGACCTTGAGACGAACATTGCGCATGTCGGCCGGGGCGCGGTTCTGGAGCTGCGCGTAACCGTTGCCCTCCCCGTCGGCGGTCACTCCGACGGCCAGGAATGACAAGGGGTCCATCCTGGCCAGCTCGATCGTGGCCTGGCGGCCCGACCCGGAGTCCGACTGGGCGGCTGCCTGGTAATAGGCGATTGCCCGCTGACGGTTGCCCGAATCGCGAGCCATATTGCCCAGGGCCAGGTTGGCCTGGGAGGTGGGAAGCAATTCGAGGCTACGCTGGAGATCGGCGCGAGCCGATTCCCGCCGGTTCAGCTCCTGGCGGACCAGGCCACGGCGCAGATAGTGGTAGAAGAACTCTCCGTCATGGCCAATGGCGCGACTATACTGGGCTTCCGCATCCCGGTAGTCCTCCTCCGCCGCATAGGTATCTCCGAGCAGCGAGTGGAATAGCGCCTCCTGGGGCTCCGCGTCGATCGCCTGCCTTGCCAGGCGCCGGGCCCGGTCCACCTCACCCTCCGCGAGCGCCTTGCGTCCATCGTCGTGGGCCTTGTAGGCCGGCTCCAGTTCCTTGATGCGCCGGATCTTCTGCTGGTAGCGATCGCGCCCGAGATCACCGCCGGGCGGCAGCGCCGCAGCGGTCGCCCGATTGTTCTCCACCCGCTCCTGGGACGGCGGATGAGAGGCGAACAGACCGGAAAGCCAATCGGTTCTCCTTCCCTCGGACAGCCTCACGAAGGTCTCCTGAAGGTGCACGGCGCCCTGCGGGTCATAGCCCGCCGCCGACATGTAGCGCATGCCGTACTCGTCCGCTTCACGTTCCGCGTCGCGCCCGTATTTGGTGGTGATCAACGCCGCACCGAGCTGGATACCCAACATGCCGAGCTGCTGTGCCGTTCGCGACTCCACCGTGCTGCCCAAGGCAACGGCACCGGCCAGGGCGCCGACCTGAGTCAATACCCCTTTCGACTGCGCCCTTGCACCATGCGCCGCATCCGCGTGGACGATTTCGTGGCCCAGGACCGCGGCCAATTCCGCCTCGGAATCCAGCTCCGTCAGCAGCCCACGGTTGATGGAGATCTTCCCGCCCGGCAGCGCCCAGGCATTGGGTACCGAGTTGTTCAGCACCTCGAATTCATAGTCGAGTGGACGCTGCGCGTGTTCGGCCAGTTGCTGACCCACCGAACTGACGTATTCGGTGAGATCCGGATCGATCTTCAGGTCACCGCCCTGCGCCTGGCGCATGGGCGCGTAGTTCTCGGCCCCAACCGTCCGCTCCCAGTTCTCCGACATGAAATTGAGATTGCGCTCCCCGGTCACCGGGTTGACCGAGCAGCCCGCGAGGACCACGAGACCGAGCAGAAAGGGTACGAAGACGGCAGTGCGGCGCATGGGATCCACCAGTTTGGCGATGGACCCCATCCTAGCCAGATGCGCCGACCGAGGGAAGGTCGCCGCATCCGGAGGTTTTACGTTGGATCAGATCGAGATGACGGCGCGTGGTGTTCTGGTTCCGGACGGCTGATCCGGTCGGCATGCAAGCAGAACCAAGGAAATGTTGTCGAGGGTCTCACCCTTCAGGGCATGGTCGAACAACTGATGGCCCTTGATGGCGAGGGGCGACGAATGTCCGAGCACATCCGCGATGAGTTCGCGGGAAACGCTCCCGAACAGACCATCCGTACAGATCAGAAACTGGTCTCCCGGGCGACACTCGAGGTCCGGTCCGATCGTCACCTGAAAGTCCTTCATGCCCACGCAATTGGTCAGGGAAGCATCGCCGGTCTCTACAGCCCGGTCCAGGCTCATGCCGGACGTCTCCGCGATCATGCCGGCCTTGGCATCGTCGCGGGTCAGCAGAGCAAGACTGTCACCCCGCATGCGGTAGACACGGGAGTCGCCGGCATTGAACACGAAGGCAGTCGTGTGCCGTATGAACAGTCCACTGAGGGTGGTGCCGATGCCGGTGGAGCCCGCCATCTCATCGCCGGCGGCCACGACTCGTTCGTTGACTTCTTCGATGACGGTCCGCAGTGACGCGGCGTCATCCGGCACCTTTGTCGAAGCCATCAGGGTCTCCGACAGCGTTTGCAGGGCGATACTGCTCGCGTCACGACCGTAAGGAAGGCCGCCGACGCCGTCCGCAACCGCCGCCCAAAGCGCAGCACCACTGGATTGCAGAAACCGTCCCGTCTCCGAACTGGACAGGTAGGTTTCGCCCTTGTTCAGGACACGGTCCAGGACCAGGACGTGGTCTTCATTCCGCATCCTTACCGGACCCACGTCGGTCTTGCCGAACAGCTCGAATCTCATCGCGCAATGTTAACTCTTTCTAATGTGCTATACCCACCCCTGGTCCCATGGGGGATTGGGTCTGGACGCGATCGCCCTCACAACTCGGATAGGCTCCAGAACAATGACCAGGGAAGGACCATGAGCTTTCAAAAACTGAGGAATCGGATCAATCTCGCCAGTTCGGGCCTCGCAACCGCGCTGAGACCGGGCATGGGCATCTCTGCCAGGCCCGCGGCCCGGAAGCCCGAGAAGCTGCTCGAGCTCTACGAGTTCGAGGGCTGCCCGCATTGCCGACTCGTGCGCGAGGCGCTGACGGAGCTCGATCTCGATGCCATGGTCTATCCCTGCCCCAAGGGCGGTCAGCGATTCCGGCCGCGGGTGACTGAACTCGGCGGAAAAGCCCAGTTTCCGTTCCTTGTGGACCCCAACACGGGGCGTCGGATGTACGAGTCCATGGACATCATTGCCTATCTCTACGACACCTATGGTCAGCGATCCCTTCCGATCAAATGGCGCATCGTCCCGGCCCACAAGATCAGTTCGACGCTTACCGCGATGGCGAGGCTATTTGCAGGCATGCGGGCCCGGCATTCCAGGCCTCCGGAGAAGCCTCTCGAGCTGTACAGCTTCGAATCCAGCCCGTACGCCCGACCCGTTCGAGACCTCCTGTGCGAACTCGAGCTACCCTACATCCTGCGCTCCGCCGGGCGAACCCGGCTATCCGATTGGGTCCCACCGATTGCTAGAGACGCTCTGAACCTGACCCCGCAACCCGATCTCGAAAACCGCAAGGCGCTGCTGGCCCGTGCCGGGCGCGTATCCATCCCCTATCTCGTCGACCCGAACACGGGCAAAGAGATGGCGGAGTCGGGCGATATCATCGACTATCTGAAGGCGACCTACGCCGACTGAACGGTCCCTACCAGCGCAAGACCAACGGGATGGCAGGTCGGCAATCGAGCACTTTACCCATGGCGTGATTGTCCAGCGTCAGCTCCATCAGGTGTTCGGCTCCTTCCCGAAAGGACAGGCATTCGGTCTCGACCAAGTCCCCGAGCACACCAACGGCTGGATCGGCCGGTGTGGAAATCCGGACATCGGTGATTTCCCTGCCGGACCGCTCGGGCACCAGCCGTGGATTTTCGCCCGATTCAAGAAAGGGGGCGTAAATGCAGAGCGGCTGGTCGAGGCAATCGGAATTCGCTCCGACATGGAATGCCCAGGGCGGGTCGAAATAGTCGGGTTGATAGGTCCAGCCCGGGAACGGCATAACGCCCCCGCCCTTGCCTGCCGGCCGCACGATGACCCCGTAAGGACTGGCGGTGGGGCAGGAGACCCGCTCCGGAAACCGCAGCTTTCGACCGGGACCCGCGATCGCTTCACCGGTGTCGTGGACCCACAAGAACTCCAGCATGCCATTGGCAAAGAAGAACCGGCGATTGGCTGTGCCCTGGCCAGGATGGGCATTGCCCGGACCCTCTCGAAACCCACCTTCCAGCAGTGCCTGAACCGCCTCGCCACCCGAGCCGACAAGGATGAATACATGGTCCAGCACCAACTTCATCAACAATTCCTCGGACCGGCTGAATCAAAAGTCGATCTTGACCCGCACGTAGGGGAACCGCTCCGGCAGAGTATAGTCGGCCACGTTGAAGCTGTTCGAAAAGGCCAGCACCGAGACCGGCGGAGTCTTGTCGCCGACATTGCGGGCTCCGAGGGTCAGTTCCATGCCGTATTTCTGGAGGTGATAGCGGACTTGAACGTCGTGCACCGTGGTCGAGCCCAGCGAATTGCCCTCATTGATACCGTCGCCGTCAAGATCCAGGTCGCATAAACCGAACGCCGGATCGACCGGACACACCTCATCGGTGCCTTCGACATAGTGCATGTTCCAGGTGACTTCCCAGTTGTCCAACGACCAGTTGATGCCCAGATTGGAACGCCACTTTGCAAAAGCCTGGTCGCCGGCGTTGAAGCCCACAAAATCCTGTTCGATGGGCTCGGCGTCCGGATCCGGATTGTTGAGATCGGGCGTCGACTGCTGGTTCACCAGCTGGGCGGCCCCATCCCACTCGACGCGCCAGAACCCCCACTCCGTCCACGGCAGCGAGTACGCAACCAGGAAATCGACGCCCTCCACGGTTCGCGAGGCCAGGTTGATCCCACCGTTAAGGAGGTCCACGACCTGCCCACGCGAGTTGCGCTGAATGAGCGAGCACAACTGCAAGGTATTGGCACAGCTATTCAGGATGGTCTGCGGACCGGTCGCCCCGATCGCATTGTCGAGCTCGATCTCGAAATAGTCGACGGTCAGATCGAAGCCATCCAGCCAGGAGGGACTGTAAACGAAGCCGAAGGTCGTCGACTCGGAGGTCTCCGGCTGCAGATTTGGGTTGGACCCCACGGTGATTCGAATCTGCGCGTTGGCCTGCACATAGGATCCATCCGGCGGCACGCCCTGGCTGATGCAGTTGTTGATCACGGTCTGGTTTTGCGCATTCGAGGGATTCTGCAGCCCAAGAAAATCGGAACACGGATCGGTCAGCGAGGGAAAACTGTCGGACTGCCCGCCGAAAAGCTCGAAGATCGACGGCGCCCGAAATCCCTCCGAATAGGTGCCGCGAACCAGCAGGTCACCGATCGGCATCCACTCTATCCCGACCTTGGAATTGGTGGTGTCGCCAAAAGTGTCGTAGTCCGAATACCGCGATGCGAGCGACAGATCGAGTCGTCTGGCGGCAGGCAAATTGGAAAGCAGCGGCACCGCAAACTCCACGAAAAACTCATCGGTCGAGAAGCCTCCGGACGTGGGCTGGCGCGCGTTGCCGGAGGTGGCTCCCTCCTTGATCAGGGCATCGGGCTCATCGAAGCCTTCTTCCTCTCGATGCTCGTAGCCCGTGGCGAAAGCCAGCGGACCGGCCGGCAACTCGAACAGGTCACCGGTCAAACTTGTGGAATAGCTGGTCAGCTCGCTGCCTCGCGCGTCCTGAGCAACAAACGAGATGAAGTCGATCATTTCCCGGGTAATCGAACCGGGATCGCCGGCCCGGGGATTGGTGATGCCGGGAAGCCCGCCAAACAGGTTCAGCGGCACACAGCCCGGAGTCACCGGACAGTCGTCAGAGAGCGCCTCCTGGACGCGCCGAAGATTGACCTGGCCATATTGGCGATCGGTTCGCTCGGTTTCACCGAAGACGTAGTCGACATTCCAATCGAAATAGCGATCCAGGGCCTCGAAGCTGCCCTCGAATCCCAGTCCGAAGCGGTAATTGTCGACCTCCTGGAAATTGCGCCGGGGACCGGCTTCGACCAGGCGCCGGCCAAGCAGAAAACTCGATGCCCTCAGCGCAACACCAAACGGATTGAATGGGTTGTTCGCGCCAATCCCGATGGACGACGCGAGATTTGATCCAAAGAAGCCAAGCCCCAGCGGGGTCGGCGCCAGCAGCTGGTCAGATTCACGCGACGTGTAGTTCGCCTCGACAGACATGCGCACCGCGTCGGTGATTTCGTAGGTACTCACCGTGGAGATACTGAATCGCTCCTGAGGCGTCAGCAAATAATTGTCCGGTGCAAAATTGAAGCGGTCGAGACCACCGCCAGGCACCCCGAGAGAGAAATCACCTGGCCGAAATGCCGCGGCGCCCAGACCGCCAGGCCCGGTCACGTTCGCGCCGGGGTCGGTCGTCAGGCTGAAACTGCCGAGCATCGCGGCGCCGAATCTACCCTGGGGAGTAAACGTGGATGCAAAGGCGTTGCCCGTACCGAAAAGCGGTTCGGCCGAAATCTCCCGATCCCGGGCAAACACAGGCTCGACGGAGGTGTAGGATGCCGTGAAGAACATCGAGCCTCGATCCGACGAAGCACCGACGGTGAAGTTGTATTCCTCGGTCTGCCCGTCGCCCGAGTCTTGGTATTGGCCGATATAGGCGTTGAGCTGCATGCCCGCGTAGTCACTGCGCGTAATGATGTTCACGACACCGGAGACCGCTTCCGATCCGTAGATGGCCGAAGCGCCATCCTTGAGAATTTCGATCCGCTCGATCAACGCGATCGGGATCTGATTGATGTCGACGATACCGGCGGTGTTGGCAACCAGGCGGCGGCCATTCAGCAGCACCAGCACCCGATTGGGCCCAAGCTGGCGGAGATCGACCCAGGTTTCTCCATTGCCACCGTTATTGAACTGCTGGTTGAGGGTAGAGCCTGAGATCGAGAGATTCTGCAGAACGTCCCCTACGGAGGTTTCACCCGATTTCTCGATGTCGTCCCGATCGAGAATGAAGATCGGGGAAGCCCCTTCGATCTCGGCTTGCTTGATGCGTGTGCCGGTAACGGAAATTCGGTCGAGCTCGGCCGGATCCTCTTCCTGGTCCTGATCCTGGGCGGAAACGGCGGAGGAAATAAACCCTCCGAGCAAAGCGAAGCGGATGGCGATCGCCAGATCGTCGGTGCGCATGAAGAAAGCCCCCCTCTAAAGCCTCCAAGGGAGTATAGGCGCAAAACTTCTGTACCCGCCAATGCCGGAAGTTGCGTAAAGTGCGATGCCCAAAAGAGCGAGGCCCTCGTCGCGAAATTTGTCGCCCCCACTCCGACTGATTCGCATTGCCGTGCGCGCTGGGGTTGCCGATGAGTTTTGTCTCCGAACTGAAACCTGGCCTCAGTTCAGCGCACACCATCTTCGGAGGCTTAAATCGTAGCGAAGAGGCAACCACCATGCGCAGAAGTCCCGCCGGTGTCCGGGATCCCAGAGGTGCCGGAAGATTCTGCCGTTAGCGGCAAACCTCCCTTCGGTGTCCGATCTTCAGAACGATCACGACCAAGCGCCTTGCCGCCACGCTGTACAAGATGCGATAGGAGCCGACCCGGAGACGAAAAACGTCCGTGTGGCCCTTGAGTTTGCGAACGCCGCGGGGGTAGGGGTCATCAGCAAGCTTGGTGATGGCCCTCAGCAATCGAATCTGAATCGGCCGATCGAGCCGCCTTAGCTGTTTTTCCGCCGTACTCGATATTTCGATCTCATAGCTCGCCATCGAGTCCGAGCTCGCTGATCAAGTCACCGAGGGGCCGAGTCGGCTCATGCCTGATGGATTTCAGGTCTTCAATGTCCTTGAGCTCTTCCAGGCGATCGAGGAGCGCATGCTGAACGAAGTGATTGAGCACGACGCCCTCCTGCTTGCAGTACTCATCAACTGCAGCCTTCAGCTTCTCATCGATGCGCGCATTCAACTGGACTGTGGACATGACATCCTGCCGGTGTTCGAATGATAGCAAATGCTAGCACGCAGTCATATGAAGGACCAGTGCGGACCTCGATCCACGCCATCAGTGCGCATTCAAGACGAGCGTATCTCCCTCACCCAGAATCTCCTGCTCGCGCTCGTAAAGCGCGGCGCGCAGGGCTTGCGCGAAGGACCGCTCGTGGGCGTGGGCCAGCCAGGCGAGTCTCTCGTTGGCTTCTTCGGTCCACTGCTCGACCAACCGCTCGTTGCCGATTTCCCACACCACTTCATCCTTGCGAGGATCCAGGAGCGACAAGGAATCACGCACCGAGTCCGCGTCATTGGGCAGGACCACCAAACGGAAGGCATGACTCACGCCGAGCTGATCCACGGCCGCCGCCAGATCCTCACTGGTCTCCAGCGCGTGATCGACGGCTTCCGGTGACGGAACCCGCAGCCCCGGCATCTCGGAGAGGCGCGTGTACAACTCCAGCCGATAGTTCTTCGCATAGTTGTCGAAGACCGGGAACGAGCTTTCGTTTGAGGTCGGGAGAATCGCGACGCCCAGCCCCGGCGTATCGATGTAATACGGAAGGGCCGGATCTAACAGGTAGGGCGCCTCGGCGACAATTCGCTCCCGGGCATCCGCATACTTGTTGCGATAAGCGGACACGATCCGTTGATACTCCGGGTGTGCAGCCAACCCGTTGAAGATGCCTTTGGGATCCTCCTCGATGGGCCAATAGGCCAGC
>JAWVZU010000057.1:0-16140 GCA_033722075.1 Lysobacterales bacterium
AGAAGATCGTTCCCTGGCCGTTGCCGGGGGTGTCGGGGTAGATGGCCACGGTGGCACCCTTGCCACCGGATCCGTCGGCGAGGATGTAGGCATTTTCAAAAGTCTTGTCGAGCGTCAGCGCGGATGCTCCCTGGGCCAGGCCAAAAAGGCCGGCACAGACGGCAAGCGTCAGGCCCTTGCGTCGGATGGACATGTTGCTGGTCTCCTGTGTGAATCTCTGCATCGATTGAGGAAGTGACAGTCCTTCGTCACCGGCAAATCGAGGGCGGATGGTAAGTGCGGTCTCTTGCCGCACTGTTGCAGCTTTATTTCAGGAATGTGACACGCGGTTCAGTCGAAGCTGAATTCGACCGACAGGCCCACCTCTCGGCCGCGTTTATAGACCCGCCGAGTCTCCGTGCTCTGCTTGAATTCCACTTCGTCGTCGAGCAGGTTCTGGAGCTTCAGCTTGAACTCCCAGCCGTCCCAGGCCTGCTGGCTCAGGACGAAATCGAGCTGGTTGTAGGGTTGCTCGATCACATCCGGAATGCCCTGCGTACCCACGTCGCTGATTCGTTCGCCGGTGTGGTTGAACAAGAGCGTGGCCCGGGTGCCCCGGTCGGGATTGTCGTAGCCGAGTTGCAGGTTCGCGACGATGTCCGACTGGCCCTGCAACGGGCGTTCCTGAGAGGTGAGGTTGCCGGCTGCAAGCGGATCCAGGGTGATCGTGGATTCGATGTAAGCGAAATTGCCCGCGAGGTAGAAAGGCTCGAGGCGGTCCCAGAGAAAGCCGAGTTCCTTGTAGAAGTCGATTTCCACGCCCTGGTTCTCGGCCGCAAGAGCATTGGCGAAGGTACCGATCTGGGCCGCACCGGTGGAGATGATCCGTTCGATCGGTGAAGTGAATTCCTTGCGGAATACCGCCGCGGAAATGCTCTCCGCCGGCGAAAGATACATCTCCCAGCGGACCCCCATGTGCTGGATGCCGGTGGCCACCAGGTCGGGCTCGCCAATGACGATCAGGTCCAGGACCGGGTCGCGGAAGGGCGCGGGGGAAAGTTCCCGCAGGTCGGGCCGGGAGACGGACTCGGCATAGTCGAAGCGGATCTGCGACGATTCGCTGTATTGCCAGGTGAGCACCGCTGCCGGATAGCGGTCATCGGTCTCCAGTTCGGCCACGATGGGTTCCAGTTCGGCTGCGAAGGGATTGAAGGTTATGGCCGTCTGGGACGAAATCTCGTCCCGCGCGCCCAGATACAGGCGAAAATCGTCGAAGAGGGTGGTGTCCAGAGCGAGGTACTTCGCCTCGATGTCCTGCAGGGCGACGTAGTTGTCGGTGGCCAGGGTGCGGTTTTCGATGACCCAGCCGCGGGGATCGATGAACTCCGGCGCGAGCAGTGCTTCGAGCGGGAGAAAAAGTTCATCGATCCCGACCAGTGGGCCACGGTCTCGAAAGGAAAGCCGGAAGATCTGGGATTCACGGTTGCGGTCGAACTCGTTGACCCCGGCCTCGACACGGAATCGGACCCAGTCCGCCGGCTCCCAGGGGAGGGCGACCGACACCCCATGGTTCTCGGTCTCTTCGACCAGGTCGTCGTAGATCCGGCCGATGGCGTCCGGGCGCAGGGAAAGCCCGAATTCGTCCCGATCGCGATCGTAGTCCTGGCGGATGAACCGCTGGTCCGGCGCTTCCCGGATGGCCTCGGACTGGTCATAGATCCAGTCGATCTCGAGGTCGCCGAGGCCGGGCAGCGTGTGCTTGCCGCGGATCTGGTTCGAAAGCAGCTCCCGCTCTTCCCAGATCAGCGATGTGAAGCGCACGTCGTCTCCAAAATCCCGCAGAAAACCCTCCCTTATTGCGGTCTCGTCCTCGCTGAGCCGCAACCACGTGGTGGTGAAATCGAGTTCGTGGTCTTCCTTGAACCGTGCGCCCAGGGTCAGGAACCCACTGACGTCGACGACCCGCTCGGTGACATCCACGACAAAGTCGTTGAATACTTCGAGGCCCGATTCGTTGAATGTCGAGAGCCGGAAACTGCGGCGTTCCTCGGTCCGGTTGTCCCATTCGTCGCCGTAGTTCAGGGCTGC
Source organism: Lysobacterales bacterium (assembly GCA_033722075.1). GTDB lineage: Bacteria > Pseudomonadota > Gammaproteobacteria > Xanthomonadales > SZUA-38 > JAWVZU01. Next base: position 2,068 of record JAWVZU010000057.1, read on the forward strand.
CAGGAAACCGAGGGTGACACCGTTGTCCCAGTCCCACCGGTAGCCGCCGGAAATGCCGATGCTCCGGTCGACTCCGATGTCGCCCTCGGAAACGGTGTAGATGTTCGGCAGGCTCTCGCCGAAGGCCTCCAGTTCCTCGGCAGTGAAACCGTCCGGAGCAAACAGGTTGGATTCCTGGATCGGACGGCCGCTTTCGAGCGCGTCCCGGAGGTCGCCGGGCAGCGCACGGCTGCCGTCGTCGTAGCCGCGCCAGTCGGAGTTGCCGCCGCGGTAGTGCAGCCCGTCCTTGAAGGTGGTCTGGCTGTCCCAGCCGATGGCGCTGTTGAAGGCAAGAAAGGGGCTCTCCGGGATGCTCTTCGTGCGGATCGTCACATCGCCGCCGCCGAAGCCGGCCGGCAACTCCGCGGAATAGCTCTTGGAGACGACTACCGAGGCGATGATGTCCGCCGGGAACAGGTCCAGCGGGACGACCCGGCGGGTCGGATCGGGGCTGGGAACCGACGCTCCGTTCAGTGAGGTGGTCGAGTAGCGCTCGCCGAGTCCGCGCACATAAATGAACTGACCGCCCACGAGGGTCAGCCCGGTGACGCGTTTCAGAGCGCCGGCAGCGTCCGAGTCTCCGGCTCGCGATATGGCTTCCGCGCCCAGTACGTTGACTACGGCTGAGGTCGTACGCTGCTCCTCCATGACCGACGCAAGAGAGCCTTCCACGTAGGGCTCGAGGACCACGAACTCCGGCAGTTCCAGGCCGGCGGGCACCAGTTCGACCTCCAGCGGCGTGGCCTCGTTGGAGGCGACTTCAATGCCGTCCACGGTCTGGGTTGCATGATCCCCGTGCAGGATCGATATGGAGTAGCTTCCGGGCGGCAGTTGCGCCTCGAAGCGACCTTCCTCGTCGGTGCGCAGGTCCAGTGGCGTGCCGGACACGAACACTCGCGCGCCCTCCACCGCATTCCCGGTTTCGGACGAATAGATTCGACCGGCCAGCGTCCCCGGATCACCCTCGGCCTGTGCCGCCGCTTCCGCCTCGGCAACCTGGCCCGCGCCTTCGGTGGCCTTGTTCGAGCTCTCGATCGCCACATTGGTCCGGCTCTCGCCGTCGACATTGACGATGATCTGCGCGTTTTCCCCGGGCACCAGGGACAACGGCAGGTTGAGGAATTCTTCACCGCCGCGCAGCAGGTGCAACTCGTGACCTTCCGGGGCAAGACTGAAGAACAGGGCGCCGTTCCGATTCGTCGTCCCCAGCAGTCGTTCGTCGCTACGCACCTCGATATCGGCCAGCGGCAAGCCCTGCTCGTCAAAAACGAACACCGATAGCTGCGCCGGTGTAGCTTCTGACCCCTGAGCCGCCGCGGCGGATGGCGAAAACACGGTCAGCGCGGCTGGCAACAGCAGCTGTAATACCAGGAGTCGGAACGCGATCATCGGGCAGAGCCAGGGTCTTCTGCGGAAAACCCGGCAACGGTAAGGACAACTTGTGACAGTTTTGTTGCAGCGGGTCCGCTGCAGGGAAAATCAATCCTCGTCGTCGGCTTGCCCGGTCCGGCGATCGCGACGGCGTTTCACGCCCTGGAAGTAGTAGTCGATGGCGCGGTTTTCCATGACGTTCTGGAGGAAACTCTCGCGCAGCACCTCGTCGCTGATTGCACTGGCCGATTCCATGAGCTCCGCGTGAGCCCGTTCGATCAGCGCCACGCCACGTTCGTGCTGGCCGGCGTGCTCCAGCACCTCGAAGCAGGTCTGATAGATCCGGAATGGCTGGTCGGTCCCATCCAGGCTGCCCTTGCGCTCGATGTGAGCAATCACCTCGTCGACCTTTTCCACCGCGTTTTCCGTATGGCCGCGCTTGAAATCCAATAGCGCCGCGCCGGCAACGGTTTCCATCAGCAGGGTTCGTTGTCCCAGCTTCTGGCGAATCCGTCCCGTTTTTCCAGGGGCGGCGGCCGCCGAGTCATATTCGCCGCGCTCGGCGAACGCGTGGCCAAGGGAGGTCAGCACCGAGGCCAACAGGGAAGGATGATTCAGTTCGGCCAGGACCTTGGATGCCTGCAGGCCGAGCTCCTTGGCCTTCTCGTTCTCTCCCATGCTGTGTTCCAGCAGGACCATCCTGCCGAGGATCTCGGCCTCGTCGTAGGCCATGCCCATTTCTGCGGCGTCCTCGGCCGCCTGATGAAAGCACAGTCGCGCCTTTTCGTAGGCGCCGAGGTGCTGGCAGGCGTCGCCGATCAGGGCGAGTGAACGCTGTTGGCCGGCGGTATCGGAAATCGATTGCCGGATCGACAAGCTGCGCTCGAAATAGGATTTGCCCCGGGCGTAGTCGCCCTCGGCAATCGCAATGCGCCCCAGCTGGTCCAGCGTGACGCATTCCTGGCGCCGATCGCCGATCTGGCGCTGGATCTCCTCGGCCTGGTCAGCCAGGTCGCGGGCCTCTTCAGTCTCGCCCAGGGCCAGCTTGGCGGAGGCCATGCGTCGCAGGATGCGCGCTTCCGATCCGACCTGGCCGCCTTCCCGGATGAAATCGAGGGCCCGTTCGCAGTACTCCAGGCAGCGGCGAAACTCGCCGGCGCGTTCGGCAAAGCGGGCCAGCGTGATCGTGATGTCCGTTTCCAACGCCTTGTTACCGGAGTTTTCGGCCAGCTTGAGCGAGGCTTCTATCTCGCGCCGACCGGAACCGTGGTCGCCGGAGCGCAGCATGGCGAGCCCCAGGCAGTGGCGCGCGCGGGACTCGAGCACGTAGGAGCGCGCCTTCTGACTGGTTTCGATTGCCGCGCGGGCCAGCTCCTGTGCCGACTTGAGACGACCATGGGTGAACTGGTAGGTGGACTGCAGGATGCCCACTTCGGCCATTGCTGAAGGGTCGCCCATGTCGCGGGCCAGTTTCTGCATCGACTGCAGCGTCTCCTTGCGGCGTGCGCGATCCGCTTCCCGGGTATAAACCGCGGCGCGAGCACGGAGAATGGCGAAGCGTCCGGGCAGATCGGTCTCGGGTGTGATTCGTTCTGCGCGGGCAAACAGGGCCAGCGCCTCAGGGTGCTGATAGAGCTGGATCGCCTTGTAACCGGCGAGCACCGTATACATCAGCTCCCTCGACGTATCCCCTGCCGAGCGGTAATGCGAGGCCAGCTCGTCCACGTAGGGGGTCAGGCGTTCCGTCGCGTTCTCCAATTCGGCAACAGAGGTGACCGGCTCATCGGCCCCGTCACCAAAACGGTCCTCGATCCAGCGAGCGGCGGCCAGGTGCAGTTTGCGACGCTGCGAAAACAGCATCGAATCGTAGGCGACTTCCTGGGTGAGTTGATGGGTGAACCGGTAGATCAGGTCCGGATCGGTACTCTCCGTGTCGATCATTTCCATGTCGGCAAAGGCGTCCAGGTGTGACTGGACCTTCGCCTGGTCGAAGCCTTCCTCATCCTCGAGCACGCTCACGAGCGCTTCAAACGTGAAACGGCGCCCGAACACGGAAGCCACCTTCAGCGTCATCTGCTGGTCCGTGTCCAGCCGGTCCATGCGGGCCAGCAGCAGGCCCCGTACCGATCCCGGCAACGTCTCCGTGTTCTTGGAAAGCTCTCCGGTGACCCGGCACAGGTTGGTCCGCTGGGATTCGTCGCGCGTGACTTCCACCATGCCCTGGTCCACCAGGGCCCGAATCAACTCCTCGGCGATGAACGGATTGCCCTCCGATCGATCGAAAACAAACCGGCTCAGCCGCTGGGGCAGGTGATCTTCGGTGACCTGGATGCGGTCGCAGATCATGACTTTCATCTGCTCGAAAGTCAGGGGCTGTGGCTCAATCAGGAAATGGTCGAGCTTGCGCAGCTTTCGCAGGTGCCCGGCGCCTTCGCTGTCGCGCTCCATGGGTCGTCCGGCAATGCCGATCATCAGCGGCAGACCTGCGGCGCAATGTCGGTTGGCTACGTGCAGCAGCAGATCCCAGGAGCGTGGGTCCAGCCACTGGACGTCGTCGATGAGGATCACCAGCGGGCGGGTGGCCAGCCAGGCCGCGATCATCGTGTCGGTGAAATTGAGCAGGCTCTGCAGGCGAAGGTCCGGGTCCAGCACAAGGTCCGTGGCGTCTTCCGGGAGTTCCAGGTTCAGCGATTCGCGCATCAGGGAGATCTGGTCGGACAGGCTGGGGGCCAGATCGTTGACCTTGCCGAGCACCACCTCATAGCGCCGCTTACGGTCGGGTTCGTTCTCGATCCCGTAGAAGCCTTCGAAAATGCTCTGCCAGGCTTTGAGCGGGACCTTCTGCTCGGTGCTGCGACCGGTCCCGCGCAATACCGAAACTCCCTGGATCTTGGCCTGTACCTCCACTTCCTTGAGCAGGCGGGATTTGCCGGCGCCGGTGCCTCCATGGATCAGGATGATCGCGCTCTTGCCCTCGCGGAGCCGACTCAGGGCTTCCTTGATATCGGCTACTTCCTTGTCCCGGCCGGCCATCAGCTTCGGCGGCCGGAAAGTGCCGCTCACCAGCCGGGACGTGAGCTTCTCGTCGTCCGGGCGATAGACTTTGATCTTGCCGGTCTTGCCCTTGACCTCGATCGGCTCGAGGGGCTCGATGCGAATCCGTTCGCGCACGGCGTTGTAGGTGGTCTCGTCACACAACACGCCGTCGAGTCCCGCGTTTTTCATCAGCCGCGCGGCGAGGTTCACCGTATCGCCCATCACCGTGTACTCATAGCGGCGCTCGCTGCCCACGGGCCCGGCGAAGACCAGTCCCGTAGTGACTCCGATGGCCAGCGACAGGCCGGTCTTCCTGGACAGACCCTGGATCTCCAGCGCGGCCTTGACCCCGCGGACACTGTCGTCCTGGTGGGCCAGCGGCGGCGCGCCGAAGAGGGCCATCACCACCGTCCCCTTGTCGTCGACAGCGACCTTGTTCAGGCTGCCTTCGAAGCGATACAGGGTGCGCTGGAGATTGCGGACCAGGGTGTTGAAGGTTTCCAGGTCCTCTTCATCGTTGTAGGTGAGTTCGGTCGTCCCGATGAACAGTACGGTCATTGGACGGAGCACGCACAGCCAGCCGCGATCCTGCGTTTCCAGCCAGCCGAGCACGGCGCCGGGGACGAATCGGCGCAGGGTCTTTTCGACCTGTTCGAAATTCTCCAGGCGTGGAAAGGACACCGTCTTGACCTTGCTCGGTTCCAGCGGTTCGGGATGAATGATCTCGCTCGCCTCGTCGCTGAGCTCGATCGCTCCGGGACTGGCCTGGCTCTCGGCAGCCGCCGCCTGCTCGACCGGCGCGCCGGCGATGACATACTCCCAGCGACCGAGCAGGCCACCCACTTCCATCACCAGCGCGTCTCCGACGCCGATTCCGATCTTGATCTGCAGGTCGATGTCGCCGACCGAGGAGGCCATGGCCGCGCGCTGCTCGACCATGGCCTGCATGGCTTCGGCAGCCTGCTTGGCGCGCCGGGTCGCAATGGGCAGGCCGTCCTTGCCCGCCGGGAAGAGCACCATCAGGGCATCGCCGCTGAACTTAACCACTTCTCCGGCCTGGGCCTCGAGCTCTTCGATGAGGTCGGTGAAGAAATCGTTGAGCAGGCGAGTGAGCTCTTCCGGGCCCTCCTTGCCGGCCTTGGCCAGCAGTTCGGTCAGCGGCGTGAAGCCGGAGATGTCGGCAAACAGGACAGCCCCACTGACCCGATCCCAATCGGGCTGTTCTTCCCAGTTCGGGTCGGCAATGATCTTGCGCGCCAGGTGGGGCGGGATGAAGGGCAGGAGCCTGTGTAGCTTCAGTTCCACGGTCTAGCGTAGCAGGCTGGTCAACCGTCTTGCGGCTTGATGGTAGGAGGACGGAAACAGCCGCTGCAGGCAGTCGAGCATGCGCGCGTCCGTGCCGAGGATCAGTCGCTTCTGCCGGCCTTGCACGGCCTTGAGAATTGCCCGGGCGGCCTGCTCGGGTTCCAGGCGTGCGAGTCGCTCAAAGGCCTGGGCGGGATCCGAACCGGTTTTCACCGGCAGCGGCCAGTCGCGGATCTTCCCGTTGCGAATGATGTTGGTCCGCACGCCGCCGGGGCAGACCACCAGGACCTGCATGCGATCACCGACCTCTTCGCGCAGCGATTCGGCGAACCCGCGGATGGCAAACTTGCTCGCATTGTAGGCGGACTGTGTCGGGATCCCGACGACGCCGAAGATGCTGGAGACGAAGACCATGGTGCCGTTGCCCGCTTGCAGCATCGGCTCCAGAAACGCCTTGCAGCCATAGACCATGCCCCAGAAATTGACGTTCATCACCCACTCGAGGTCCGCGTACTCCATGTTGGCCACGGTCTGGGAGAGGGCGACGCCGGCATTGTGGATCAGGAGTTGGGGTGGCCCGTGCTCGTCCAGGACCCGTGTGGCGAATGCGTGGACCGCTTCCCGGTCGCTGATGTCGAAGGCACTGACGTCGGCCGTGGCCGAAAGCGCACCAACGGTCTCTTCCAGCGCGGCAGAGTCGCGGTCGCAGAGGACCAGTTGGTGGCCGGCCCGCTCGCAGGCGTGCGCCAGCGCCCGGCCGATTCCGGATCCGGCCCCGGTGATGACTGCGACTCTGGACCCTTTCAATGCCACCCCCCGGCCATTCCTCAAATTCTGCCAATATATCAAAGGTTACCGTGGGGGTTGGGCTTTTGTCCGCCGCCCATAAATCTTGGAACGTCCCCCAAGCGTGGTTCAGCGATGCCGCTCACACTTTATAACACGCTCACCCGGTCAAAAGAGGCCTTCGAACCGATGGACCCGGACCGGGTGACCATGTACGTCTGCGGGCCGACGGTTTACAACCATGCCCACATCGGCAACGCACGTCCCGCGGTGGTGTTTGATGTGCTCTTCAGGCTGCTGCGACACCATTATCCTCGCGTCGACTACGCACGAAACATCACGGACATCGACGACAAGATCATCAAGGCTGCCGCCGACCAGGGCGCGCCTATCGAGAAGGTCGCGCAGCACTATACGCGGATCTACCGTGAGGACATGGCAGCCCTGAATGTGCTCGAGCCGACGGTCGAGCCGCACGCCACGGAACACGTTGCCGATATGATTGACATGATCGGCAAGCTCATCGACTCCGGGCATGCCTACGCGGCTGACGGGCATGTGCTGTTCGATGTCGTCTCTTTTGCCGACTACGGGCGCCTGTCGCGGCGGTCGCTGGAGGACATGGTCGCCGGTGCCCGGGTCGAAGTGGCCGATTACAAGCGGCATCCTGGCGATTTCGTCCTGTGGAAGCCCTCGAGCGACGATCAGCCGGGCTGGGACAGCCCCTGGGGACGGGGTCGACCGGGCTGGCATCTCGAATGCTCGGTCATGGCGGAACGGCACCTGGGCGAGACCATCGACATCCACGGCGGCGGAAATGATCTGATCTTCCCCCATCACGAGAACGAGATTGCGCAGAGCGTGTGCGGTCACGGCGGCGCGGACCTGGCCCGTTTCTGGCTGCACAACGGCTTCCTCACGGTGGACGAGACGAAGATGTCCAAGTCGCTGGGAAATATCCTCACCGTCCACCAGCTGCTCGGGGACTATCCCGGTGAGGTGCTGCGCCTGGTCCTTCTGACCGCGCACTACCGGCAGCCCCTGGACTGGTCCGACGAGGCGATCGACCAGGCCCGGCGGACCCTGGACCGGATCTACCGCTGCCTGGCCGAACTGAACGAGATCGGGCTGGACGGCAGTGCGGTGGAGCCGCCGGAGGCGTTTCTGGCAGCCCTGGATGACGATCTCAATACGCCCCGCGCGCTGAGCGTCATTTCGGATCTGGTGAGTCAGGCCAACCGGGTCGACAGCGTGGCGGACAAGCGTGCCCTGAAGGCCGCGCTGCTGGGTTGTGGTCGCGTCATCGGTTTGATGCAGCTGGATCCGACCGAGTGGTTCCAGGGGAGCGGAGCGGAGACAGCCGGCCTGGATGAATCCGAGATCGAAGCCTTGATCGCCAACCGCGCCGCGGCCAAGTCCGAGCGGGACTTCGCAACGGCCGACCGGATCCGGGATGAGCTGGCAGCCCGGGGCATCGTCCTCGAGGATCGCCCCGAGGGCACGAGCTGGAGGGTCGAATCGTGAGCGCTGAAACGGTACAGGACGAGATCGTCGAAGAGTTTTCCTTCTTCGATGACTGGATGGATCGCTACGAGTACATCATCGATCTGGGACGGCGCCTGCCCGATCTGCCGGAATCCGCGAAGACCGAGGAAAACCGCTTGCACGGCTGCCAGTCCCAGGTCTGGATGACGGTCGAGGGAGATGCGGAGAAATTGCGTTTCGAAGCGATCAGCGACTCGGCCATTGTACGCGGGCTGATCGCCCTCTTGCTGCGGGTCTATTCGGGCCGCTCGGCCGAGGAGATTCTCGAGACCGAACCACGGTTCATCGAAGCAGTGGGCCTGGCGTCGCACCTGTCTCCGACGCGCAGCAATGGCCTGTTTGCGATGTTGGAGGCGATCCGCGGGCATGCGGCAATGGCACAGCAAGCCGCCTCGGCAAGCTGAGAAGATCCGGCCACGGCCGGCCGGATCGGGTCAATCCACTAGCGGCTGAGCTGCTTCTGGCGCAGTTCCCAGCGCTCCTGGGCGTCCAGGCTCAGGGTGGCGATGGGCCGCGCATCGAGGCGCGCCAGCCCGATCTCCTCGTCCGTCTCCTCGCAGTAGCCGTAGGTGCCGTCCTCGATGCGCTTCAGTGCGCTGTCGATCTTGCCGAGAAGCTTGCGATAGCGATCGCGGGTTCGGAGTTCCAGGCTGTTTTCGGTCTCGCGGGTGGCTCGCTCCGCCTCGTCTCCGACGTCACGGACCTCGGAGCGAAGATGATCGATGGTCTGCTTGGATTCCTCGATCAGGTCCTCGCGCCATAACAGAAGCTTGCGACGAAAGTACTCGATGTGTTTGGCACACATGTACTCCTCCTTGTCCGTGGGGCGGTAGCCGGACGGGAGTTCCGTCTTGGGCGTATAACCCTCAGGGAGTCTGTCGGTGACTTCGATGTCTTTGACTTTTACTTTGCTCACTCGAGTAACCAATTGATTCTATTGAGAAATCCAGCTGGATACGGGGAATTGAAGGGCAGCCTTGAGCTGCCAAGGGCCGATGTTATATCGTAACTCTTTTGCCACGGCAACTCTCTTTGGGCATTTTCGAACGGCCAATCCTGTTTCTCCTGTCGCTCTACAAGCGGGTCGTGAGCCCTTTGCTCGGCCCCCGTTGCCGCTTCTATCCGAGCTGTTCCGACTACACCGCTCAAGCCGTCCGCCGTTTCGGCGTAGTGTCGGGTCTTCGCCTCGGCTTCAAGCGCCTCGCACGTTGCCATCCGCTGCACGAGGGCGGGTACGATCCCGTTCCGGATGAGACTGCCTGAACGGGCGCTGGTTCAATAGTTCCATGGCAAATTCCCTGTTGATCGTCAATGCGACGCTGGTGAACGAAGGTCGCCGGCACGCGGCGGATGTGCTGATTCGGGACGGGCGCATCGAGGCAATCGCCGACTCGCTCAGCGTCGCCGCTGATCGGACAATCGATGCGGCGGGCAAGTGGCTGCTGCCCGGCATGATCGACGATCAGGTCCATTTTCGCGAGCCCGGGCTGACCCACAAGGGCGATATCGGAAGCGAGTCCCGGGCTGCGGTTGCAGGCGGCATCACCAGCTTCATGGAGATGCCCAACACCAATCCGCAGACCCTGACCCTGGAGGCGCTGGAAGCCAAGTACGAACGGGCCGCCCAGACGGCCTGGGCCAACTATGCGTTCTATCTCGGTGCAAGCAACGACAACCTCGAGGAGATCAAGCGCCTGCCGCCGAAGGCAGCCGCCGGGATCAAGATCTTCATGGGGGCGTCCACCGGGAACATGCTGGTCGATGACGAAACCACGCTGCGCGGGATTTTTGCCCATGCACATACCCCGGTGACGACCCACTGCGAGGACACGCCGATGATTCAGGCAAACCTTGCCGCGGCCCGGGAACGCTGGGGTGACGATATACCGATCGAGGCGCATCCTGAGATCCGCAGCCGGGAGGCCTGCCTCAAGAGCTCTTCCCTCGCGGTCGAGCTGGCCCGCGAGTATGGAACCGCACTCCACGTACTGCACCTGACGACGGCCGACGAGATGCACCTCTTCGAACCTGGCCCGATCCAGGACAAGCAGATCACGGCCGAAGTGTGCGTCCATCATCTCTGGTTCTGCGACGAGGACTACCCTGAGCTGGGCAATCGCATCAAGTGCAATCCGGCGATAAAGACCGCCGCGGATCGGGCGGCGCTGCGCGAAGCCCTTAGAGAGGGACGGCTCGACGTGATCGCCACCGATCACGCGCCGCATACGCGAGAAGAGAAGGATGGCAATTACGCAAAGGCGGCGGCCGGACTTCCGCTGGTACAGGATGCACTGCCGGCGCTGCTCGAACTGGTGGACCGCGATGTGCTCAGCCTGGAGCTGGTGGTGGAAAAGACATCGCACAATGTGGCCCGGCGTTTTCAGGTCGTGGACCGGGGTTTCATCCGCGAGGGCTACTGGGCCGATCTGGTCCTGGTCGATCCGGAATCGCCCTACACGGTGGAGGTCGGGCAGGTGGCAGCCAAGTGCGGCTGGTCGCCTTTCGAGGGGCAGCGGTTTGCGAGCCGAATCTGCTGCACCATCGTGTCCGGCAGCGTGGTCTACGAGGACGGGCATTTTGCTGCCCGCGCCGGGGCACGCCGCCTAGAGTTTTTTCGCTGACAGCCAAGGAACCCAATGTGACGACGAGACCGATGCGCCGCGTGGCGGCGACCCTGCTTCTTTGCCTGATGAGCGTCGGCGCAAGCGCCGAGACCGTTGCCCTCGAATGTGGGCGCGTGTTCGATTCGGTCAATGCCAGGGTGCTCGGACCGCACGTGATCGTGATCGAGGATGAGCGTATTGCTGCCGTCGAGCGCGGTGCGGATTACGGCGGCAACGGCGCCGTCGTCGATCTTTCCGATGCGACCTGCCTGCCCGGCCTGATGGACATGCACACGCACATCACGTCGCAGTTCAGCCGCACCACCTATCTGGACCGCTTTCGCGACGGTCCGGGCGAGATCGCCTTCAAGGCGGTGCCCTACGCCGAGCGAACGCTGATGGCGGGTTTCACCACCATCCGGGACCTGGGCGATCGGGACAACCTCAGCGTGGCCATGCGCGAAGCGATTCAGCGCGGAGACCTCGTTGGGCCGCGTATCGTCACTTCGGCGAAGTCCATCGCCACTACCGGCGGGCATGCCGATCCGACCAACGGGGCGCGCTTCGATATCTATCCCCATCCAGGTCCCGAGGATGGGGTGGTCAACGGCATTGCCGAAGCCCGACAGGGCGTTCGCCAGCGCTACAAGGACGGGGCCGACCTCATCAAGATCACCGCCACCGGCGGTGTGCTCAGTCCCGCCAAGAACGGGCAGAATCCGCAGTTTCGTGAGGACGAGCTTCGGGCGATCGTGGAGACCGCCGCCGACTATGACATGCCTGTCGCCGCGCACGCCCACGGCGCCGAGGGCATGAAGCGGGCCATCCGTGCCGGGGTGATCAGCATCGAGCACGGCACCCTCATGGACGACGAAGTCATTCGGCTGATGAAGGAACACGGCACCTATTTCGTGCCCACCCTCATGGCCGGCGAGTGGGTCGCGGAACAGGCCAGGGAACCGGGTTTCTTCCCGGAAGTAGTGCGCCCGAAGGCGGCGACCCTCGGACCCATGATGACCGAGACCTTCGCTCGAGCCTACAAGGCCGGCGTCAAAATCGCGTTCGGCACGGACAGTGGCGTTTCCGCCCACGGCGACAACGCGCGGGAGTTCATTCTGATGGTGGACGCCGGCATGCCGGCCGCGGAAGCGCTCCAGTCGGCGACGGCAACGGCCGCCGAACTGCTCGGTATGGCCGATCGCCTCGGTTCGCTGGAGCGGGGCAAGCTGGCCGACATCGTCGCCGTGCCCGGCAACCCGGTCGACGACATCGCACTGATGGAGCAGGTCGTGTTCGTCATGCGGGAAGGGGCCATCTATCGATCGCCGGAAAGATAGGCCTCCAGGGCACGGGCAATCCGCAGGTTGGCCTTGTAGCCGAAGTCGAACAGGTCTCCGATCAGGGGAATTGCGCCCAGCACCACTTCGACGATCACGTAGCCGAGCATGCGGAGCTTCAGGCCTAGGGGGGCGCCCACCCGGTGGCTTTGCCAGATGAGATAACCGCTCAGCAGACCGCCGGCAAGATCGCCTACACCCGGAATCAGCCCGATCAGTGCGTCGACGCCGATCCGGTAGCGCGTGCCGGGGATGCGGATCGACTCGTCGAGCCAGTGGGCGAGCGAGCGGATTCGCGCAAGCCGTGGGTCGGCGGGCGTGACCTGGCGGTTTGAACTCTCGTTGCTGCGGGGCATAATCCGGGACCTTCCGTTTCAGATTGCGAAATCAACGTGTCCGATACAGCCATTGCGATGGCGCACCCCAATATTGCACTGGTCAAGTACTGGGGAAAGCGCGACGCCGAATTGAACCTGCCCGCGGCAGGCTCCCTGTCCATTACCCTGGATACGTTGCATACCCGGACCCGGGTGTCCCGCCGGGACGACGAGGCGGATCGGGTCGTGCTGAACGGTGGTGAAGATCCGGCGCAGACTCGCCGCGTCAGCCGGTTTCTCGATCGCTTGCGGGCGCTGGCCAAGGTCCCCGGTGCGCTCGAGGTCGAAACCGAAAACAACTTTCCGACCGCCGCCGGGCTGGCCTCGTCGGCATCCGGCTTTGCCGCCCTCACCGTTGCCGCAGACGCGGTCCTCGAGCTGGACCTTGATCCGGCGTCCCTGTCCCGCTACGCCCGGATGGGTTCGGGTTCCGCGGCGCGTTCGCTGTTCGGCGGGTTCGTCGAAATGCACGCCGGGCGGCAACCCGACGGCGGCGATGCGGTGGCCGAACCGCTGCTAGGCCCTCGCGATTGGCCCCTCGATGTGGTCGTGGCGATTACCTCGCGGCAGACGAAAGCCGCCGGCTCGACCGATGCCATGGAAAGATCTCGGCAAACCGCACCGTTCTACGCAGCCTGGGTAACCAGTACCGAGGACGATCTGGCGGCGGCCCGGGCGGCGGTTCGGGCGCGGGACTTCGAACGCCTGGCTGACGTCGCCGAGCACAGCTGCCTCAAGATGCACGCAACCATGCTGGCGACCCGGCCACCGCTGCTGTACTGGAATCCTGCCACGCTCGCGGCCATCCAGGCTGTCCGCGCCTTGCGCGCCGACGGCACACCGGTGTTCTTCACCGTCGATGCGGGGCCCCAGGTCAAGGCGATCTGCCTGCCCGAGGCGAGCGATCGGGTGCGCGAGGCCCTGGAGACGATTTCCGGCGTCGAGGAGACCGTGGTTGTCGGTCTCGGCGAGGGCGCCCAGCTGATCTCGCCATGACCCGATCGATCACGGCATCGGCACCGGGGAAGCTGATGATGTTCGGCGAGTACGCGGTGCTCGAAGGTGCGCCGGCGCTCGTCTGTGCGGTGAACCGCCGGTGTCGGGTGACGATTCGGTCCGGCGTTGCAACCGGCTCCTTTCGGTCCCCCCAATTGCACCCGGATCCCATCTCCTACGGCTATGAGGATGATGCCGTCCGCTGGTCCTGTCCGGATGAGCTGAAGCCCCAGCTCGCCCTGGCGCGACACCTGCTGGAAGCGGGAGAACCCGTGCCGCTGGAGGTCACCGTATCCACTGCAGCCTTCCAGCACCGTGGCAGGAAGCTCGGCCTCGGATCCAGCGCTGCCATGACCGTGGCCTGGTGTCGCGCCGCAGACGCCGGCCTGGAATCGGCGGCGGAGCTCCGGGATCGGGCGGAACGGATCCACCAGGCTTTTCAGCGGGGGCGAGGCAGCGGAGCCGACATCGTCGCGAGTGCCTACGGCGGGTTGCTGATGCATCGACGCGGCGCGGCACCGCGCCGGTTGACGTGGCCCGGGAAACTCGGCTGGCAGCTTGTGTGGACCGGTGAAAGCGCAGATACGCGCGACTTCCTGCGTCGGCTGGGCGAGTGGCAGCAGGCCGAGCCGGCCCGTTACGCGGCCTGTTTCGATCGTCTGACGAACCTGGCGGAAA
>JAWVZU010000058.1:0-16095 GCA_033722075.1 Lysobacterales bacterium
CCCTGGCGAACCAGAATCTGGTGATTGCCGAGGCGGAACTGGAAGCGCAGATAGCTCAGGATGGACCAAACGAGCAGGCCGGCGCAAAAGACCAGCCCGCCCAGCGCCAGCCAGTACCAGCGCAGACTTTCCACGGTGGCAAAGGCTGCAGCCAGCGGCGCCAGGGCCGGCAAGCCGTCGGTCACCACGCGGCGCAGGAAACGTCCGATGAAGATGATGACCGCCGCCGGCGACGTGCGGGACCAGTCCCCGGTTTCAGTCGCCATGGGCGGTGATGTGGTCACGGAGTTTCTCGGCCTGCTCGCGGGTGAAACCGTCGATCTGCAGGTCGACGCTGGATCCTCCGGCGGTGAACAGTTTGAGGGACGCCAAGCCAAAGCGGCGCTGAAGGGGGCCGACGGAGACTTCGGCATGTTGCACCCGGTTGAAGGGCAGTACCACCGTCTTGCGAAAGAACAGTCCCTTGCGGAAGACGATGTCGTGCTCGCGAAGGGCGTAGCCGGCGAGCCGGGCTCGTTTGACACTAAGAAACAGGAGGATCAGCCCGAGCCCCAGCGGAAGCAGCGGCAGGAGGAAGAGCCAGGCCTTCAGCGCGGCCGGCTTGACCACGATGATCCCCGGAACCAGCGACGCGATCACGAATGGCACGACAACGAGCAGGCCATTGACCAGGACTTCTCTCGGATAGGCCGGGGCAAGGGCCTTGAAGTCGACATCCGCGGCGCGGGGAATCTCATCCGGATCGACGATCAGATTGGAAAAGCTCATCGGTCTGGTCCTGCCTCCTCCGGGCAGCGGTTCACGTCGTTGAGCTGCCAGTCGTAGTCAGTGTAGCGAATTCGGTAGGTGCCGGAGGCCAGCAGGTCCCTTTCCTCGGCCGTATCGGCCAGCGCCCGCCCGTGTTCGGCCAGATAAGACCGGACCGAACCCGAGCGCGCCTCGAAGTCCTCGCCATACCACTTGAAGATGGGCGAGATTTCGGCGGTCTTGGTCCCGGCCCGAAGGCGGTTGCGGGTGCGATCCGCCAGGAAGCGGTCCCGCGCCTCAGAGAGTTGTTCGTCAAGCCGGGTGGGTCGGTAGGGCTCGGTACGCAAGGCCGGGCACCCGCAGGAGGCGCAGTTGACGGCGAAATGGATACGCGGATCGTCGAATTCGCCGCGGATCAGATCGTGCTCGATGTGATCCAGGGAGACGGTTCTGTCGAACAGCGGGACGAAGCGCTGCTTCCAGGGTGAGGAGAACAACGAGCCCAGGTCCTTGATCGATTCCAGGTCGGGATACTCGGTCAGGATCAGCGCAATGGTCCAGGCATTGTAGGCGTTGATGAGAAATGCGAGCTGTTGATCATTGGACCAGCCGTCAAAGTTGTCCCGGCTGACGGCAGACCACCTTGCCAGGATGTCCTTCAGCGTGTCCTGCAGTCTGGCCGCCCGTGCATAGTCCACGCTGCTGCGGGTGCCGTCAGGCGTGACCTCGACGACCGAGTCAAGAAAAGCGCCCCAGTCCGCATACCGATGGTCGAAGGCGGGCTCGGCAACCTCCACCGCAGCACCAAGCAGCAGTGCCATCAACGTCGCCATCGGTGCCACCGTTCCAGGAACTTCAGGGCCAGTTTCGGCTGGCGCGCCCGCCGCCAGGTGCCGGCCGCCAGCTTGTTGGCCTCCGCCAGGGTCGGGTAGGAGTGGATCGTGCCCAGGATCTTGCCGAGCCCAAGGCCGGCGTTCTTGGCCAATACGAACTCGGCCATCAGGTCTCCCGCATGGGCCGCCACGATGGTGACACCCAGAATGCGGTCCTTGCCCGGTTGGGTCAGGATCTTCACGAATCCTCCGCCTTCTTCCTCGGCCAGGGCGCGATCGAGCCCGTCCAGGTCGTGAACGGTGACGTCATATGGAATGCCTTCTGCCCGGGCCTGCTGCTCGTTGAGTCCCAGATGGGCGACCTCCGGATCGACGAAAGTCGTCCAGGGCAGCGCGGAGTAGTCGACCGGCATGCGGTACAGGTCGCCGAACAGGGCATTGACGGCACAATAGAACGCCTCGTGGGCGGCACTGTGGGTGAACTGGTAGGGCCCGATGACGTCGCCGCAGGCGTAGACAGCTCCGACTCCCGTGTGGAGATGCTCGTCGACCGGGATCGTCCCGCTACGCTCCGTCTCGATGCCCAGGGTATCCAGTCCGAGCCCCTGCGTGTTGGCCCGCCGGCCCACGGCGACAAGGATCTTGTCGAAGTCCAGGGCGACCTCGGCACCATTCGCCGTACAGCGCAGTGCACGCCCCGCGTCGCCGGGGACCACGGCTTCGGCTCGGTGGCCGGTGAGCACCTGGACCCCGTCGGCTTCCAGCGCCTGGCGAACGCGTGCGGAGACCTCCGTGTCCTCCATGAGGAGCAGGCGATCTTCCATCTCGACCAGGGTGACCCGGGAACCGAGACGGGCGAAGGCCTGGGCCATTTCACAGCCAATGGGCCCGCCCCCCAGGACCACAAAACGCTCCGGCTGCGTTTCCAGATCCCACAGCGTTTCCGAGGTGACGTAGTCGTCTTCCACGAGTCCGTCGACGGGTGGGACGAAAGGGCGTCCGCCGGTGGCGATGACAATCGCCCGGGTGGTCAGGCGCCGGTCATCGATTGAGACGCACCAGGGGGATTCGATGCGAGCCGTCCCCTGAATGCACTCGACGCCCAGCCCCTCGTAGCGTTCCGGCGAATCATGGGGCTCGATCCTGGCGATGATCCGGCGTACCCGGGCCATTACGTCAGCAAAATCGAAGGCCGCGCTCGCCGTGTGTACCCCGAGTGCTTCGGAGCGTTTCACGTCGTGCAGGAACTTGGCGGTTCGAAGCAGGCTCTTGGACGGCACGCAGCCTGTGTAGAGGCAGTCGCCACCCATACGGTGCGCTTCGACCAGCGTCACCTTGGCCTTCATCGCCGCCGCCAGGTAGGAGGTCACCAGCCCGGCACTGCCGCCCCCGATGACGATCAGATTGCGATCGAAGTTGTCGGGCCGTGTGAACGAGCCGGTGTCCGCACGGCGCAGAAAATCGAAACGGATTCCCATTGACAGAGTTTTCCTGGCTGGGCTGAGATGGTATGGACTTGTCGACGGGATCATATGTACCAGTGAAAGTGAGCGTTGTCATTCCGACGCTGAACGAAGCAAGTCAGATCGAGGCCTGTCTTGCGTCGCTGCAGAAGCGCCGTGATCAGCTGGAACTGATCGTGGTCGACGGAGGCAGTACCGACGGCACGCCGGATCTGGCTGAACCGCTGGTTGACCGAGTCGTCTCGGCGCCGCGTGGGCGGGCGGTTCAACTGAACGCCGGTTGGCGGGCGGCGCGCGGTGCGATCGTGCTCTTTCTTCACGCGGACACGCGCGTCGACCGACGGCATTTCGACGCCCTGCAGGCGGCCGACGTGCAGGTGTGGGGCCGCTTCGACGTGCGAATCGACGGCCGCAATCCGCTGTTCCGGCTGATCGAGCGGATGATGAACCTGCGCTCTCGCCTGACCGGGATCGCCACCGGCGACCAGGCGATCTTCGTCCGGCGTGCTCTGCTGGAAGACATCGGTGGTTTTCCCGAACTGCCCCTGATGGAGGACGTGGCCGTTTCCAAGCTGCTCAGACGGCGGGCCAGGCCGTTGTGTCTGCGGCCGCCGGTGCAGACGTCGGCGCGGCGCTGGGAATCCCAGGGAATCCTGCGCACGATGGTCCGCATGTGGTGTCTGCGACTCGCCTACGCGCTCGGCGTATCCGCGGAGCGTCTGGCCACACACTATCGGGACGCGCGTGACTGACGCCATGATCAATGTGCTTGCGAGGATGCCGGTTCGCGGATCCGTGAAGACCCGTCTGGCACATTCCATTGGATCGGTGGCGACGCTGCGGGCTTACCGCTGGATGTTGGACCGGACAATGCGTGCGGCCCTGGACACCGGGCTTCCGGTGTGCCTCTGGAGCGCCGGCGGACGGTGGCACTCCGCCCTGCAGAGCTATGGAGTGCCGGTCAGGGTACAGCCACCGGGAAACCTCGGGCGGAAGATGGCCCATGTGTTGAGCTGGAGCGCCGCACGCGGGTCCACTTCCGTACTGGTCGGAACCGATTGTCCCGGCCTTGATACGGAGACCCTGGATGCCGGCGTTGCCGCCCTTGCAAATCGGGATGTGGTGATCGGTCCCGCGACCGATGGCGGATACTATCTGATTGGCGCGCGCCGTGCCTGGAAGGGGCTCTTTGCCAAGGTCCCCTGGGGCAGTTCACTGGTACTGCGGCGCACGCTGCAGCTGATTCGCCGCCGCGGCCTGAGTGTCGAACTGCTTGGTGAGAAGTCGGACGTAGACGTGATCGAGGATTGGCGATCAGTGCGGGCGGCGGCTGGCCGCGGCGCTGTCGATCTCCGCCATGCTGGAGCCTTCAAAGTCTGAACGGAAAACAAACTCAAGGTCGGCAAAGATGGTGATCGAGCCGGAATCGTCCATCGTCTGCGGTGCGCCAACCGCCAAGGCGCCGGATCCAACCGAGACGGAGTGACCGAAAGCGCGCTGGGTAAAGCTGCCCAACCGTTCCAGATCAAGCGCCTTGAGACCGGTGTCCCTGGTAGCACCGCCGATGACGTCGCCAGGTCCAACCTCGAAGTTGCTGGTGCGTCCTGATACGGGGTCCAGAGCGCGGTCCAGAGCTGGAGCGGCCGGGGCTCCGACCGTCAGGGAATCATCCAGCAACGCGACCGATTGTCCAAAGCGGCCGCCGGCGGAAGCGAGCCGGGGCGTGACTCTTACGGGTGATGCCGTCAGGTTGTCGAAGTCACGCAGGTACACGGTGCCGGACCCGTCGGCTTCGCCGGGAGCACCCACGACAAGCTGATTGCCGGCGATGGCGATGGACGCGCCGAACTCGTCGGACGGGAGCGCGTCGCTGCTCATCAGTATCCCCATGTCGACCAGGTTCCCGCCGACCATGTCAAAAAGTGAAACAGTGCCGCTCAATGACCCGCCGACTGGCCCGGGGCCGCCGATTGCCAGGCGATTCTGTTTGAACGCAAGCGCCGCCCCGAACCTGGTCTGGGCCCCTTTCGGCACCGGCCCGATGGGCACGACCTTCTGCCGGAGAGCCATCAGCCCCTCTTCGTTGCGATATAGATAGGCGGCACCGGCACCGGAGGAATCATCTGGCGCACCGACCACGACCGTGTTGCCCGAGATTGCGACGCTCTCGCCGAAGCGGTCTCCGGGAGTTCGGCTGGCCGACGTCAGAGCGGTCTTGAATGCCCATCCACTCTCGGCGCGCTGGAACACCGCAGCAGCCAGAGGAGTGAGACCTTTGGAGACTACATTTTCCGTCTCCGGCGCACCGACGACGATGGTGTTCCCCTGCACAGCCACAGCGCTCCCGAACCCTGCAGCGTGGAATCCGGCAGGCACCTCCAGATGCCCGGCCGAAACGAACATGGAGCCTTCCCGGCGGAGCACCTCGACGGCCCCGCCTCCGGATGCACCCGGACTACCGATCAACATGATCGGCCCATCACTCGCAACTGCCGAGCCGAACCGTGAGCCTGGTGAACCAGTCAGTATGTCGTCTCGCACATTGACCAGCACGACACTGTTGTCAAGTGCCGGTTGAATCTCATTTCCGACCGAATCCGACATCACGATATTGGTGATCGACAGCTCCAACGTCGCCGGCAACTCGATTGTCGGATCAACGATGATCGAGATTTCGCCAAAGGGACCGGAGGGAATGGGGTCGAGCGAGAAATTCAAGGCGACGAAGCGAGCGATTCCAACCTCCAACTCGGGATTGCACTGGATGGATACGGCACCCAGGTCGATGGCTGCGCAATCCTGGATATTCAGCCGGGGGTCAAGCGCGACGAGGTCAAACTGAAAGGCGACGACATTGTCCGCTACATTCAAGAACTCGAAGGTGAGAACAAGCGGTTGACCAGCGCCGCCGAAAACCGGTCTTGCCCGGATCTCCGGTCGGGGCAGCTGAGATGAATCGATGACGACGGCACCCGCGACAACGGATCCTGCGGGAACGCTCGTCCCTGAATTGTCGCTGAAAACCACGCCATCCGGCATCACCGCGGATTCACCGTCGCCGGCGTTTGCGGCCACTTCGAAGCTGACCTCGACGGTTTCGTTCGGCAAGGGATCCAGGGCCTGGGACAGGGCGACGTAGCGAACGCTGCCTGCATCGATGTTGCATTGCGCGAATTCGGAGTTCGAGCAGGCCAGGGCCGTCAGCGCGGCAGGGTCGTAGATCAGGTCATATTGGTAGCCGACTACCTGCCCATCGTTCCTGAATTCGACCGGCAATCGGACAATCTCGCCGGGCAGCGCCGTCGCCGTACCAGCGACGACGGCGGGCAGATCGCTTCCGGGACCATTACCCGATAGGCTGACCGAACCTCCGCTGATGCCACCGGGGGCAACCGATGCGCCATCGGCATCCGTGAATTGCAGGTTCAAGACATCAAGCGAACTGTTGCCGTTGGCCTCCGGGCCGATTTGAAACTCGATCTGCAGTGTTTCGGAAGGGAGTGGACTGAGCGAGAAATCGACGGCGACGAACCTCACGAAATCCGAATTGATGCTGCAGCTGCCCGGTGCCGGATAGTCGCAGGAGACAGGCGCTACGATTGTGGGGTCGTAGGCCACGTCGAACTGGAGACCGGTTACACTCCCGTCGTTCGCAAATTCGATTTGGACCACGACCTGCTCGCCAGGCATTCCGGTCGCGGTGCCGACGTCGATCGACGGCAGGCCGCCGCAATGAACCTTTGCTGCGGCCAGGATCAATAGCGTACCGATGAGCTGGTATCGACTCATGAATGTGGGTCAGCATACCGATTCTTGCTCTGATCCGCAGCATGGGCTACTCTTCGCCGCCGCAACTGCGCGAGCGGAGAGGTGCCGGAGTGGTCGAACGGGCTCGCCTGGAAAGTGAGTGTGCGGTTTGTAGCCGTACCGAGGGTTCGAATCCCTCCCTCTCCGCCAATCTCGAAAACAATTCGTTTAAGGTAGTCCCCGTCGGTTCCCTCGCGACGACAGGCTGTGAACCCCGTCAGGCCCGGAAGGGAGCAGCGGCAACAGCCGACTCGTGCGCCGAGGTGTCGCTGGCGGGGGCTGCCACCATTTCAGAAGACAGTTAACAGACGACAGAAGGCAGATTGATCCGAGACCGCTTCGGATCAGACTCCCGGCCATGGCACAATAGCCGCCTTTCAGAGCTGACGAGTGTCGATGTCCTATCAGGTACTAGCCCGCAAGTGGCGTCCCCGGACTTTTCCCGAGTTGGTCGGCCAGGAACACGTGGTTCAGGCGTTGGTCAACGGCCTGGACAACGACCGGTTGCACCACGCTTTTCTGTTCACGGGAACCCGGGGCGTGGGCAAGACCACGATTGCCCGGATCCTCGCCAAGGCCCTGAATTGTGAGAAAGGGGTCAGCTCCGAGCCTTGCGGAGAATGCCAGACCTGCAGTGACGTCGACGACGGGCGCTTCGTGGACCTCATCGAGGTGGACGCGGCCAGCCGCACCAAGGTCGATGACACGCGTGAACTGCTGGACAACGTGCAGTATGCGCCGAGCCGCGGTCGCTACAAGGTGTACCTGATCGACGAGGTGCACATGCTCTCCATGCACAGCTTCAACGCGCTGCTGAAGACGCTGGAGGAGCCGCCGCCTCACGTGAAGTTCCTGCTGGCGACGACGGATCCACAGAAGCTGCCCGTGACGGTCCTGTCACGCTGCCTGCAGTTCAATCTCAAACGACTGGACGCGAGCCAGATCAGTGGCTACCTCGAACGGGTCACCTCGGAAGAGGGCGTCTCCGGGGACGCCGATTCGCTGGCCGCGATCGCCGCTGCGGCGGACGGCAGCATGCGCGATGCACTGAGTCTGCTCGACCAGGCGATTGCCTATGGCGGCGGCAAGCTGGAGGCCTCCGAGATCCGCCGCATGCTGGGTACGGTGGAACAGCGGCACATCCAGCAGTTGCTCGCCGCCCTGAGTGAAGGGGATGGCGAGAGCCTGTGGACGATCGCCCAGGACCTGGCGGCGTTCGGCCCGAATTTTGGGGCGGTACTGCGAGACCTGGCGGCGGCACTTCACCGGATCTCGCTGATCCAACTCGTCCCGAAGGTCGCGGAAGAACCAGGATCCGGCGACGAAGCCCTGCAGCCGATCGCGGATTCGCTCAGTCCCGAGGACGTGCAGCTGGCGTACGAAATAGCCGTTCAGGGCAGAGCCCAGCTGGACCTGGCGCCGGACCCGAAGAGCGGTTTTGAGATGGCCCTGCTGAGAATGCTGGCGTTTCGGCCTGCCGGTACCGGAGGCCCCGGCGACTCGCGGCGGAGCGCTTCGACGTCCCCTGCGCCGGAGGCCGCACCGGCCGTTGGCAAGGGGGCAAAAGGCAAGGCAACTGCCTCCGCCGAGTCCGTCGCAGCAGAGCCGCCGACGAGCCTTTCGTCCGAGAGTGCGACACCGGCCGGCGACTGGGGAGACCTCATCCAGCGCCTGGGCCTGAAGGGACCCGCGGCCTTGCTGGCTGCCAACAGTGTGCTGAAAAACGATGGCCCGAAGCAGTTCAGGTTGTTGATCGCGCGTGAGCAGTCGCACCTCCGGACTGCCGGCTCGGAAAAGAAGATCAAGGCCGCCCTGAGCCGACTGGTCGGCAAGGATGCGGTGGTCCGCTTCGTGGAAATCGAGCAGACGGAGGACAGTCCGGCGGCGCGCCAATCGCGGGAGGCGGCAGAGCGGCAGCAGCGCGCAGAGGACTCGATAGAGAACGATCCGCTGGTGCGGAACTTGAAAAACCAGTTTGATGCCACAGTCATAGCAGACAGCGTCAAACCCCTGAACAACTGAAGCGGAACAGATGATGAAAGGTGCTCTGGCGGGTCTCATGCAACAGGCCCAGAAAATGCAGGACCAGCTCAAGCAGGCCCAGGAAGAGGTGGCTCAGATCGAAGTCACGGGCCAGGCCGGCGGCGGCCTGGTCGAAGTCGTGATGACCGGGCGCCATGAAACCCGCCGGGTCAAGATCGACCGCGACCTGCTGGCCGATGACCCGGAGATGGCGGAAGACCTGGTGGCGGCCGCCGTCAATGATGCGATCAACAAGGTCAACGATGCGACCAAGGAGAAGATGTCCGGCGTGACATCCGGCCTGAATCTCCCGCCGGGTCTGAAACTCCCGTTTTGAACGGCTCATCGTTGTTGGGGCAGTTGATCGAGGCCCTTCGCTGCCTGCCCGGCGTCGGCCCGAAATCAGCCCAGCGCATGGCATTCCATATTCTCGAACGCGACCGGGCCGGGGGACAGCGGTTGGCCGAGTGCCTTGATTCCGCGCTCGAAGGGATCGGGCGCTGCCGCCGCTGTCGGACCTTCACCGAATCCGCCGAGTGCCGGATCTGCACCGCAGCTGACCGGGATGACCGTCTCCTCTGCGCGGTAGAGACGCCATCCGATATCCTGGCGATCGAGCAGGCGACCGACTACCGGGGTCGCTACTTCGTCCTCATGGGGCGACTGTCCCCCCTGGACGGAATCGGCCCCGAGGAGCTCGGCCTGGATCAGTTGGCCGACCGCCTGGCCGATGGTACGGTGGAAGAACTGATCGTCGCCACCAACCCGACGGTCGAGGGCGAGGCCACGGCGCATTACCTGAGTGACATGGCCGGTTCCTACGGCATTCGCGCTTCCCGCATCGCTCACGGCGTACCGATCGGCGGCGCCCTGGAGTACGTGGACAGCGGGACCCTGGCGCACGCCTTCAACGGCCGCAAAACGCTCTGATTCCGGAGGAGTTCCATGTCCGAAAGCCTGTTTCTCGACATCATCGAACGCAAGATCCCAGCCGATATCGTCTATGAGACCGACGAGGTCATCGGCTTCAAGGACATCAATCCGCAGGCGCCGCACCATGTCCTGTTCGTCCCCAAGACGCATGTGCGGACCATCAATGATCTGCAAGAGGACCAGGCAGCCCTGGTGGGCGCGCTGTTTCTCGCGGCGAAGGCTTACGCGGAAGAACTGGGCGAGAGCGACTACCGCGTGGTCATGAATTGCGGCGAGCAGGCCGGGCAGTCGGTGTGGCACATCCACCTGCATTTTCTTGCCGGACGCGCGCTGGGCTGGCCACCGGGGTGAGGCTCGCGGCGATGCTTGGGCTGCTCCTGGCGGCATGCACTGCCGTGCCGGACCTGTCGGGCGGGCGCCGATCCGTGGTCGCCATCGACGGCGAGGCTCCGGTGGGCGAACCCTGGATTCAGTTTGACCGCGATGACCTGAGCGGCTCGACCGGTTGCAACAGTTTTCGGGCGTCCTACGACTATGCCGACGGGCAGCTGTCCGTCGGGCCGATCGCCGCAACCAAGCGCTTCTGCCGAACCGATCTCGCCAGGCAGGAAAGCCGCGTGTTCGAGATCCTCGGCAGTGACCTGACCGTCCGCGCAGGCAGCGGCCTGCTGCTCGAGTCGGAGAGCGGCTCGCTCAGGCTCGCGAATCAGTGATCCGGCGCGCCGGCCGGAAATAGTCCCGGTTGGCGTAGTATTCCGCGCGCTCATTCTGCGGATCGAAGCCCGGTATGCCCAGCAGGGGAAGCGGAAGGAGCCGGGAAGGCTCCCGGAGGTGGGCAGTCTCAGCCGCCAGCCGATCATCGAGCAGGGCAATCTGACGCGCCAGCGGAAGGTGGAACCAGCCGGGCGCGACGGACAGGTAGATCACTTTGCCGGTCAGGCCGAGATACGGATCCAGACACTGCTCGAGGAGCCCGTGGCCGATCAGGTAGGGACGCGCACGGGTCCACCAAAGCGGTCGCCGGTCCCAGAACAGCTCGCGCCAGCGATGGGTGGCATTGAGGTGGGCGAGTTCCGGGACAGCGGTGGCAATCACGACCCCGCATTCGTCGAGCAGCGTCAGCGCGTCGCGTCGTCGGCTGCGGTTCGCAGTCACCGGATCGCTGACATGGCCTGAGTTGATCGCTGCCTTGGTCCGGGGAAAGGTCGCCCAAATGAGTGCGTTGAGCAGGTCGTGCCAGGAATCGGGCCGGGTCGGAACCACTCCGGTCTCGAAAATCTGCCGCTCATAGTCCCGGGCGCTGGTTGACCCGCTTTCATCCCTTCGGAAACGGAGCGGTCGGCCACGCACCCGCAGGCGGAATCGCCACAGCAGGTCGTTGAGTCGATCCGGCTGTGGCCAACCATCGCGGAACAGTTTTCCGTGCAGGGCATGCAGGTCCCGGAACGGTGGCCCGAGGTCGGACAGGCTGTGGGGGCATTTCGGCGACGTAGCCATCAGGGTATTATCGGCCGGCCGGCGGGTCGTCCGCCACTGACGGGAGTTCGATCGTTGCGAAGGTCAATCGGAGTACTGGCGCTACTGCTGGTTGTCTCGGGCGGCTGCATGGGCAACGGGCCGCAGGTCGAGTCGAAACCGTGCGTCGTCAAGCCCGACGAACCAGTCGAGGCCTATTGCACCCAGCAATATGAACCGGTCTGCGGCTGCAATGAGCGAACCTACGGCAACGCGTGCATGGCGCGCAGGGATGGCGTGCAGCGCTATCGCCCCGGTCGGTGCGAGGATCCGCCGCCCGAGGCATAGGAAAACCAGAGCGGAGTTCAGACAGGAGGAACCAGATGGCGGACAGCATTCACGAATTCGAGGTCGAGACGATCAGTGGCGAAAAGCAGAGCCTGGGCGAGTACGAAGGCAAGGTCCTGCTTATCGTCAATACCGCAAGCAAATGCGGTTTCACACCGCAGTACGAGGGCCTCGAGGCACTCCACGAGAAGTACAAGGACCAGGGGTTCGAAGTCCTCGGTTTCCCGTGCAACCAGTTCGGCGCCCAGGAACCCGGGGACAATTCCGAGATATCCGAATTCTGCGAGCTGAATTTCGGGGTGACGTTTCCCCTGTTTTCCAAGATCGATGTCAACGGGGATGAGGCCCACCCGCTGTATGAGTACCTGAAATCGGCCGTACCCGGGCTGCTGGGAAGCCGGGCGATCAAGTGGAACTTCACCAAGTTCCTGGTGGGGCGTGACGGAAAGCCGGTAGAGCGGTTTTCGCCACAGACCAAGCCGGAGGCCCTGGACCGCATCATCAAGGCAAAGCTGGCCGAGTCGTAGCCCGAATATTGCACAAGGGACACGCGCATCACGCAGTTACGGAATCAGTTGCTTTCGATTGGATTCGCCGGTTCGAGCGGAAGAACGGTTTGCGCGCTGTCGGTTTTCCGCCCAATCTCGAAGGCCATCTTGCACGATCCTCCTTGAACCGTAGCTACGGCTACGCTTCTGCGGACGATCGAACAAGCTGCCTCCCCGAGCTTGACCGGAAATCCCGACCCCTCATGCAACATCCGGGCAAGCAGGCTAGTCCAGGATGGGCGGGGCGGCGAGCGCCTCCAGGGCTGCCTCTCGGGTCAGGGGCTTGCCGACCAGGTAGCCCTGCGCCAGGTGGCAGTCCAGGGCGGAAATGAAGCTGAGCTCAAAGGGCTTCTCGATGCCCTCGACGATCACCTGCAGGCCCAGCCCCTTCATCAGGCTGATAATCCCGCGCAGCAACTCGCGGGCCCGGTGATCGGACTTCAGGTTGGTGAGGAAAGCCCGGTCGATCTTGGCCGCATCCACGGGCAGTTGGCCGATCGTCGCGAGGCTGGAGTAACCCGTACCAAAATCGTCGAGCGAAACCTGGAATCCGAGGTCGTGAGCCTTGCTGATCCAGCCACAGGTGGCGCGCACATCGACCGCAAGCGTCTCCGTGATCTCCAGCTTGAGCTGCCCGCGATCCACTTCGTGGCGGTCGGTGATCTCTGCGACCTGCTCGATGAAATAGGGGTCTGCAATCTGCCGGCCGGACACATTGATGCTCATGAACGGCGCGAAGGGGAATTCCTGCGAGCGGGCCCGCCGATCGAGTTCGGCCAGGGCGATGCAGGCCTGTTCGAAGACCCACAAACCCACCGGGACGATCAGGGCTGTTTCCTCGGCCAGGCTGATGAACATTTCAGGCGAAATGGAACCTCGGCTCGGATGGTTCCAGCGGACGAGCGCCTCGAAGCCCGCGATGCGGCGTGTTTCCACGTCCAGCATGGGCTGGTAGCACACTTCCAGGTTGCCGCTCTTGAGGTCCGTCTTTAGCTCGGCCTCCAGGCGCATCTTGTCGATTCCGTGGTGGACATACTCCCCGAGGGCTTCGGCGGAAATCAGCTCATCGCGACCGGTCTCCAGAAGGCGCGTGCCCTTGACCGTATTGAGGCCGCTGCGGTAGCGGTCCAGCAGGATCTGCACCAGGAGCTTGATGATCGGATCGGCACTGGCGATCCGTTCGGTCAGCGCGTCGCGGGTGATAACGACCAGATCGGTGGGCCCGATTGCCCTTGCGCTTGCGGTCCGCGGGGCCCGGTCGATCACCCCCATTTCTCCGACGATGTCGCCACGTCCAAGCCGGCACAGCACTACCTCGCCTTCCTCCGATTGGGTCGAGATCTCCAGGGAACCGGACTCGATGATGTACGCGCGGTCGGCCGGATCACCTTCGGTGAACAGCAGTTCGCCGTCCTGGAGCGTGCGGTGGTTGGAGTCCTTGGCGGGCATGGCGTGGCCTCCACGGGCTTTGGGACCGAGCCGATTATAGTGGATTGATGGGCGGTATGGCGCAGGGCCCGGTTGCCTGAGTAGTATAGCCCGGTGGGATTGAGAATCTTTGTGGCAATTACGCCGTCGGCGCGTTCGCTGGCGCGCCTGGGCAAACTGGTCGTGGCCTATCGAGCCCGGTCATCCGCCGACTCGGTACGCTGGATACCTTCGCTGAACTGGCATGTGACCCTGAGCTTTCTGGGCAACATCGACGGCACGCGCGTTGAATCCGTAGCGCGCGCCGTGGACCAGGCCCGGGATGGCCGTGGCGCCCTGTCGCTGCGGCCGCGTTATCTCGGCGGTTTTCCCCGTCGAAAGCCGCGGGTGATGGCCTGCGCCCTGGACCCGACGCCGCGCCTGGAGCGGCTGGTGGAGCGGATCCGTACGGCCCTGGATGAGGGCGGCTTCGAGGCGGACGACAAGCCGTTTCGGCCCCATGTCACCGTGGGCCGGCTGACCAAGGCGCGGGCACCGGTACTCGCCTCGGATGTGAGTCATGCGCGAATTCTCTTCGACAAGGTCAGCGTCTTCCGCAGTGAGACCCTGTCGTCCGGCGCCCGCTATGAGGCGTTGCACGAGTTTCCCCTGGTGCGTGAGGAATCATGAGCCGGGTCCGAGAATCTTCCGCAGGTGACGGGTAGTACCGGCGAGCGGCTGAAGGGCTTCTTCTCGGTCTTCCGGTTCAGCCGGCGGGCGGTTGCCCTCGTCTGGCAGACCAACCGCCGCCTGACCCTGATCCTCGCGGTGCTGACCCTGGTCGCCGGCGTTCTCCCCGCGGCCGCCGCGTGGGTCGGGAAACTGATCGTGGACGGCGTGGTCGCGGCAATCGCAAGTCCCGATCCATCCGCATCGGGATTGCTCTGGCTGGTGGCCTTGGAGGGCCTGATCATCGGTGCCATCGCGGGTGCCCAGACGGGGATTTCGGTTTGCCAGGAACTGCTCCGTGCGCAGCTGGGTCATCGGGTCAACGTCATGATCCTGGAAAAGGCCCTGACTCTCGACCTGGCCCAGTTCGAGGACTCGGAGTTCTATGACAAGCTGACCCGGGCCCGCCGGGAGGCCTCATCACGCCCTCTGAGCCTGGTCATCCGCACCTTTGGCCTCATCCAGAACATGATCGCCATCGTCAGCTTTGGCGCCTTGCTCTGGCAGTTTTCCCCGCTGGCGGTGCTGATTCTGGCCTTTGGCGGCATACCCGCCTTCATCGCCGAGGTGAAATACTCGGGTGCGGCGTTCCGCCTCTTCTATTGGCGATCCCCCGAGACGCGCAAGCAGATGTACCTGGAAACGGTACTGGCGCGCGAGGACTACGCCAAGGAGGTCAAGCTGTTTCAGCTCGGCCCGCTCCTGCTCGGTCGCTACCGGCAGATCTTCCGCGACCTTTATCTGGAGGATCGGCAGCTGACCCTGAGGCGCGGATTCTGGGGTTTCGTGCTCGGTCTGATCGGTACCGCTGCGCTCTATGGATCCTATGTTTGGGTCGTCCTGAGCGCGGTCGCCCAACGCATCACGCTGGGTCAGATGACCATGTACATGATGGTCTTCAAGCAGGGGCAGTCGGCGGTTTCCGCCAGTCTCAACGCGATCAACGGCATGTACGACGACAACCTCTACCTGTCGAACCTCTATGAATTCCTGGAACAGCCGGGCCGGGACTGGCCGGGCAAGGAGACCGTAGGACTGGATGCGGACGCCGGGCTGGTCTTTCGCGGGGTGACCTTCCGCTACCCTGGCGCGGAAACCGCTGCGCTCGATGGCGTCGATCTGGAAGTGCGCCCCGGCGAGAGCCTCGCCATTGTCGGCTCCAATGGCTCCGGAAAGACCACGCTGGTCAAGCTGCTGACCGGGCTCTACGAGCCGCAGGACGGGCAGATCCTTTACCAGGGACGCCCGCTGGCAACGTGGGATCGTGCGACTCTGCAGCAGCGTTTCGCGGTCATCTTCCAGGACTTTGCCCGCTATCAGCTCCTCCTGGGCGAGAACATCGGCGCCGGCGACGTTGCCGCCTTCGGGGACCCGGACCGGTGGGCCCGGGCGGGCTCGCAGGGCATGGTGGACGACTTCATCGAGGAATTGCCGGCCGGTTTCCAGACGCAGCTGGGGAAGTGGTTCCAGGACGGCCGGGAACTGTCCGGAGGTCAATGGCAGAAGGTGGCCCTCGCCCGAGCCTTCATGCGCGAATCGGCCGAGGTGCTGGTGCTCGACGAACCCACCGCGGCCATGGATGCCGAAGCGGAGGCGCGCATCTTCGAGCACTTCCGGTCGCTGGCCCGCGACAAGATCACGCTGCTGATCTCCCACCGGTTCTCCACCGTTCGCATGGCTGACCGGATCGTCGTGATCGAACGCGGCCGCATCGTCGAACGCGGCAGTCACGGGGAACTGATGGATCTGGATGGTCGCTACGCGCGCCTTTTCCGGCTTCAGGCCCGCGGCTACCGGGAGGAG
>JAWVZU010000059.1:0-15960 GCA_033722075.1 Lysobacterales bacterium
CGATTGAGTGACATCAGGGCGGTCTCCGAGCTGGAGAAGAACCCGGAGAGCAGGATCAGGACAACCAGGGCAGTGATCAGGGTGCTAAGGGGTATGTCGTCCAAGTCGGGCGGCGGGTCTTTGAGGGCGGATCAAACGCGGTGCAGGATCAGTTCGAGGACTAGTTTGCTACCAAAATAGGCCAGCAGCAACACCAGCATGCCCGCCAGCGTCATGCGGATCGCCATCCGGCCGCGCCACCCGTAGCGCCAGCGTCCCCACAGCAGGGTCCCGAAGACGAACCAGCCGACGGTGGAGAGAACGGTCTTGTGGACCAGGTGCTGGGCCATGAGGTTGTCCACGAAGAACAGGCCGGTAATGAGCGTCAGGGTCAGCAGGGCGAAGCCCAGCCAGATCAGCTGAAACAGAAGGTGCTCCATCGCCTCCAGGGGCGGCAGGGCACTAAGGATGCCGCCGAGCCGGTGACTGCGCAGCGTGCGTTCCTGTACGGCCAGGAGGATGGCCTGGGTGGCCGCGATGGTCAGGATCGCATAACCGAACAGGGCCAGGGCGATATGCACATCCATCTGCCACCCATAGGTGACGAACAATTCCCGGCCGCGCCCGAAGGTCATCTGCAGGCTGATCGCCAGGGCGCCCAGCGGGTACAGCACGACTCCGAGAATCTCCATCGGCCGCAGCAGGCTTCCGGCGAGACTGAGGACGATCACCACCCACGCCACGACGGAAAGGGACGTGAAAAAGCTGAAATTCAATCCGCCTTCCGAGAGCGCCGTGGCGGCCAGGCTGACCGCGTGCGCCAGGGCTGCCAGCGTTGCCGCAGGCAGGATCTTGCGACGTTCGACGTTGCGGCCCCGCCGGAAGTCCAGGAGAACGATGGACGCGGCGGCCAGATAGAGGGCGATGGCCAGCAGGCCGGAAATCAGATTCAGCATGCGAACATCATACCTTTGCTGGGCCCACTGGTGCGACGGTCACTGTTCGTCCGGCCGGGGGCCCCAGAGAATTGCATCGAGCGGGCGATCCCAGCCGAACGCCTCCAGGTCGACCCGCCCGTCGCAAAGGGTGACCCCCTCGTCCTCCAGCAGGCGACGCTGGCGATGGTAGGCGTCCGAGCCCTCCGGGAAAGCCAGGCGCCCGTCGGCCCGGATCACCCGGTGCCATGGCAGATCCAGGTCTTTCGGGGCGCGCCGCAGTGCAGTGCCGACAAGGCGGGCCCGGCGTGGCAAACCGGCGAGGCGGGCGATGCGCCCGTAGCTGGCCACGGTGCCGGCGGGGATGCTAGCGATGACCGAGTAGATGGCGGCGTAGTCAGCCATGGCCGGCATGAACCTGGTCTGCGATCAGCTCCGCGATCCGCGGCTGATAGGTGGGGCGGAGATCATGCCCCATGCCCGGCAGGATGTGCAGCGCCGCGCCGGGAATCGCGTGGGCCGTGGCCACGCCCGCGGCAGGGCGGATCAGCGGATCCGAGTCACCGTGGATGACCAGCGCGGGAAGCCGGAGGCGCCGCAGCAGAGGCACCCGGGATTTCTCGGCGACGATCGCCGCGAACTGGCGCCAGAATCCGCTCAGGTCGCTGCTTCGTCGGTAGAAGGCGGTGACGAGCTCGCGCACCTCGTCCTCGCTTGGCACGTCGCCGGGGCTGCCGATGGCGCGCCAGAAACGGACACCGTGGCGAATCCGCTCTTCGAGGGTGGGCCCCGGACTGTGCAGCATCAGACGCATGATGTCCGGACGCGGCCAGCCGTAGCGCAGCTGGTCGGTCGTGGACATCATCGAGCACAGGCTCGCGGCCCGATCGGGCCGGCGGATGGCCACCAGCTGGGCGATCATGCCGCCCATCGAGGCCCCGACGATGTGCGCCCTCGGAATGGCCAGGTAGTCGAGCAGCCCGACCGTATCGTCGGCCATCGCCGAGAGCGGGTAGGGTGGATTGACCGGCAATCCGA
Source organism: Lysobacterales bacterium (assembly GCA_033722075.1). Taxonomy (GTDB): domain Bacteria; phylum Pseudomonadota; class Gammaproteobacteria; order Xanthomonadales; family SZUA-38; genus JAWVZU01. The sequence continues at coordinate 1,953 of JAWVZU010000059.1, forward strand.
GGCTCCTGCGGGCGATCAGCGCCCCGGGCCGCGGCTGACCGAGGTGCTTGAGGCGCGAGCTGAGCCCTATATCCCGATTGTCGAAGCGGATAACCCGCAAACCGCGCTCGATCAGCTGGTCGCAAAAGGGATCGGGCCAGGCGATCAGCTGCATGCCGAAACCCATGATGAGCACCACGGGCGGGTCGTCGGGATCGCCGAGAACCTCGTATTCCAGATGGAGGTTATCGAGCTGGGCGCGGGGCATCAGGTAACCAGCTAGTAGAGAACGCGAGTGCGGATCGTGCCGGGCACTTCGCCCAGTTCGGCGAGCAGATCCTCGGGCGGCTCGTCGGTCTCGATGTCCATGACCACGTAGCCGATCCGGTCCCGGGTCTGCAGGTACTGGCTGGCGATATTGGCGTCGTGCTCGGAGAAGACCCGGTTGACGCCCTGCAGGACGCCCGGTTCGTTGCGGTGGATGTGGAGGATGCGGCGGCGTCCGGCCAGATCGGGCATGGCCACCTCGGGGAAGTTGACCGCCGAGAGGGTGGAGCCATTGTCGCTGTAGCGGACCAGCTTCGAGGCCACCTCCTGGGCGATGTTCTGCTGCGCCTCCTCGGTGCTGCCGCCCACGTGGGGTGTCAGCAGCACCTGATCCATGCCCCGCAGCCGGGACTCAAAGATGTCCTGGTTGGACTTCGGCTCGCTGGGAAACACGTCGATGGCCGCGCCGGCGAGGTGACCACGATCCAGGGCATCGGCCAGCGCATCGATGTCGACCACCGAGCCTCGCGACGCATTGATCAGGAAGGAATCCTGGCGCATTGAGTTCAATTCCTCGTGGCCGATCATCTTCTCGGTCAGTTCGGTCTGGGGCACGTGCAGAGAAACCACGTCGGCTCTTCGCAAGAGGTTGGTCAGCGACGGGCAGGCCGAGGCATTGCCCAGGGGCAGCTTTTCGGCGATGTCGAAATAGATGACCTGCATCCCCAGCGCCTCGGCGAGGACGCCTAGCTGCGTGCCGATATGACCGTAGCCGATGATCCCCAGCGTCTTGCCCCGGATCTCGTGCGATCCGCTGGCCGATTTCAGCCAGTGGCCCCGATGCGCAGCGGCGTTGCGCTGCGGCACGCCGCGCATGAGCATCACCACCTCGGCCAGGACCAGCTCAGCGACGCTGCGGGTGTTTGAGAATGGTGCGTTGAACACGGGGACGCCCTGCAGCTGGGCCGCCTCGAGGTCAACCTGGTTGGTGCCGATACAGAAGCAGCCGACCGCATTGAGCCGCGGCGCCGCGGCGAGCACCTGGGCGTCCAGCTGGGTCCGGGAGCGGATTCCGACGAAATGGGCAGGTTCCAGGGAATGCCTCAGTTCATCGCCGGTCAGCGACGCGCTGCGCACGTCCAGGTTGTGATAGCCCGCTTCTTCAAGAACGGCGACGGCGCGCGGGTGGACGCCTTCCAGAAGGAGGATCCTGATCTTGTCCTTGCTGAGTGACAATGGCATCGCTTGAGCTGGCCTGCTTGACGAAAGAGCGGTCATTTAGCCGAAGGTGGTTCCATCATTCAAGGGGACTGATAGCATTCGCTGCATGAATATTCCCCAGCTCTTCGCGGATGCCCTGCCGGACCTGCGGGTCTCGACTGCGCCGGACGATCTCGAGGCCTACGGCCAGGACTGGACGCGCCTGGTCAAGCCCGCGCCGTCGGCCATTGTCTTTCCGGCGTCGACCGAGGAGGTCGTGAAGCTGGTCCGGTTGGCTCGCCGGGAAGCGCTGCACCTGGTGCCCTCCGGCGGCCGTACCGGCCTCAGCGGCGGAGCCAGCGCCGGGCACGGCGAGGTGGTGGTTTCGCTGGACCGCATGGATCGCATCCTGGATTTCGATCCGGTCGATCGGCTGGTCCATGTCCAGGCCGGTGTCGTTACCCAGAAGCTGCAGGAGTTCGCCGCGGAACAGGGACTCTCCTATCCGGTTGATTTTGCGTCCAAGGGCTCCAGCCAGATCGGCGGCAACATCGCTACCAACGCCGGCGGCATCAAGGTGCTGCGCTACGGCATGACCCGCGACTGGGTGGCCGGCCTGGAAGTCGTGACCGGCACGGGCGAAGTGCTCGAACTGAACCGCGGGCTGATCAAGAACGCCACCGGCTACGACCTGCGGCATCTGTTCATCGGCAGCGAGGGCACGCTGGGCATCATCGTCGGCGCCACCATGGAACTGGCCGAGCCACCCCCGGCGCAGGCCGTGATGGTGCTGGCAACCGATTCGATGAGCGCGGTGATGGAGATCTTTCGCCTGGCCCGCAACCGCCTGGCTCTGTCGGCCTTCGAGTTCTTTTCCCGGCCGGCGCTGGAAAAAGTGCTCGCCAGGCATTCGCTCCAGCGACCCTTGGAATCGAGCGCCGAGTACTATTGCCTGCTCGAATTCGACCAGGACGAGGATGCGGCCCTCGGGTTCTTCGAGGCGGCCATGGAAGGGGGCTGGGCCGACGATGGCGTGGTCAGTCAGAGTGAAGCCCAGGCGCAGGCCCTGTGGGCCTTACGCGAGAACATCAGCGAGTCGATCGCCCCGGATCTGCCGTACAAGAACGACCTGGCCGTGCGGGTCTCGGCGGTGCCTGCGTTCCTGGAAGAGTTGGATGCGCTGGTCGCCGAACGCTATCCGGACTTCGAGGTGGTCTGGTTCGGCCATATCGGCGACGGCAACCTCCACCTCAACATCCTCAAGCCGGCAGAACTCGAACCGGAGGCCTTCCGGTCCGCCTGCGAGGGCGTCAACGACGAGGTCTTCGCCCTGGTGCGAAATTACGGAGGCAGCATCTCCGCCGAGCACGGGGTCGGTCTGCTCAAGCGACCGTACCTCGACTACAGCCGGAGCGCCGAAGAGCTGGCGGCGTTCCGGGCCATCAAACAGGTCTTCGACCCGGATCGGATCATGAATCCCGGAAAGCTCATCGACTGAAGGGGCGCCCGTCGGCGCTCAGGAATCGGTCTCGTCCTCCGTATCGAAGCCGAACCGGTAATCGAAGAACAGCTTGTGCGGTGATCCTTCAGGCGCGGTCACTTCAACGTCGATCGTGCGCCCGTCGCGAACCACCTCGAGGACGACGATATCGCCGGGTTCGCGGTCCCGCAGCAGGCGCATCACCTCCTTCGGCGAGGCCACGGCCTCCCCTTCGACGCCGACGATCACGTCTCCCGCAATCAGGTCGGGATCCTGGACACCTGTTGCGTCCAGCACCAGGGCGCCTCGCTCGGTTCCGAAGTAGCGGCCCAACTGGGAATTCAGCTGGGCCAGCTCGAGTCCGGACCACTGCCAGCCGAAGTTCCAGACCTGCCAGGACTGGTCGTCCCCGAAGCGGAAGGCGCGCATTTCGGGTGCCCGGGCCCGCAGCCGGTCCAGGTCGGCACGCAGATCCTCCAGCCGCAGTGACAGCGGCGCCTCCGGCGCGAGGACGCCGCCCAGGCCTTCCACGTCGATCCGAATGTTTGGCGTATGCATCTCGGCCTCGACGGTGAGGGTGCGCTCCTGTCCTTCACCGGTACGCACGTCGAGGGTGTAGCGATCGCCTTCCTGCATGTCGTCCAGTAGCGCCCGGGCGCGGTCTACCGCATCCGACCCGGCCAGGTCGACCCCGTCGATGGCGACGATGACATCGCCGGGGTTGAGGCCGGCCTTTTCGGCCGGACCTCCCGGAGTGACCCCGCTGAGGCGAACGCCTCTGCGATCGGGATCATCGGCCATGACTACGCCGATCATGGGGCGGGCGGTGTGGGTGAAGAACTGGCGGTGGACGACTGGAGCATGGCGATCGCCCATGGCGTCACGCAGTGCCTCGGTTGCCCTGCGCAGTTCGTCGCGCGCTCTCTCCACGGCCTTGCGGGCGGCTTCGATCTCCGCCTCGTCAGCAGTAAAGCCGGGCGTGCTCGCGCATGCGGCAAGCGCTGCCAGGATCATGATGACTTTTGCTTTGTGCATGATTGTTCTCATAGTGAATTGGAGGCCAGCGTGACCGGTATCCGGGTCACGATGGGTGTGGGTTGATCGGACCCGTCGTTCGCCAGGTGACCCATCGCGTGGACGGCGACGAGATCGTCGAGCAGCAGGGCCCGCTGTTGCCAGAGCATGAGGCGCAGCTCGTCGGACTCGGCACGGGCCAGGCTCGCATCGATTGCGGCCACCATGTCCTCGAGTTCGGCCATGGCCACCGCCTGATGACCCCGGTAGGCGGCCGTCCGGCCCCGTACCGATCGGAGCTGTTCTTCGAGAACCTGGGAATAGGTGATCCAGGCCGCCAGTTCCGGGTCTTCCGGCCGATCCGGTAACGGCATATCCCGATCGAGGAACAGGCCGCCGGCGAGAACCAGCACCAGGACCGCCGCTGCGGCCCAGGGCCAGGCCCGCCGGGGCTTGGGCTGCATCCGCGCTTCCAGGGCCGCCCAGGCATCGCCCGGCGGGTCCAGTTGCGGAAGGCCACGCAGTTTCAGAGGGTCGCGGGTGTCGTGCATAACGGGTCACCTGAAGGGCCATCGAGGAGTTCGCGCAGACGGGCATGCGCTCGACTCACCTGGGTCTTGGAAAAACTGACGCTGTTGCCGAACAGATCGGCGATCTCCCGGTGGCTGTAGCCTTCCACGTCGTAGAGCCACACCACCGCCCGGGTTTCCGCCGGGAGCCTTGCAAAGGCGCCTGCGAGGTCCAATTGATCATCCGGGCGCTGGGGCGTCAGGTCCGGTGGATTGCCCAGCACGGTGAACTCCCGGCGACGCAGCTTGCGCAGGCGACCGAGTGCCATGTTCACTGCGATCTGACGCAGCCACCCCCAGAATGGACAGTGCTGCTTGAATTGATCGATCGAAGCGAACACCTTGATGAACGTGTCCTGCATGACTTCCATCGCGTCGTCCTCGTTTTGACAGATGCGCAGGGCCAGGGTGTAGATCGGTCGCTGGAAGCGGCGAAACAGGGCCTCCTGGGCACTGCGTTCGCCCCGCCGCGCGGCCTCGATCCACTCGTCCGGTACCGGTTGAGCAAAGCTCGATTCGGTCATTTGCAACAGTCCAAAGTGCGCCTTTCCGTGTTCTGCTCTGGTTAGATGCCGGAAGACGCCGAAGGGTCACAGGAATTCGTATAATAGACATCCTATGAGTGATTCGCCGGAAGAAAAGTTTGAACAGGGAACAGTTACCGAGGAGGTGCGGCCGGAGGTCCGGCGCCCCCCGTTGTTCAAGGTCTACCTCGTGAACGACGACTACACGCCGATGGAGTTCGTTGTCGATGTGCTGATGACCTTCTTCTCCATGACCAAGGAAAAGGCGACGCAGATCATGCTGCAGGTGCATTACCGCGGCAAAGGGGTGTGTGGCGTGTTTACCCGCGAGATCGCCGAAACCAAGGTCAATCTGGTCAACGATCATGCGCGCGAAAATCAGCATCCTCTGTTATGTTCCATGGAGGAGGCGTGACTCAACCGGAACGATCCGCATCCGCGCCTGAACGATGGCGGGCGACGCTGGTCAATACTCAAGAGCCGAGAAGAGAACCCTATGTTCAGTAAAGACCTGGAACAGACGATCAGTCAAAGCTACAAGCGGGCGCGGGCTCGTCGGCACGAGTTCATGACCGTGGAACATCTGTTCCTGGCCCTCCTCGACAACCCGTCCGCCGCGAGCGTTCTTGGTTCCTGCGGGGCCAACGTCGATGTGCTCCGCCAGGAGCTGGACGACATCATCGAACAGACCGTGCCGGTTCTCCCGGCCAACGACGAACGGGATACGCAGCCCACCCTGGGCTTTCAGCGGGTCCTGCAAAGAGCCGTCTACCACGTGCAGTCCTCCGGCAAGAAGGAAGTGACGGGAGCAAACGTTCTCGTGGCCATCTTTGGCGAAAAGGATTCACATGCGGTCTACTTCCTCCACAAGCAGGACATCTCCCGCCTCGACGTCGTGAACTACATCGCGCACGGCGTCACCAAGCTGAGCACGGACTCCGCCTCGACCGGCGCAGAGGCCGAGGGAGAGGGGCAGGAAGGTCGCAAGCCCAATCCCCTGGCCAGCTTTGCGACGAATCTCAATGAACTGGCCAAGCAGGGCAAGATCGACCCGCTGATCGGCCGCGAGGCCGAGCTGGAACGGACCATCCAGGTGCTGTGCCGGCGGCGCAAGAACAACCCCCTGTTCGTCGGGGAATCGGGGGTCGGCAAGACCGCCCTGGCAGAAGGGCTCGCCAAGAAGATCGTCGAGGGCGAGGTTCCCGAGGTGCTGGATGACGCGACGATCTATGCCCTGGATCTCGGCTCCCTGGTCGCCGGAACGAAATACCGCGGCGACTTCGAGAAGCGGCTGAAGGGCGTCATCGCCCAGCTCAAGAAGGAATACAAGGCCATCCTGTTCATCGACGAGATCCACACGGTCATCGGCGCCGGTGCGGCTTCCGGCGGCGTGATGGACGCCTCGAACCTGATCAAGCCGGTGCTGGCTTCGGGCGAACTGCGCTGTATCGGGTCGACGACCTTCCAGGAATTTCGCGGCATCTTCGAAAAGGACCGGGCGCTGGCGCGGCGGTTCCAGAAGATCGACATCGTGGAGCCGACGATCAGCGAAACGGTCGAGATCCTCAAGGGACTGAAGAGCCGGTTCGAGGAATACCACCAGGTCGAGTACACCAATGCGGCGCTGGAGTCGGCGGCCAACCTCGCGGCACGGCATATCAACGACCGCTACCTGCCGGACAAGGCCATCGATGTGATCGACGAGGCGGGCGCTCGTCAGCGCCTGCTTGCGGACGAGGATCGCAAGGAAACCCTCCACGAAGAGGACATCGAATACATCGTCGCCAAGATGGCGCGCATCCCCGCCAAGCAGGTGTCCTCTTCGGACCGCGACCTGCTCAAGCGGCTGGACCGCAATCTCAAGATGGTGGTGTTCGGTCAGGACGATGCCATTGACGCGCTGGTCTCCGCGATCAAGATGTCCCGCTCCGGTCTTGGGGAACCGGACCGGCCCATCGGCAGCTTCCTGTTTGCCGGTCCCACCGGCGTCGGAAAAACCGAGGTCACCCGCCAGCTGGCATTGCAGATGGGTATCGAGCTGGTCCGCTTCGACATGTCGGAGTACATGGAAGCGCACACGGTCTCGCGCCTGGTCGGCGCACCGCCGGGCTATGTCGGCTTCGACCAGGGCGGGCTGTTGACGGAAGCGGTGACCAAGTCACCTCACTGTGTGCTGCTGCTCGACGAGGTCGAGAAGGCTCACCCGGACGTATTCAACCTGCTCCTCCAGGTCATGGATCACGGGACCTTGACCGATACAAACGGGCGGCCCGCCGATTTTCGCAACGTGATCGTGGTCATGACCACCAACGCCGGAGCGGAACAGGCCAGCCGTCGCACGATCGGTTTCAAGACCCAGGATCACTCGGTGGATGCGATGGAAGCGATTCGGCGCAAGTTCACCCCCGAGTTTCGCAATCGCCTCGACGCCATCATCCAGTTCAGTCCGCTTGATTTCGAAATCGTGCTGCGGGTGGTCGACAAGTTCATCATCGAACTCGAGGCCCTGCTTCACGAAAAAGGCGTCAACCTGCACGTCGACGCGGAAGCCCGCACCTGGCTGGCCGAGCACGGCTTCGACAAGCAGATGGGCGCACGCCCGATGAAGCGGGTGATTCAGGACAAGATCAAACGGCCGCTCGCCGATGAGCTGCTGTTCGGCAGCCTGGCCTCAGGCGGCGTCGTCCGGCTGACGGTCGAGGACGGTGAACTGAAGCTGGATTGGGAAGCTGCGCCGGCCGAGGCCGCGCCCGAGACCTAGCTCGGAGGATGGGGGCCGCCGGGCCTGGCTGCGGGGTCAGGTGCGAAGGCGATAGGTGATCCGGCCCTTGGTGAGGTCGTAGGGCGTCATTTCGACCTTGACCCGATCGCCGGTGAGGATGCGGATGTAGTTCTTGCGCATCCGCCCCGAGATGTGGGCCGTGATCGTGTGTCCGTTGTCGAGTTCGACCCGGAACATGGTGTTGGGCAGCGTATCGGTGATCGTGCCCTCCATTTCAATTACGTCGGCTTTGGACATGCGTGCTCTGTGTTACTAAGACCGCGCGCATTTTAATGATCCCGGCCTGCAATTGCCACCGAACCCGGCGCGGATCCGAAAATTCGCCTCAGCCCAGCAGGTCGAACTCCGTGACCCATTCCACATCGGCTGTTGCCTGCGCGCACCAGGTTTCCAGAGCGCCCAGGAACCGTTCCCGGGACCAGGTTTCGGCGCCGAGCGTGAACAGGTGCGGCGATTCGACCTGGCAGTCCAGCAGGCGCCAGCCGGCTGCCGCCAACCAGGCGCACAGCCCGTAGAGCGCGAGCTTGGACCCGTTTTGTTCATGCGTATACATGGATTCTCCGAAGAACACCCGCCCGACGGCAACCCCGTACACGCCGCCGATTACCTTCCCGTCGACGAGCGCTTCCGCACAATGCGCCACACCGAGCCGAAAGAGCCGCTCGTAGGCCTGGCGCATGGCCGGAGTGATCCAGGTCCCGGATTGGCCGGGACGGTCCTCGGCGCAGGCCCGGATGACGCCCCGGAAATCGTGGTCGAGCCGGACCCGGGGCCGCCGTGAGCGGATGAAACGACGCAGGCGCCGGCTGGCATGAAAGGCTTCCGGTCGCAGCACGGTGCGGGGATCCGGACACCACCAGAGGATCGGCTGGTTTCCCGAGTACCAGGGAAAGATGCCACGGCGGTAGGCTTCGACCAGCCGCTCCGGGCTCAGGTCGCCCCCTGCCGCGAGCAGGCCGTTCGGATCGAACTGTGCGGCCTCTGCGGGCGGAAAGGCGTCCGGCGGCGCATCTGGCGGTATCCAGGGGATCATGGGAAGGCGGACAGTTCGGCCAGGCGACGACCTTCTTCGCGGTGGTACACGGACTCGGCCGCCAGCGAATCGGCCACGGCCCGGTGCAGGCCGGGATCGCGGAAATAATGGCTGCAATAGACCTCCGCCGGCTCGAACCCGCGGGGAATCTTGTGGGTGCCCTGGGCACCGGGCTCGAAGCGGCTCAAGCCCAGTTCCAGGGCGAGTTCGATTCCCTGGTAGTAGCAGGTCTCGAAGTGGAGGAACTTGTGATCCTCCAGCGCTCCCCAGTAGCGGCCGTAGAGCGCCTGCGCCGAGCGGAAGAACAGGGCGCCGGCCACGCGCCGGCCGTCCAGTTCGGCAAACACGAAATGCACGAATCGTCCCAGGTCCTGCTCGAGACGTGCGAAGAAGTCCTGGTTGAGCGTGGGCCAGTTTCCCTTCTCCAGGAAGGTCTTGTGGTACAGCCGATGCATGAAATGCCAGTCCTCGGGTTCCGCAGCGGACCCGGGAACACGCTGGAAGGTCCACCCGGTGCGGGCAAGGCGGCGCCGTTCCTGACGGATCGTCTTGCGTCGCTTGCGTTTCAGCGCATCGAGGAAATCATCGAAATCCCGGTAGCCGTGATTGTGCCAGTGGTATTGCCACAAGGCGCGGGAGACAAAGCCGGCCGCCTCGAACCGGGACCGGTCGCCGGCATCGACGCATCCCACGTGGATGGAGCTGAAATCGCCCTGATCGAGCACCTCGCGAAGTGCGGGCACCAGCCGTTCGGCCGCCGGACCGAGCAACCGTGGGCCGGTTGCCGGCGTGAAGGGTGGTCCGACGAACAGCTTGGGATAGTAGCGGCCACCGGCCTGTTCGTAGGCCGCGGCCCAGCGCCAGTCGTAGACGAATTCGCCGTGGGAGTGAGCTTTTACGTACACCGGCGATGCGCCGGCGAGGCTTCCGTCCGCCTGCTCCAGGGTCAGGTGGAACGGTGCCCAGCCCGTCTCAGGCGTCGTGCTGCCGGACTTTTCCAGGGCATGCAGGAATGCGAACTGGAGGAACGGATCGTCATCGGGAACGAGCCGCTTCCAGGCCTGCTCGTCGACTCCAGCCAGCGACCCGAAGCGCGCTCTCATGGGCCGGTCAGGCGACGGCTGTCTCCTCGCCAGCCTCCTCGGCCCGCTCCAGTCCGTCCAGGTATTTCTCGGCGTCCAGCGCAGCCATGCACCCGAAGCCCGCAGACGTGATGGCCTGACGGTAGACCTGGTCGGCGACGTCGCCGGCCGCGAAAACCCCGGGAATGCTCGCTTCCGTCGCCATGCCGTCCAGCCCGGTGCGGATTGTGATGTATCCGTTCTTCATCGCGAGCTGGTTTTCGAACAGCCCCGTGTTGGGCGTGTGACCGATGGCCACGAAAAACCCCTGGGCCTCGATTTCGCGGGTTTCCCCGGACTCGACGTGTTTGACCCGCACGCCGGTCACCCCCGAGTCGTCGCCCAGGACCTCATCGACGACGTGATCCCACACGATGTCGACGTTGCCGCTCTCCGCTTTCTCGAAAAGTCGGCCTTGGAGGATCTTCTCGGCTCGAAGCTCGTCCCGGCGGTGGATCAGGGTGACCCTGGAAGCGATATTGGATAGATACAATGCTTCTTCGACGGCCGTATTGCCGCCGCCGATGACCACCACCGGCTGATCCCGGTAGAAGAAACCGTCACAGGTCGCGCAGGCGGACACCCCGCGGCCCTTGTAGGCTTCTTCCGAGGGTATGCCGAGGTACTTGGCAGTGGCGCCGGTGGCAATGATCAGCGTGTCGCAGGTGTATTCACCATTGTCGCCGGTCAACACGAATGGGCGCTGCGAGAGGTCCGCCTCGATGATGTGATCGAAAACCACCTCCGTATCGAAGCGTTCCACGTGCTCGAGCATCCGTTGCATCAGGGCCGGCCCCTGCAGGCCCTCGACGTCTCCAGGCCAGTTGTCGACATCGGTGGTGGTCATGAGCTGACCGCCTTGCTCCATTCCGGTCACCATGACCGGATCGAGATTGGCCCGGGCGGCGTACAGTGCTGCGGTATAGCCCGCAGGACCGGAGCCGAGAATCAGTACCTTGCAATGCTTGCGGTCGGTCATCGAAACAAGTCCTTTGTTGGCGAGCGCGCGGCGTTGTGAGAGCTTGGGGCGAGAAACCTCCGAATTCAAGCGCCGGCACCGCAGGGAAATCATGCAACGACCTGATATTTTCGGTTATGTTGTCTTTCTATGATTATGAAAAATAATGATAAATTTCGCTGAGTTGGTGTGGGGCCCACGCTTTCGCTAAACTCCGAGGCTTGCTGGAGAGCGCCGAGACTTGAAGAGACAAGGAAATCCCAACCGGTTGGCTGAGCACCTGGTCACGCGGCTGCGCGAAGCGGCCTTCCTGGTGCTGGGTCCGCTAGCCATCTATCTGACCGTTGCCCTGGTCACCTACGACCCGGCGGATCCCGGATGGTCCCACAGCGGGCAGGGGGGCGGGGTGAGCAATACCGGTGGCATCGCCGGAGCGTGGATCGCCGACATCGGCCTCACCCTGTTCGGCTACCTCGCCTTCCTCTTTCCGGTATTTCTTGCGTTCTGGGCGTGGCAGGTCTTGCGCGGCGAGAAGGCCCGCAAGGAGCGCAGCGAAGTCGCCGTCCGGGCCGCAGGGGTCCTGATCACGGTGCTGGCCGGTTGCGGCCTCGCCCAGCTGCACTTTTCGGGTGGTCTGCTCACCCCGGAGGGTGGTGGCGGAATCTCCGGCCAGCTCGTCGGTTACAACCTTGTGCCCATCATCGGCTTCCTGGGAGCGACCCTGCTGTTGCTGGCCTCGTTCCTCGCAGGCATCACGCTCATGACCGGTCTCTCCTGGCTGTGGCTGATGGACATTGTCGGCGCGGCGACGCTCAAGACCTGGACCTGGCTGCAGTCGCGCCGGGAGGCCTTTGCCGAGTGGCGCGCCGGTCGGCGGGCCCGCAAGTCGCGGGTCCAGATCCGGCGGGTCGAGTCCGAGAAACGCAAGACCCGCAAGCCGCCGAAGCTGGAAAGCAAGGCGGCCCGGCCCGAGGAGAGCAAGCGCTCGGCGCGTGACGTGCAGATGCCGCTGTTCAAGGACATTCCGGCCGGCCCGCTGCCGCCGCTGAGCATGCTGGACGAGCCCCCGGAGCAGCGGGAAGGCTACTCGGCGGAGACCCTCCAGGCCCTGGCCCGGCAGGTCGAGCTGAAGCTGGCCGATTTCAAGATCGAGGTGGAGGTGGTCGGCGTCTATCCGGGGCCGGTGATCACCCGCTTCGAACTTCAGCCGGCGCCGGGCGTGAAGGGCGCCCAGATCGCCAACCTGGCCAAGGATCTGGCTCGCGGCCTGTCCGTTGTGAGCGTTCGCGTGGTGGACGTAATCCCCGGCAAGTCCGTGATCGGACTCGAAATTCCCAATGCCCGGCGAGAGATTGTTTATCTGAGCGAGATTCTGCGCTCCAAGGACTACGATGACGCCAACTCGCCGCTGACCCTGGGGCTTGGCAAGGACATCAGCGGCCGGCCGGTGGTGACCAACCTGGCGCGCATGCCCCACCTGCTGGTGGCCGGAACCACCGGGTCGGGGAAGTCGGTGGCCATCAACGCCATGGTCCTGAGCATGCTCTACAAGGCGTCGCCGGATCAGGTCAGGCTGATCATGATCGATCCGAAGATGCTGGAGCTCTCGGTGTACGAGGGGATTCCGCATCTCCTGGCCCCGGTCGTCACGGACATGAAGGAGGCCGCCAACGCACTGCGCTGGTGCGTGGCGGAAATGGAGCGTCGCTACAAGCTCATGGCGGCCGTCGGGGTGCGCAATCTCGCCGGTTTCAATCGCAAGATCCGAGAAGCGGAGAAGGCCGGGAAGCCGCTGACCGACCCCCTGCACGACCCGGAGGTCAACGGCGACGAACCGGAAGTGCTCGCGCCGCTCCCGAACATCGTGGTCATCATCGACGAACTGGCCGACATGATGATGATCGTCGGCAAGAAGGTGGAGGAGCTTATCGCCCGGCTTGCCCAGAAAGCCCGTGCTTCGGGAATCTACCTGATCCTGGCGACCCAGCGCCCCTCGGTGGACGTGATTACCGGCCTGATCAAGGCGAATATCCCGTCGCGGATCGCCTTTCAGGTGTCCAGCCGGGTGGATTCCCGGACGATCCTGGATCAACAGGGTGCCGAGCAGCTCCTGGGGCACGGTGACATGTTGTTCCTGCCCCCCGGAAAGGCTCTGCCCGAGCGGATCCACGGGGCTTTCGTCGATGATCACGAAGTCCATGCGGTCGTGAAATACCTCAAGGAGCACGGTGAACCGGATTACGTCGAGGAGGTCTTAGAGGAAACGCAGACCACCACGGACGGACAGGTCATCAACGATGCGGGAATCCCGCAGACGCCCGCAGACGAACAGAGCGACGAACTGTTCGACAAGGCGGTCTACGTGGTAACCAAGTCGCGACGTGCCTCGATTTCCTACGTGCAACGGAATCTGCGCATCGGCTACAACCGGGCGGCCCGATTGATCGAGGACATGGAAGCCCAGGGCATCGTGAGTCCGCCGGAACACAACGGAAACCGCGAGGTCCTGGCGCCGCCGCCCCCGGAAGACTGAGAAAGGCGAACTATGCAAATGTTTCCCCTGCTGCTTGCGGCAGCCCTGGCGTTGCTTGCCGGCGCCCAGCCGGCGCTGGCGGTCGATCCCCGCATCGAAGAACTGACCGGCAGCCTCGAGACCCTGACCGGGCGCTTCGAGCAGCAGGTCGTCGATGAAACCGGCCGGCTGGTCGAGGAATCCACCGGCGCGCTCGCACTCAGCGAGCCCAACCTGTTTCGCTGGCACTACGAAACACCCTACGAACAGCTGATCGTCGCCGACGGCAATCGCGTCTGGATGCACGATGTCGAGCTGGAACAGGTGACCGTCAAGGACCAGGACACGGCGGCATCCAGCTCACCACTCTACGTGCTGACCCGGCCGGCTACGCTCGAGGAACGCTACGAGGTGTCCTACTCGAAGCAGGACGGGGTGGAGCTCATCCTCCTCCGCCCGCGTGCACCGGAGGCCGAGTTCGAATGGGTCGAGATCGCCTTCGTCGATTCGGTACTGGAGGGGCTCGTCATCCAGGACGGTTTCGGCCAGCAGACCCGCATCCGGCTGGA